>NZ_JABWQV010000002.1 GCF_014268615.1 Pseudomonas tehranensis | reverse complement strand
CCGCTCGGCTGCGCAGCAGTCGCAAAACCGGACGATGCGGTTTGCCTGAAGAAATGCAGGGCCTGCTGCGCAGGCCAGCGGGAGCAAGCTCCCTCGCCACAGGGGGCGGGTGTCAGGAAATGGAAGCGTGCTCGCGATGAAATCGACGCGGATCCAAAGGAGAACGCCCGCCCGCATCGCCAAAAAACCTCCCTCCTACAGCCCTCACCTACACCGCTCTATCCAGCCACGAATCCTTGCGCCTTTGCCTACAACTACGCCAGAATCCGCCCGCTTGTGCGCCTTGTTCCGGGGTTCTATTGTCTTCCTGCCACTGCCCATCAGTGGTCGGGTTTAGTAGCCCGAGGTAATCGAAGTTGTACAAGCGCGTCTCAAACAGGGCCCGACTCTGTTCTTGATGGTGGCTGTACGCAGGGCGCTCAGGCGCGCCGGCTTCTTCGGTTCCCCGGTCTACTAACCTGCGTACAGCTGCCACCCCATTGTTTAGTAGCTTCGGGGTGTCGGCATCACATCAGGAACCGAAGCTTATGTTCAAAATTACCCCGAATCCGCCGGAAGCAGATTCCACCTCTACATCCGCACAATCCAAAGCCAAGAAGCAAGACGAAACCACCAAACGCGTGCTTGATCACTACTTGTTACCGAAACCGGATAAATCCCAAGACGACCCCAAACCGGGCCAGCTATTCACCGTCGTGAGAGGCCTCGATAACGAATGCCTGCTCGCTAATCTCAGTGAAACCTTAGCTTCAGCCGATGCCATGGCTGCTGATCTGGCGTTCGACCTGAAAGGCTCGCGGCGTCATTTTGCGCTGGGGATTCAGCAGTTGATTGAGCTGAGCTCGTTGTTGGCGAATCAGGTATTGGATAATGTGGAGCCGGGGCGGTAGGTAGGCTGTTCCCAACGGAAAAACCCGGCGTTCTGCGTCGGGTTTTGGTGCGTTCATCCATAGACGTGGACGAGTTCTCTCTAAACAAGAACTCTTCCAACAACAACCGCTCCTCACCTCCCACACAGCGCTTTTAGCGAAAGGCTGAAAACGGCCAGAAGGCATCCTTCGCACGTTTCTATGGAACTTGGGGCAGTTTATTTCTGATTTTGCAGCGGGTATGACAGACACCGATTTTTTTGGACACCTTTCGAGAAACAATGTGGCGATTCGACGGTTCAGAATCGGAGATGAGATTGCGTTGTTCCACGTCTTTTACTCTGCCATTCACGATATTGCGTCAAGAGATTACACCCACGATCAAATCGAAGCCTGGGCTCCTGCTGATCTTGATCCGAAGCTCTGGGCGAATCATCTTCGAGATCTCCGTCCGTTCGTGGCTGAGATCGACGGCGAAATAGTAGGCTACGCCGACATTCAACCGAACGGTTACATCGACCATTTTTTTGTGTCGGGTAATCATCCCCGGCGGGGAATAGGTTCTTTATTAATGAATCGCATTCATGAAAAAGCCAAGTTGCTTGGAATCAGCGAGCTTACTTCTCATGTCAGCAAAACGGCTGAACCATTCTTTGTATTGCATGGTTTTTATGTCGTAGAGCGAGGATTTCCGATCCGTCGGGGTGTAACGCTTCAGAATGCGTTGATGCAGAAAAACCTGAAATGCGGCATATGAATATTCGGTAGAGGGGCAAGTGGCCACTTTATTTCTGATACACGTGGGATGCAATTTCGCAAACAGGACTTTGGGTGAGTCACATTCACTGGAAACTGGATGTCAGCATCACTGGAATACACCCCCGCCGTCAGGCATGGATTAGCGGCTAGCCAGGCAGGACGCACCGACCGCTGTCGCCCGGCGTAACTGCGACATGACGTTCCCCGCAGTAATCACCGCCGTAGGCGATATGGGGCAACTGCTCGCGGCCAGCGCCTCTGCGACCCAGGTATTGCAGGTATAAAACAGCGAATAGCTACCCTCGGCCTGGTAGAACCGGCTCTCTCCATACAGGCCAGGCCCGAGCACCACCAAGGTGCCCGTCGCTGAACGGGTGAAGGTCCCGGCCACGAACGCGAGCAGTCGTTGGTAGCCGTCCTCCGTCACCCGCACTTCGATGACCTCGCTTGCGGCGAAACGCCGCCTGGGGTCCCCGTCAATCTTGACCACATGCAGCACGGTTGCCGTCGACCCGAACAAGGCTCGCAGGGCGAGGCTCAAGGTGGCCTGTGGGGCTCGGTAAAAATCCTCGTCACCCCAACCGAACTCAACAAAGTCGCCGTCGCTAAACGCTTCGGCCAGTGCGGGAAGCACCTGAAGTAGATCGGAGCGCGCAATGACCAACCCGGTATGCAGGCCATGATTCACTATATAGAAGGACCGCCAATCGCCACCCTCGCCCCTCGGCGGGTCCGACGCGGTAGCGCAGCCGAACAGCGTGAGGACCAGGGACAGCACTACAATGCGCATACACAAGGGCTGGAGGCTCGCTAACGAAACGTGGGAAAACCCCAGCGGGGTTGGCGCTGGATCTCGGCCAGAAGCAACCATGGCGCTTAGATGCTCAAAGCAGCGATACACCACAAGGTATCTCAGAGACCAAGCCTAGCATTCAACGCTTGGGGCACTCGCCAACGTTCTCCCTGTAGAGCTGAACGATGGCCTTCTAAATGTCACCAGCGCAGGGACTGTGTATTTCCAGCACATCAATCATCTCTGTCCTAGTTGCGCTAAATAGGCCTAGACAGGGGCTTGGTAATTTTTTGTGAGCGCTTCGCACTCAAGCGGGAGCAAGCTCCCTCGCCACGGGGTTTGAGTTGTTAGGTGTGAAAGGGGACCTTTTCTGTAAACCCACCTCGGATTCATCTGCCCAGGGCAATACCTGCACATCCGATCAAGAATTAGAAATGAGACCTGTGTCCACAGGTCTCACCGTCGTCACCTCATCGGCCACAGACGTTCTTGGTTAACGTCTACAAGGCCTTTTCGGCGTTGAATCCGTCAGCGTTTTCAAACACGCCCATAAAGCCTGGGACGGTCGATTCACGCGCCCAATCGCGCTGGAGTTCGCAATACATCTGCACGCGACTGATCAGTTTCGCCCCCGCTTGCTCGATTCGCCGTAACGCGGCTTCGTGCGCGGCAACGGATGTACCGCCGACAGCATCAACCGGCACGTAGACTTCATAACCTTCCTGTATGGCATCGAGTACCGGAAAGGTCAGGCACGCTTCAGTCCAGAGCGCGGTCATGATGAGTTTGCGGCGGCCAGTGGCTTTAACCGCCTGTTTGAACTCGACGTCCTCCCAACTGTTGATCGATGTCCGATCGTAAGTAGGCAAATGTCCCAGTACGTTCTGCAACTGCTGAATGGGCGGTTTGTTGCGACCGGTAGCGACATTGACCGTCGAATGGATAATCGGAAGGTTGTAGTTGATGGCCGCCTTGGCCACGCTCGTGATGTTGAACACCAATTCGTCACGCGGCATCGAACGGATCGAGGACACTTGGATGGGCTGGTAGTCGATGATGATCAGCGCCGAGTTTTCAGGCGACAAGAGGTGGTCGGTCAGAGGGTTGCGGATTGCCTCGCTTGTCATTTGCTGCTCCTGCTTCTAGTTGTCATTTGCGTGTGGACGGTTCAAGCGCTCGCTTTTGGATGGGCGAGCGGTTGAGGTCTGCACTGCGTTGAAGGTGATTCATTTTCCGGACGACCTGTCATAGAGAGACAGCGTCACCAGGAAGCAGGATTGTGCTGTTGCGTCACTTGACCCAGTAGTAGCATCTCGAGGCTTTCTGTGTTGCAGAATGAGGAACGCTGATTTTGGATATCGAAGCGCTGCAAACCTTTGTAGAAGTCGCTGATGCCGGCGGTATTTCGCCTGCGGCCCTCCGGCTAGGCGTATCCAAATCGATCGTCAGCCGCAGGCTGGTGCGGCTGGAGGCGGAACTGGGTGTCCAGTTGCTGGCGCGGACCACTCGCGGGGCCGCCCTCACTGAGGCTGGAACCACTTTTCGCGAGCATGCGGCCAGGGTCTGCGCCGAGATCGACATAGCAAAGGAAACGATGCTGCCCTCCGGTCCCCTTCGCGGTCGGTTGCGCATTGCCGCCCCGCTTTCTTTTGGGCCGACTCACTTTGCGCCGATGCTGGCGCAAATGGCCCGCCGTCATCCCTTGCTTCATATTCAGACCAGCTACAGCGATCGCTTCGTCGATCTGATCGCCGAAGGTTTTGACTGTGCGATACGCGTTGGCTACCTGCCGGACTCAAACCTGATTGCAAGGGGTATCGGCCCGATTTATACGAAGCTCGTCGCCAGCCCCGGTTATATCAGCGCCCATGGCGCACCTGAATCGCCCGAGGAGCTGTCCGCACACGAGGCGCTCATGCAGGGCACCGAATCCTGGCAGTTCATGGATGGCGACAAGGTGGTTACGGTTCGTCCGCAGGGGCGCTTCAAGGCTGATAACGGCATCGCTCTGGTCGCCGCCGCCGTCGCAGGGTTGGGGGTTGCCTATCTGCCGGATTGCCTGACCTATGAAAGCGTGAGGTCGCAGGCGCTGGTGCCCATCATGACCCGGTACCCACCGCCTCCGGCAGGTGCCTATGTTGTCCGCCCACCGGGGCTCCATCCGGCTCGCAAGATCCACGTACTCACAGAACTGTTGATCGAGTCGTTCGGGCAGTCTCCGCACTTTGCAAAGCCGGCAAGCGGTGCCTGAGGACTTCCCACTGTGGGATGGCGGCGGTGTCCCGGAGAACCTTGAGCAGGCAATCCTAGGAATAGGGGGACAGAATTACTTCCAGAAAATAAGTCCCCTTTTTTACTCAACGATACTTCGCTCACCCACAACCCAGATGCCTCTCAATCAACCTCGCCACCTCATCTGCGTGAGTAAAACCCAGGTCATGATCGGCCCCAGAGAAAACGTGTAGATCCGCATGGGGTAACAACTCAGCAAGGCGCTGGCCGACGCGAACGGGGCTGATAGGATCAGCGTCTCCCCAGAGGAGGAGCACCGGCATGCGCAACTCGGCCAACCGGAGCGTGAGGTCGGTGCGGTCGTCGAGAAACCACCTCGGCAGCGTCGGGTTGGCGGCAGCAAAATCCGCGCGCCAGTCCTGCGCGTCCAGATCAGACATATCCACTCCGCCAGAGGTGACGGTCAGTATCAGGTGCGTGATCAGTTCGGGGCGCTCAAGCGCCGCAAGCACGGCGACGATACCGCCCATGGACTGCGCCACCAGCGCTGTGGGCCGGTCGATCTCGGCCAGCACGCGAGTCGCCAGGTCTTCCATGCCGGCTATGCCAGGCACGGGCGGAGTGTCTCCAAAGCCGGGCCAGCCGATATGGACCTGCCGCGCTGGAAGGGTCAGGCGTTCGGCAACCGGATGCCAGAACCGGGTGTTACCCGAGGCGCCAGGTAGGAAGAGCAGTTTGGTGGGGGATGCAATCACGGGTTCGGTCCTTGAAGGTGGGATTGAAAGAGTTGGGAATATGGGGATTTATTTTTTGATATTCAGCCCTCTTCTCATCTTCAGCCAACCGACTCAAACCGCCGCCGCTTCATGAACAATCCCATCCCTATCGCCACGGCAAAAACCGACAGCAACCCCAGATCAAACCCCAACAAACGGCTCTGACCTGCCACAACGCAGCCAACCTCGCCCGCCGCCACCAACATTACTCCCAGCCACGTGCGCAGCAGATACGGCTTGAGAAACCGATCGAGCAGAAAGGACAACACCGAGGCCATGACCAGAGGGTAATTTCGGACATGTGCGTAAGCGTCTGGCGATGTCACCTGCCTAACTGAATATCACCCATGTCACAACTCCGTTCGTCCTGGTGCTCCGATCTCCTCCATAAAATCATCTAGAAAACTATTGAGACGCGCATGCCTAACCGCTGCCACCCGAGCACCTTCGGCTGTCTGGAATCCCGAAGCAAGTTTGAGTAATTTTGTGTGGAAATGCTCAATGGCGAAACGTTTGTCTTGATACTCCCTGCCTACGGCTTCGGGATTTGTAAAATCGTACAGCGCAGAGCCCATTCGCCCAGAAATGTAGAAACAGCGTGCGACTCCCACCATGCCGATGGCGTCTAATCGGTCACTGTCCTGAAGAATTTTGGCCTCTAGCGTGCGGGGCTCGAAGCCTGCTGAGAAGCTGTGGGTCTTTACCGCGTGAGCAACTAGCTCAATTCGCGATGTAGACCAACTCATACGTTCCAAAATAGAGGCGGCTTTCTTGGCCGAAAGCGTTGATGCTTGCGCTCGTAATGGAGAGTTTTTCTCGACTGCCACACAATCATGCAAAATGGTTGCTGCGAGCAATGCTTCTAAGTCCCCACCTTCTTTTTCCTGTAGCCGCCGAACATTTATCCATACTCGGTGAATATGAGAAAGATCGTGAGATCCGTCCGTGCTGTCCTCGGGTAGAAATGCGAGTAAGTCGGACGCTAGGCTCTGGTAAGGAAAGAATGGCTCATCAATCATTTCAAAACTCCGGCAAGGTATAAGAATGAGGGGACAGATTATTTTCTGATATTCCGTCTGGCCCCTTCTTCTCAGTCAACCTACTCAAACCGCCGCCGCTTCATGAACAATCCCATCCCTATCGCCACGGCAAAAACCGACAGCAACCCCAGATCAAACCCCAACAAACGGCTCTGACCTGCCACCACGCAACCAACCGCACCCGCCGCCACCAACGCCACGCCGAGCCACTTGCGTAGCAGATAGGGCTTGAGGAACCGATCAAGCAGAAAGGACAACACCAAGGCAATGACCAACTGAGTAATTTCGGACATGTACGTCTCCGGTCAGGCCTTGATGATCAATGTCGAGAGGGTGCGTTGCGGGCCGATACCGCCGTTGACCTGCGCCTCGATGCTGACCAGTACGTCGCCAGCATGGTAGGTGGGCAGGATTTCATTGGCGTACATGCGCACACCGGCCCCTACAGATGCCGCCACGTAAGAGGGCGCCACGGCCTTGGCGGCGGCAGTGAAGGCCGTGGCTGAAAGGTTGGCAATAGTGGTGCGTTGGGCATTGAGGGCATCGCCCTGTTGCCTGGTCAGCGGTTTGGAGATGCCGATCATCATCACGCACGGCAGACTCTTGGCCAGCATCTTGTCGTACACCTCGACGACCTTGTAGTTGACTTCATAGTGGGCGCTTTTCGCCTCGCCAAAATGCAGCTCACGCAGGCGTCCGCGTTCGCTGTCGGTGAGGGTAATCTGCGAGACGTTGAAGACGATCCCGTGATTGCCCATGTATTGGAAATTCCCTTCGAACTTCATCGCCCGCATCCTTTTGGGGTAAAGGTGGCGATTCTCTCCAAGGGGCGGATTGGATTCAAATCATTTCAGCTTGGTGGATCGGGAAGCGGGGAATGCCGGTCAGTTTAGCCACAAACCTGTGGGAGCAAAGCTTGCTCGCGTTTGGGGCAGGTCAGTCGACAACGGGTCTGGCTGATCTACCGCTATCGCGAGCAAGCTTTGCTCCCACAGGTTTTGCGCCGTCTGAGCTTTTAGCGGATCGACAGTGGATTGGGGGGTGGACTTTTTTATGAGTGCTTCGCAATGAAAACCCGGCCTCCTGCGCCGGGTTTTTCGGCTCTTCTCGAAGCAACTAACGGGTGAACGAACCAGGCTTTTTGGGTCAGTCGACCCGCTTTACGCGATCACCCTTTGGAACTGGCCTGCGCCGCTTCAATGATCAGCTCCGCCACTTTCCCCGGGTTGGACGTCATCACCACATGGGAGGCGCCTTGGACGGTGACGGTCTTTTTCGAGCCAGCGCGTTCGGCCATGAACTTCAGGGCGGCCTCGGGAATGTTTTTGTCCGCCGAACCGTAGATGAACCAGGACGGCAGTTTTTTCCAGGCCGGGTCGCCCGACGCTTCCTTCAAGGCAGCCTCGCTGATGGGACGTTGGGTGGCAGCCATCAGCGCGGAGTCGGCTGCCGGAACGTCGGCGGCAAACTGTTGGCCGAATTTGTCCTGCTGGATGTAGAGGTCCTTATTGCCGTCGTCCAACTGCACCGGAGCGGCCAAGGTCGGCCCAAGGGTGCCGCCAGGGTAACGACCGGACAGTTCGATGGCGGTTTCGCCTTTGTCCGGCGCGAACGCCGCGACGTAGACAAGCGCCTTGACCCGGGGGTTGTCGTGCACTGCGTTAGTGATCACGGCCCCGCCGTAGGAGTGACCCACCAGGATCACCGGGCCAGCGGTCTGCTCGACGATGTCGGTAACATAATCGGCGTCCTGCTTTACCCCGCGCAGCGGGTTAGCCGCTGCAACAACCGGGTAACCCTGGTTCAGCAACTGAGCGGCAACCCCATTCCAACTGGACGATTCGGCGAATGCGCCATGCACCAGCACGACGGTGGGCTTGGCGGCGTCGGGTTGCGCGGCGGCGCTATGGAGTGATGTCAGTGCCAGTCCAGCGGTGAGGGTGACGGCCAAGAGCGATTTGATAGTGCGCATGATCATTCCTTTTCATTTATTGGAGGGTGCGATGGGCTTACTGGCCCAGGAAGTCCAACAGATCCTGGTTGAGGCGGTCCTTGTGGGTGTCGGTCAGACCGTGTGGCGCGCCCGGGTAGACGATCAACTCGGCGTTCTGCACTAGCTTGGCGGCAGCATGGGCGGAGGCTTCAATCGGGACGATCTGGTCGTCGTCGCCGTGCACAATCAGTGTCGGCAAGTCGAATTTGGCCAGGTCGGCGCGGAAATCCGTCGCCGAGAACGCCGCGATGCAGTCATAGGTGTTTTTGTGACCCGCTTGCATGCCCTGCACCCAGAACGAATCGATCAGCCCTTGGGAGACTTTCGCCCCGTCGCGGTTGAAGCCGAAGAACGGGCCAGAGGCGATGTCGCGATACAGCTGCGAGCGGTTGTCCAGTGAGGCCTGGCGCAGGCCGTCGAACACCTCGATCGGCAGGCCGCCTGGGTAGTCTTCAGTCTTGAGCATCATCGGTGGAACGGCGCTGATCAGTGCGGCCTTCTTCACCCGATCGGTACCGTGGCGGCCGATGTAGCGGGTGATTTCTCCACCACCGGTTGAGAAACCCACCAGGGTGACGTCGTTAAGGTCCAGGGTGTTGATCACAGCGGCCAGGTCATCGGCATAGTGATCCATGTCGTTACCCTCCCACGGCTGGCTGGAGCGGCCATGGCCGCGGCGGTCGTGGGCGATCACCCGATAGCCTTTGTCCGCCAGGAACAACATCTGAGATTCCCAGCTATCCGAATTCAGCGGCCAGCCATGGCTGAAGGTGACCACTTGCCCATCTTTCGGGCCCCAGTCTTTGTAGTAGAGCTGTACGCCGTCCTGGGTGGTGATGTAGCTGCCGGCCTGGGCTGGATGGACTGCCTGAGAGGTATGGGTGCTAGGGCTCATTTTCGCTTCCTTGATGTCGGCAATCGGGATGATTGCTTCTGAAAAATCTAATGCAGAGATATGTCGCGCTTGAGAAAGCCGCTTCGCTTGTTCCGGACCGCTATGCTGGGCCGCTCGTCTGGATGATCAGGAGGCGAGCGCTGCCCGGCGCATCGACGCTTGCCTGGCTTGGCTGCGTTTGTTGGCCATAGCCAGCTTGCCGACCAGTCGGATCGCCACGGCGGCGCAGATGAGGCCGAAAGGCAGCACGTACCAGTCGCTCATCGGGATACGTTTGAAGTTGGAGAAGGCAAATACAGCGGCGATGACCCACATGCCGGTGACATGCAATGTCTTCCATGCCTTGGGTCCCAGCAGTCGGGCGGGCGCTTTGAATGAGGTCATGGCCATCAGCAGGATGAAGGCGTAGGCGGTCCCACCCGGGATGTTGTTGGCAACGGTGCGGGCTGGCCAGAACTCGGTATTGAGCTGCCCATACCCGTAGATCAGCACGGCATGTATCAGGTGGGAGAAGGCAAAGGCGAGGCCGATGAAGCGCCTCTCGCGAACCAGTGTCTTGGAGAGCGGTGAAGGCACCAGTACGGCAAACGCCGACGCGGTGAACGCGATCAGAAACAGTGCGAAGGAAGAACGGGCGGTGGCGCGGATGGCGCTGCGCAGGCCCTCGACAAGGTCGGGTTGTGCCGCGACGGCCGCGATGCTCATCGCCACCACCAAGGCTGCAATCAGGCCGAACAGCTGCCAGCCTTGAGGGCGGTAGGATTGGGTATTCATGACAAGGTCTCCTTACGTCAGGGCTCGCCAAACGGGGTCCGATGGCGATTCGATGGGGAGAATTCTTGCAAGGGGATGTATACCGGCTATGTTCGGCAACCGGCGGTTATGCGTTGTTTTGAGTCTGCGAAGGCGCTGGATACAGTGGCTTACAAATGCCCCTGAATCCGAACGGTAGCGGCTGCACTAGACGTGCAGCCAGCGCGGCCTATCGGTCGAGGCCGAAGTTGAGGGTCACGCAAAGACCACCGCCATCGCGGTTGCGCAGGCTCAGTGAGCCACCAACCGCGACGGCCAACTGCTGAGCGATGGCAAGGCCCAGGCCGGTGCCGCCTGTGCTGCGGTTGCGTGAGCTTTCTACCCGATAGAACGGCTTGACCACCTCGGCCAGGACCTCCTCAGGAATGCCCGGGCCACGGTCAAGGACATCGATCGAAACGCCAGCGCTCGTGTCGCGGCGGATTTCCACCTCGGCGGTGCCGGCGTACTTCAGCGCGTTATCCACCAGGTTCACCAGAATACGGCGCAAGGCATGGGGACGTGTCTCGATGATCGCGCCGTTCTTGCCGCGCAGGCTGACCTCACGACCGGTGTCCTGGTAGTCGCACACCAGACTGTCGAGAAAGGAGTCCAGACTGATGCGGCAGCTGGCTTCAGTCGCACCGTGGACACTGCGAGCATAGGCAACACCTTCGCGCACCAAGTGCTCGATTTCGTTCAGGTCGTTGCCCAGTTTGTCCTTCTCCAGCGAGTCGTCCATGAACTCGGCGCGCAGCTTCATGCGCGTGATGGGCGTCTGCAAGTCATGGGAAATGGCCGCCAGTAATTGCATGCGTTCTTTCAGGTAAGCGGCGATGCGCGACTGCATGCTGTTGAAGGCCCGGGCGGCGTAGGCCACTTCACGTGGGCCGGTTTCATCCAACTGAACGGGATGTGCGTTCGGGTCGAGATTTTCGACCGCCTCGGCCAGGCGGCTGAGGGGGCGTATCGCGATGCGCACGGCAAGCCAGGTGCAACCGATCATCAACACCAGCTGACCGAACAGGACAAAGGGCAACCAGGGCGACAACGGCTTGACCGACGGGCGCACATCGATGGTGACCGGGCTGCCGTCAGCCAGTCGCACCTGGGCCTGGAAATGCTGACGTGGACCCGGGATTTCGACAAAGGTCAGGTCATAGTTGCGGCCCAGCGCGACTTGAAGTGACTGCGCCGCCGTCGCCGCGAGATCGTTCGAGGCGAGTGGAATGCCAGGATCATGTTCGCGCAGCAAATAGTCATAGTTGCGCCGCTGCAGACGTTTGGTCCACTCCGGGCGCTCGGCGGCAGGCAGACGGTCGAGGATGGCGATGGAGGTCGCCGTGTCGTGTTCGAAGTTGCCCAACATGGCGATCTTGGTGCTTTGGTAGCGTTCGTAGTACTGGGCTGCGAACGTCAGGGACTGGGCGAGGATCAGACCGACAAGGAACACCAGCCACAGCCGCGAGGCCAGCGTGCGAGGCCATTGCAAGGCGAGTTTCATGCTTGCTCCTCAAGCATTTCGACGGCAAAGGTAAAGACGTAGCCTTCATTGCGCACCGTCTTCAAGTAGACCGGTTCGCGCGCGTCATCCAGCAAGCGCTGACGCACGCGGCTGACCAGCAGGTCAATGGAACGGTCGAAGATGTCCGCGTCACGGCCCTGGGTCAGGTTGAGCAACTGGTCGCGACTCAGTACCCGCTGAGGATGATCGAGAAATACCCGCAGCAGCCGGTACTCGGCGCCGCTCAGGGAAACGAGCGTGTCGTCTTCATCCAGCAGATGGCGGGCGGTGGTGTCGAGGCGCCACCGACCGAACTTGAGCAGGCGGCCGCTTTCGCTGACGACAAAGTTGGGCGGCAGCATGCGGGTACGCCGAAGCACAGCGTTGATGCGCGCGAGCAGCTCCCGGGCCGCGAAGGGCTTGGCCAGATAGTCGTCGGCGCCCATTTCCAGGCCAATGATGCGGTCGGTCTCGTCGGTGCGAGCCGTCAGCATCAGCACGGGTGTCGCCTTGTGCTTTCCGGCGCGCAGTTCGCGGCACAGCAGCAGTCCGTCATCCCCCGGCATCATGATGTCGAGCACAATCAGATCCACCTGGTTGGCTTCGAGAAAGGCCCGCATCTGGCGGCCGTCCGCGACCACGGTGGTGCGCAGACCATTCTTCGTCAGGTAGTTGCCGACCAGCTCCCTGATCTCCCGATCATCATCCACGATCAATACGTGATCGACATGTTCCATGCCCTGCTCTCCGAAATGCGCGCATCTATTGCGCAGTGTGGCGATGCTCTATTGCAGCTTGGCAGCGCACCGCCGTTCAGCTTCTCCAGCCCGGATCAAGCCAGAGCCAGGCAAAAAATAGTGGCGATTGTATCGCTCTGTATCGCAATCCACCTCAGATACGTAACCCATCCAACCGAGGCATTTCTCGACACAGCCGAGATACCTCACGGGCCTTTAATGAGCGCCATCGAGACAACACGAATCGCCTCGATGACACCATCGAACTCATTGAAGGGAAACGACCATGAACTTGAAAAACATCGCTACTGCTTGCCTGATGACGGCCCTGAGCGCCGGCGCATTACCCGCCATGGCCCAGGACAAATCAGCAAGCAAAACCTACGCCTACGGCACCCATCTGGACATTGAAAAAGTGCTCTCGCTGACCGAAGACAGTGGCCAGACCTGCGGGTTGGTGAATGCGCAAATCACCTACCTCGATTCAATGGGTGAACAGCGAGCCCTGACGTACCTCAAGCAGGCAGCCAATTGCAACAATGAAGGGGGCTGAGGGGAGGCTCAGGGATGGCGATCCAGTTTTTTGAGGAACACAGTCATTTCCTTTTCCGCCTGTTTGTCGCCGTGGGCGCGGGCGGCTTCCAGGCCTTGTTCCCAGGCCTGGCGGGCTGCCGGTAGATCGCCTTGGCCTTGGTGGGCTTTGCCCAACAGTTTCCACGCCGCTGAATACTTGGGGTCGAGTTCGACGCAGCGTTGGAAGTGTTCGGCGGCTCGGGCGAATTCGCCGAGGTCCAGATAGCCCTTGCCCAGGCCGAAGCGCAGCAGTGAGTTATCCACACCCTTGGCGAGCATTTTTTCCAGGGAGTCGAGCATGGCGGGCTTCCTCGGTGGTGTCAGTGATTGATCTGTTGGCCGTTGGACCGCCTTCGCGAGCAAGCCCGCTCCCACAGTAGATCTTTGTTGCTCACAATTTTCGTGAACAACACCAGACCCTGTGGGAGCGGGCTTGCCCGCGAAGGCGAACGATCAGGCATCGCAGATTCCGGATCAGAAGAAACTCAACCCCACATGGAACAGCTTCTCGACGTCGCGAATGTGTTTTTTGTCCACCAGGAACAGGATCACATGGTCGCCGGTCTGGATCATGGTGTCGTCGTGGGCGATCAGCACTTCTTCGTCGCGGATGATCGCGCCGATGGTGGTGCCGGGCGGCAGGCCGAGGTCGCGGATGGCCTTGCCGATCACTTTGCTCGACTTGGCATCGCCATGGGCAATCGCCTCGATGGCTTCGGCGGCGCCGCGGCGCAGGGAGTGCACGCTGACGATGTCGCCGCGGCGCACGTGGGCCAGCAAGGTGCCGATGGTTGCCAGTTGCGGGCTGATGGCGATGTCGATCTCGCCGCCCTGGATCAGGTCGACGTAGGCCGGGTTGTTGATGATGGTCATCACCTTCTTCGCCCCCAGGCGCTTGGCCAGCAACGACGACATGATATTGGCTTCGTCGTCGTTGGTCAGGGCCAGGAAGATGTCGGCGTCGGCGATGTTTTCTTCCAGCAGCAGGTCACGGTCCGAAGCGCTGCCCTGCAGTACCACGGTGCTGTTCAGGTTGTCCGAGAGGTAGCGGCAACGCGCCGGGCTCATCTCGATGATCTTGACCTGATAACGGCTTTCGATGGCTTCGGCCAGACGTTCGCCAATCTGCCCGCCACCGGCAATCACGATGCGCTTGTTTCTTTCGTCGAGACGGCGCATTTCGCTCATCACCGCGCGAATGTTGGCCTTGGCGGCGATGAAAAATACCTCGTCGTCCGCTTCGATCACCGTGTCGCCCTGGGGCAGGATCGGCCGGTCACGCCGGAAAATCGCCGCGACCCGCGTTTCCACATTGGGCATGTGTTCGCGTAGCTGGCGCAGTTGCTGACCCACCAGTGGCCCGCCGTAGTAGGCCTTGACCGCCACCAGTTGCGCCTTGCCTTCGGCAAAGTCGATCACTTGCAAGGCGCCGGGGTGTTCGATCAGGCGCTTAATGTAGTTGGTCACCACTTGCTCGGGGCTGATCAGCACATCCACCGGAATCGCTTCGTTGTCGAACAACTCGGCGCGGGTCAGGTAGGCCCCCTCGCGCACCCGGGCGATCTTGGTCGGGGTGTGGAACAGCGTGTGAGCGACCTGACAGGCCACCATGTTGGTTTCATCGCTGTTGGTCACGGCCACCAGCATGTCGGCATCGTCCGCACCGGCCTGACGCAGCACGGTTGGCAAGGAACCACGGCCTTGGACCGTGCGGATGTCGAGACGGTCGCCCAAATCCCGCAGACGTTCACCGTCGGTGTCGACCACGGTGATGTCGTTGGCTTCACTGGCCAGATGTTCAGCCAGCGAACCGCCGACCTGCCCTGCGCCGAGGATGATGATTTTCATCCGGTCACTCCTATCGAATCGGTTTTAACCGCGTGCGGCGGCGATCTTGATCAGTTTGGCGTAGTAGAAACCGTCATGTCCGCCCTCCTGGGCCAGCAACTGGCGGCCATGGGGCTGCTTGAGGCCGGCGTTGCTGGCGATGTCCAGCTCCCGTGCGCCCGGCGTACGAGCGAGAAACGCTTCGATCACTTCGGTGTTCTCGGTCGGCAAGGTCGAACAGGTGGCATACAGCAGCATGCCGCCGACTTCCAGGGTTGGCCATAGTGCGTCGAGCAGTTCGCCCTGCAACGCGGCCAAGGCGGCAATGTCGTCCGGCTGACGGGTGAGTTTAATGTCGGGGTGACGACGAATCACACCGGTGGCCGAGCACGGCGCGTCCAGCAGGATGCGCTGGAACGGCTTGCCGTCCCACCAGGTGGCGGTGTCGCGGCCGTCGGCGGCGATCAGCTCGGCGTCCAGGCCAAGACGTTCGAGGTTTTCCTTCACGCGCACCAGGCGCTTGGCTTCCAGGTCCACCGCCACCACGCCGGCCAGCTTCGGCTCGGCTTCAAGGATGTGACAAGTCTTACCGCCCGGCGCGCAGCAAGCGTCCAGCACCCGTTGGCCGGGTGCCAGTTCCAGCAGGTCGGCAGCCAGTTGCGCGGCTTCGTCCTGGACGCTGATCCAACCGTCGGCAAAGCCCGGCAGAGCGCGCACATCGCCAGGAGTTTCCAGCACGATACCGTCGCGGCTGTACTGGCACGGGATGGCCGGGATGCCGGCCTCGCCCAGCAAGGCCAGATACGCATCGCGGGTATGGTGACGCCGGTTGACCCGCAAGATCATCGGCGGATGGGCGTTGTTGGCCGCGCAAATGGCTTCCCATTGCTCGGGCCAGAAGGCTTTCAACGATTTTTGCAACCAGCGCGGGTGGGCGGTGCGCACCACTGGGTCGTGTTCCAGCTCGGCCAGCAGGGTTTCGCTTTCCCGTTGGGCGCGGCGCAGCACGGCATTGATCAGGGCCTTGGCCCAGGGCTTTTTCAGCTTGTCGGCGCAGCCCACGGTTTCGCCGATGGCGGCGTGGGCCGGGACGCGGGTGTAGAGCAGTTGATAAAGCCCCACCAGCAGCAGCGCTTCGACGTCAGCGTCGGCGGCTTTGAACGGCTTCTGCAGCAACTTGGCCGCCAGGGCCGACAACCGTGGCTGCCAGCGGGCGGTGCCGAACGCTAGGTCCTGGGTGAAGCCGCGATCACGGTCGTCAACCTTGTCCAGTTGGGTCGGCAGGGAACTGTTGAGGGAGGCTTTGCCACTGAGGACGGCGGCAAGTGCCTTGGCGGCGGCCAGACGCGGATTCATGAAGCGTCCGCCGCTTGGCCCAAATGAGTGCCGACGGCAAATTTCTCACGACGGCTGTTGTACAAATCGCTGAAGTTCAGCGCCTTGCCGCCGGGCAATTGCAGACGTGTCAGGCACAACGCTTGCTCACCGCAGGCGACGACGAGACCGTCCTTGCTGGCGCCGAGGATTTCACCCGGAGCGCCCTGCCCTTCGGCATGGCTGGCGGCCAGCACTTTCAGCGCCTCGCCGTTCAACGTGCTGTGGCAAATCGGCCACGGGTTGAAAGCACGGACCAGGCGCTCCAGCTCGACGGCCGGGCGGCTCCAGTCGATGCGGGCTTCGTCCTTGTTCAATTTGTGTGCGTAGGTGGCAAGGCTGTCATCCTGCACTTCGCCTTCCAGCGTACCGGCGGCCAGGCCGGCAATGGCCTGGACCACGGCGGGCGGGCCGATGAGCGCGAGGCGGTCGTGCAAAGTGCCGCCGGTGTCTTCGGCGCTGATGGGCGTGCTGACCTTGAGCAGCATCGGCCCAGTGTCCAGGCCGGCTTCCATGCGCATCACCGTTACACCGCTCTCGGCGTCGCCGGCTTCCACGGCGCGCTGGATCGGCGCCGCACCGCGCCAGCGTGGCAGCAGCGAGGCGTGGCTGTTGATGCACCCCAGACGCGGAATATCCAGCACCACTTGGGGCAGGATCAGGCCGTAGGCGACCACCACCATCAAGTCGGGCTTGAGGGCGGCCAATTCGGCCTGGGCCTGAGCGTCCCGCAGGGTCGGCGGCTGCAATACCTGGATGTGATTTTCCAGGGCCAGTTGCTTGACCGGGCTGGGCATCAGTTTTTGCCCGCGGCCGGCCGGCCGATCCGGCTGGGTGTAGACCGCGATGATTTCGTGGGGGCTGGCCAGCAGGGCCTTGAGGTGTTCGGCGGCAAACTCGGGAGTGCCGGCAAAGACGATGCGCAGTGGCTCAGTCATGGGAAGCTCTCAGTTACAAAGCAGTCGCAAAAAGAAAAAGGCTTGCCGCGGCAAGCCTTTGAAGGGGGGCATCAAGCATTCTGGCGATGAAGCTTTTCCAGTTTCTTCTTGATCCGGTCACGCTTGAGGGTAGACAGGTAATCCACGAACAGCTTGCCGTTGAGGTGGTCGCATTCGTGCTGGATGCACACCGCCAGCAAACCTTCGGCAACCAGTTCATAAGGCTGGCCGTCGCGGTCCAGGGCTTTGATCCTGACCTTTTGCGGACGGTCGACGTTTTCATAGAAGCCCGGCACCGAAAGACAGCCTTCCTGGTATTGGTCCATCTCGTCGGTCAGGGTTTCGAACTCGGGGTTGATGAACACCCGGGGCTCGCTGCGGTCTTCGGAAAGGTCCATTACGACGATACGCTTGTGCACGTTGACCTGGGTCGCGGCGAGGCCGATGCCTGGCGCCTCATACATTGTTTCAAACATGTCATCGACCAACTGACGCACTTCGTCGTCCACTACGGCCACCGGTTTGGCGATCGTGCGCAGGCGCGGGTCCGGAAATTCGAGAATGTTCAAAATGGCCATAAGCTTGATAAATGCACGTGTGAGGTAAAGTCGGGTGGCTGGCCTGGCGTGTCTTGGGATGCAGGCTACCGTTGTAAAACGTTGCTCCTCAAATCACGGAGCGAGCCACGGGGGCTCTGGCGTTTTACGCGAACGCACATAATAAAGGGATTCACCGCATGAGGAAATCACTACTCGCCCTGCTGCTTCTGGCCTCGGCCGGTATCGCGCACGGGCAAGTGCAACTTCGGGAAGGTTTTCCCCAGCAATACACGGTGGTGACAGGGGACACGCTGTGGGACATCTCCGGCAAATACTTGCGTGAACCGTGGAAATGGCCCGAACTCTGGCAAGCCAACCCACAGATCGAGAACCCCAACCTGATTTATCCCGGCGACACCCTGTCGCTGGTCTACGTCAATGGCCAACCACGGCTGACCCTCAATCGCGGCGCTTCTCGGGGCACCATCAAGCTGTCGCCGCGCATTCGCAGCTCGCCGGTGGCCGACGCGATCCCGAGCATCCCGCTGCAGGCTATTAACAGTTTTTTGCTGAGCAATCGCATCGTCGACGCGGCCGAAGATTTCGACAAGGCGCCCTATATCGTCGCCGGCGATGCCGAACGGGTGCTCAGCGGCACAGGCGACCGGATCTTTGCCCGCGGCTCATTCGACGCGAACCAGTCGGCGTATGGCATCTTCCGGCAGGGCAAGGTCTACACCGATCCCGAAACCAAGGAGTTCCTGGGCATTAATGCTGATGACATCGGCAGCGGTGAAGTCGTTGCCACCGAGGGTGATGTCACCACGCTTGCCTTGCAACGCACCACCCAGGAGGTACGCCTGGGTGATCGCCTGTTCAGTGGCGAAGAACGCTCGATCAACTCGACGTTCATGCCCAGCGCACCGACATCGGACATCAACGGGCTGATCCTCGATGTCCCCCGCGGCGTCACCCAGATCGGCGCCCTGGATGTGGTCACCCTGAACAAGGGTCGGCGCGACGGGCTGGCCGAGGGCAATGTGCTGGCGGTGATGAAGACCGGCGAGACCGTACGCGACCGCATCACCGGCGAGCAGGTGAAAATCCCGGATGAACGTGCCGGCCTGCTGATGGTTTTTCGCACCTACGACAAGCTCAGCTATGGCCTGGTGTTATACGCCTCACGCTCGTTGGCGATCCTCGACAAGGTGCGCAACCCATAACGGCTCTCACAAGTTACCAACAGAGTTATCCACAGCTTGTTCCCGTTTCGACGGGGCTTGTAACGATCAAGGATGATCCATGTCATTGCCTGAATCTGCTTCGGTTTCCCCTGCGGAACTGGAGGCCCGCCTGCGCCTGCACCGCTTGCCGGAACTGGGGCCCAAACGTTTCATGACCCTGATTGAGGCCTTTGGCTCGGCCTCCAAAGCCATCAGCGCACCGGCCAGCGCCTGGCGAGCGCTGAGGTTGCCGGCGGCATGTGCCGAGGCCCGGCGCAACCCGGATGTGCGTGACGGCGCCGCCCACGCAATGGCTTGGCTTGAGGCTCCGGCCCAGCATTTACTGATGTGGGACCAGCCCGACTACCCCGCGCTGCTGGCGCAGATCAGCGATGCGCCACCGCTGTTGTTCGTCGCCGGCAACGCGACCATTCTGGAAAAACCACAGTTGGCGATGGTCGGCAGCCGCCGGGCATCGCGTCCGGGCATGGACACCGCCGCGGCGTTTTCCCGAAGCCTGGCCGGGGCCGGTTTTGTCATCACCAGCGGCCTGGCCCTGGGCATCGACGCGGCGGCCCATCAGGCGGCGCTGGATGTGGGTGGGCAAACAATTGGCGTGCTGGGCACCGGGCTGGAAAATTTTTATCCACAGCGCAATCGTCGGCTGGCGGACGCGATGATCGCCCAAGGCAGCACGGTGCTGTCGGAGTTCCCGCTGGACGCGCCGCCCCACGCCAGCAACTTTCCGCGCCGCAACCGGATCATCAGCGGTTTGTCCCTCGGCGTGCTGGTGGTGGAGGCCAGTGTCGCCAGCGGTTCGCTGATCACCGCACGCTTGGCGGCCGAACAGGGCCGCGAGGTGTACGCCATTCCGGGGTCGATCCATCACCCCGGCGCGAAGGGCTGTCATCAGTTGATCCGCGACGGCGCGGCGCTGGTGGAAACCGTGGAGCACATTCTCGAAGCATTGCGGGGTTGGCAGCAGTTGCCGTTGTCCATGGAACCGGCGCCCGTCACCCATCCGTTGTTGCGTTTGCTCCATGCCGCTCCGCTTGGCAGCGAAGCGCTGGCCGCTGCCAGCGGCTGGAGCTTGCCCAAAGTACTGGCGGCGCTGACTGAGCTGGAAATGGAGGGACGGGCGGTCTGTGACAATGGGCGCTGGTTTGCGCGCTAGGTTTTATGAGGAAGATCGGTAAACTGCGCACAGCCTTATTTGCGTTGTGGAGAGTCTTTCATGGTCAACAGTTGGCGTGTGCAACAAGCCGCGCGAGAAATTCGCGCCGGGGCGGTGATTGCCTATCCAACCGAAGCGGTCTGGGGCCTGGGCTGCGACCCGTGGAACGAAGACGCGGTGGAACGCTTGCTGGCGATCAAATCGCGGCTGCCCGACAAGGGTTTGATCCTGGTGGCTGACAATATCCACCAGTTCGACTTTCTGTTCGAAGATTTCCCCGAAACCTGGATGGACCGTATGGCCAGCACTTGGCCGGGGCCCAACACCTGGCTGGTGCCGCACCAGAATCTGCTGCCGGAATGGATTACCGGTGTGCACGACACGGTTGCGCTGCGGGTCAGCGATCATCCCACCGTGCGGGACTTGTGCTCACTGGTGGGGCCGTTGGTGTCCACCTCGGCCAACCCTCAGGGCCGCCCGGCGGCGCGCACGCGGATTCGCGTCGAGCAGTATTTCCGCGGGCAGATCGACCTGGTGCTGGGTGGCAACCTGGGTGGGCGCAAGAACCCCAGTGTGATTCGTGATCTGGCGACCGGGAAAGTGGTGCGGCCGGACTGATACCGCGTCATCGTTCATCGCGGGCAAGCCTTGCTCCCACAGGTGGGAGCGGGGCTTGCTCTCACAGGTGGGAGTAGGGCCTGCTCTCACAGGTTTTACTCTGTGGGAGCAAGGCTTGCCCGCGATGAGGCCATCAGAAACACCCTGTCATTCAGGGCAAAAGAATGGTCGACCCCGTCGTGCGCCGCGCCGACAACTCGGCCTGGGCCTTGGCCGCTTCCGCCAGTGGATAACGCTGGTTGATATCCACTTTGATCTTGCCGCTGCTGATCATGCCGAACAGCTCATCGGCCATGCGCTGCAGGTTCTCGGCGTTATTGGCGTAGGTCGCCAGGGTCGGGCGAGTGACGTACAGCGAGCCCTTCGCCGCGAGTATCCCGAGGTTCACGCCCTCCACCGCACCGGAGGCATTACCGAAACTCACCAGCAGGCCACGGGGCGCTAAGCAGTCCAGGGAGGTCAACCAAGTGTCCTTGCCAACACCGTCATAGACCACCGGGACTTTCTTGCCGTCGGTCAACTCCAGCACACGCTGTGCGACGTTTTCCTTGCTGTAGTCGATGGTTTCCCAAGCACCGTGGGATTTGGCGATGGCGGCTTTTTCCGGCGAGCTGACGGTACCAATCAGCTTCACGCCCAAGGCCCTGGCCCATTGGCAGGCCAAGGAGCCCACGCCACCGGCGGCAGCATGGAACAGAATGGTTTCGCCACCCTTGAGTTCATAGGTCTGACGCAACAGGTATTGCACGGTCAGGCCCTTGAGCATCACGCCGGCCGCCTGTTCGAAACTGATGGCTTCGGGCAAATGCACCAGGTTGGCCTCGGGCAACACATGCACGTCGCTGTAGGCCCCCAGCGGACCGCTGCCATAAGCTACCCGGTCACCGACCTTGAACCGCGTAACGTCTGAACCGACGGCCTCGACCACACCCGCCCCCTCGGCCCCCAAGCCCGACGGCAAGGCCGGTGGCGGGTAAAGACCGCTGCGATAATAAGTATCGATGAAGTTCAGGCCGATCGCCTTGTTGCTGACCCGCACCTGCTGCGGGCCCGGCTCGGCAGGCTGGTAGCCCACGTACTCGAGCACTTCGGGGCCGCCGTGGGAACTGAACTGGATACGTTTGGCCATCTTCACTTTCTCCTTGCCGTGGACTTTTTACCAAGCCTGCTATCGGACTCCTAAGCTTGACCTTCGTCAACTGTGGCGTGGGCAAGTGCGGTGGTATCCTGTGCGCCCATTTGCCACCGGCCCGCTGCAAGCCGCGAAGCGTAGCCCTGATCAAGGTGATGTCATGACCACTCGCACCGAGGCCGTGAAAGCCTACCTGCTCGACCTGCAAGACCGCATCTGTGCGGCCCTGGAAACCGAAGACGGCGGCACTCGTTTCGTCGAAGATGCCTGGACCCGACCCGCCGGTGGTGGCGGTCGCACGCGAGTGATTGAAAACGGCACAGTGATTGAAAAGGGCGGCGTCAACTTTTCCCACGTCTTCGGCAGCGGTCTCCCACCCTCGGCCAGCGCCCATCGGCCGGAACTGGCCGGGCGCGGCTTCGAAGCGTTGGGCGTGTCGCTGGTAATCCACCCGCACAATCCCCACGTACCCACCTCCCACGCCAACGTGCGGTTTTTCATCGCGGAAAAGGAAGGTGAAGAACCGGTCTGGTGGTTCGGCGGCGGCTTCGACCTGACACCGTACTACGGCGTGGCAGAAGACTGCGTGCATTGGCACCGCGTTGCCGAGCAGGCCTGTGCCCCGTTCGGTCCTGACGTGTATTCGCGCTACAAAGCCTGGTGCGACAGCTATTTCCATATCAAGCATCGCAACGAGCCCCGGGGGATCGGCGGCCTGTTTTTCGATGACCTGAACGAGTGGGATTTCGACACCAGCTTCGCTTTCATGCGCGCCATCGGCGACGCCTACATCGAGGCTTACCTGCCTATCGTGCGCCGCCGCAAGCACGACCCGTTCACGGCCAAACAAAGGGAGTTCCAGGAGTTTCGCCGCGGACGCTACGTGGAGTTCAACCTGGTCTACGACCGCGGCACCCTGTTCGGGCTGCAATCGGGCGGGCGTACCGAGTCGATCCTGATGTCCCTGCCGCCGCAAGTGCGCTGGGGCTATGACTGGAAAGCCGAACCGGGCAGCGAAGAGGCGCGGCTGACCGAGTACTTCCTGCAGGATCGCGATTGGCTGGCGACGGCCTGAACGGAGAACTCCATGGATCGCTACGTTGTAATGGGCAACCCGATCGGCCACAGCAAATCGCCGCTGATCCACCGTCTCTTCGCCGAGCAGACCGGGCAAGCGCTGGACTACAGCACGCTGCTCGCGCCCTTGGACGATTTCGCCGGCTGCGCGCGGGAATTCTTCCGCGAGGGTCGTGGGGCGAATGTCACCGTGCCGTTCAAGGAAGACGCCTTTCGCTTGGCCGACAGCCTGACCGAGCGAGCCCAGCGGGCCGGGGCGGTGAACACGCTGAGCAAGCTGGCCGACGGCCGCCTGTTGGGTGACAACACCGACGGTGCCGGGCTGGTACGGGACCTGACCGTCAACGCCGGTTTGAACCTCAAAGGCAAACGCATCCTCTTGCTGGGCGCCGGCGGTGCCGTGCGCGGCGCCTTGGAACCACTGCTGGCCGAAGCGCCGGCCTCGGTGATCATCGCCAACCGCACGGTGGAAAAAGCTGAATTGCTGGCCGAGTTGTTCGCGGACCTGGGCCCGGTCTCGGCCAGCGGTTTCGACTGGCTGCAAGAGCCGGTGGACCTGATTATCAACGCCACTTCGGCAAGCCTATCCGGGGATGTGCCGCCGATCGCCGCAAGCTTGATCGAACCCGGCATGACGTTCTGCTACGACATGATGTATGGCAAGGAGCCGACGTCATTCTGCCGTTGGGCCAGCGAACAGGGTGCGGCGGTGGCGATGGATGGCTTGGGCATGCTGGCCGAGCAGGCGGGCGAAGCGTTCTACCTGTGGCGCGGGGTACGCCCGGACACCGCGCCGGTACTGGCCGAGCTGCGCCGCCAGCTCGCACTTTAAGCGGTTGTGGGAGCAAAGCTTGCTCGCGATGAATTCGGCGCGGTCTCTGGAAAAGCCGTGGTGCCTGCATCGCGAGCAAGCTTTGCTCCCACATAAACCCTCGCCACAAATTGCATTCATCTGAAGCTTTTCAGTCCTCGAAAAGAATCGGGCAGTGCTCCGGCCCCTCCAGCTTCTTCAACTCCTCCACCACATGCGGCCTGGCCTTGCGCAACGTCAGGCTACGCCCCTGGCCCCGCAGGCGCCGGGCTTCCTGGTGGAGCATTTCCACCCCGGAATAATCAATGAAGTTGATCTGCTGCGCATCGATCACCACCCGTTGTGCCTGCAACCGTTGCAGGCGCACTTGCAGGTAGTGGCTGGCACCGAAAAAGATCGAGCCGCCCACCCGCAGGATGTCGGCTTCGCCCTCGTGGGAATGTTGCACCCTCGGCTGCGAGGTGCGCTTGAGGTAGAAAAACAGCGACGCCAGCACACCGGCGTAGATTGCGGTTTGCAGCTCCAGCAGCAGCGTGGCCAGGCAGGTCAGGCTCATCACCACGAATTCGGCGCGGCTCACGCGGTACAGCGACCGGACACCGCGATAGTCCACCAGACCCCAGGCAATCAGCAGAATGCTGCCGGCCATGGCCGGTATCGGAATGTGGGAAATCAGCTTCGCACCGGTTACCGCAAACAAGGCCACCCAGAGCGCCGAGAACACCCCGGCCAGGGGTGAACAGGCGCCCGCCTCATAACTGAGGCCGGAACGGGTAAAGGAACCCGCTGACAAGGACCCGGAAAAGAACCCTCCCACGATATTGGAAAGCCCCTGCGCCCTGACCTCCTGGTTCGCATCCAGCAGTTGCCCGGAGCGTACCGATAACGAACGGGCGATGGACAGGCTGGTCACCAACCCGAGCATGCCCACCGCCACGGCGCCGGGCAGCAGGCGCAGAATCAGATCCAGGTCCAGCGGCAGCGCAGAGAACGGCGGCAGGCGCCCGGCAAAGGCGCTGACCAACGCGACATGCCCGAACATCCCTGGCCAGAGCCAGACCACCAGGCTGCTGATGATTAAAGTTATCAACAGGCTCGGCCAGCGCGGCAGCAGCCGTTTGAGCAGCACCCCCAGCACCAGCGTTCCCAGACCCAGGAATAACGAAGGTTTATCCACAGCCTCGATGTGGCTGATCAACATCAACAGCCCCTTCAACGCCGTGGCTTCGTTGGGCAGATCAAGACCGAGCAGATTGGGCAATTGCCCCAGGGCGATCACCACCGCCGCCCCCAGGGTGAAACCCAATACCACCGAGTGCGAGACGAAATTCACCAGCGCGCCGAAACGCAACAGCCCCAGCAGCCACTGGAAAACACCCGCCAGCACCGTCAGCAACAGGATCAAGGTGACGTAGTCCTGGCTGGCCGGCATGGCCAGGGGACTGACGCTGGCATACAGGACAATGGAAATCGCCGCAGTAGGGCCGCAGATCAGGTGCCACGACGATCCCCACAGGCAGGCGATCAGCACCGGCACAATCGCCGCATACAAGCCGTACTCTGGCGGTAATCCGGCGATCAGGGCGTAGGCAATGGACTGTGGCAACGCGAGAATCGCACCGCTCAGACCGACGATCAGGTCACGGCCGACACTGGCGCGGGTCTGCCGCGGCAGCCAGCTCAGGAACGGAAAGAGTGAATGGCGGGTGGGAAATGCCATGGGGCCTCAAAGACTGGGTTTGGCGCAAGAGTATCAGGGCTAGGCACCGTTCTCCCTATGGTGAGGGGATTTATGTGGGAGCAAAGCTTGCTCGCGAAATAGGCACCTCGGTCTCTGAAGGACCGAGTCGTCTTCATCGCGGGCAAGCCTTGCTCCCACATGGATTTCCTCGCGACAGTGCTCCCACGCAAGGCAGCGGGGCTGTCAGAGCTTGGCCTTCACCGCCGCCAACGCATCCTTGCCATCCAGGGTCTTCACGCCGTCCAGCCATTTATCCAGCACCGCCGGGTTGGCTTTGATCCAGGCCTTGGCCGCGTCGGCGTTGCTGACTTTGTTGTTCACCACCTCGGCCATGATGCTGTTTTCCATTTCCTGGGTGAAGCTCAGGTTGGTCAACAGCTTGCCGACGTTCGGGCAGGCCTGTGCATAACCCTTGCGCGTCAGGGTATAAACGCTGCCGGTATCACCGAAATACTTCTCGCCGCCCTTGAGGTAGTGCATTTTCAGCTGCACGTTCATAGGGTGTGGCGTCCAGCCAAGGAAGGTCACGAACTTCTGTTTCTTCACGGCCCGGGCAACTTCCGCGAGCATGGCCTGCTCGCTCGATTCCACCAGTTTCCACTCGCCCATGCCGAAATCATTGGTCTTGATGATTTCCTTCAGGGACAGATTGGCCGGGGCACCTGAACCGATGCCGTAGATCTTCTTGTCGAACTTGTCGGCGAATTTGTTCAGGTCGGCAAAGTTATGCACACCCGCGTCCCAGACATAGTCCGGGACCGCCAGGGTGAATTCGGTGCCGTCCAGGTTCTTCGCCAGTTGGGTGACATCGCCATTGGCCACGAACTTGTCGTAGAACCCTTGCTGCGCCGGCATCCAGTTACCCAGAAACACATCAACCTGGCCGTCCTTGAGGCCGCCGAAGGTGATCGGCACCGCGAGGGTGTCGACCTTGGCCTTGTAGCCCATGCCATCCAGAAGGAAGCCGGTGATGGCATTGGTCGCAGCGATGTCACTCCAGCCCGGGTCGGCCATTTTCACCGTCTCGCAGCTTTGCTCGGCCCACGCCGAACTGCTAAGCGCCAACAGCCCAGCGGTCAGTACTGTGGATAACTTTTGCATGTGCTTCCCCTTACGTTATTGGTTTTGGCAGGGTTGTGGATAACGGGCCTTGCGTTCCAGATCGTCGAGGTCGATGTGGTTACGCATGTACTGCTGGCTGGCGTCCACCAGCGGCTGGTGATCCCAGCTCTTGAGTTTGCCCAGGGTCAACGCGTGGGCGACAAAACGCCGGCGGCGTTGACTGGCGAGGACCTGTTGATGAATGACCGGGATATCCCATTTGGCTCGCGCCTCGGTGAGAAAGTCGGCGTAGAGGGACTGATGCTCAGCCGATTGGCTGAGGTCCTCCAGTTCTTTGGGGTCATTGCGCACATCGAACAGCAGGCACGGATCGTCTTCGCTGTAGATGAATTTCCATGGACCACGACGGATCATCATCAACGGACTGATGGTGCCTTCGGCCATGTATTCACCAAAAACCTCGTCATGACCGCCCTGCCTCTGCAGATGGGGCACCAGCGAGCGGCCATCCAGTGGCAGTCCGGGCTCCAACGTGCCACCGGCCAACTCCACCAGGGTCGGCAGCAAGTCAGCAGTGGACACCGCCGCCCCGACCCGACCGCTGGCGAATTGGCCCGGTGCGCTGATCAACAGGGGCACACGCGCGGCCATCTCGAACCAGTGCATTTTGTACCAGAGCCCTTTTTCACCGAGCATGTCTCCATGATCGCCGGAGAACACGATGATCGTGTCGTCCATCAATCCGGTGTCTTCCAGGGTTTGCAGTAACTTGCCGACGTTGCTGTCAATGTAGCTGCACGCACCGAAGTACGCGCGGCGGGCATCACGGATCTTATCCACAGGCAGCGGCTTGTCCCACAGGTCATACACTTTCAACAGGCGCTGGGAATGCGGGTCCAGTTCCGTTTGCCCCGGGGTTTGCGGCAACGGGATATCCTTGTCGTCATACATATCCCAAAAGGTCTTGGGAATGGTGTACGGGTCGTGTGGGTGGGTCATGGACACCGTCAGGCAAAACGGCTGGTCGCCATCCTCCCGGATGTGATCGAACAGATACTGCTGGGCCTTGAATACCACTTCTTCATCAAAATCCAACTGGTTGGTGCGCACGCACGGCCCGGCTTGCAACACCGAAGACATATTGTGATACCAGCTTGGCCGCACGTCGGGCTCGTCCCAGTTCACAGCCCAGCCGTAATCGGCCGGGTAAATGTCACTGGTCAGGCGTTCTTCATAGCCATGCAACTGGTCCGGCCCGCAAAAGTGCATCTTGCCGGACAGCGCCGTGCGGTAACCCAGGCGCCGCAGATAGTGGGCGTAGGTCGGCACGTCCGCAGGAAAATCCGCCGCGTTATCGTAGGCGCCGATCTTGCTGGGCAACTGGCCGCTCACCAGGGTAAAGCGTGACGGTGCACAGAGCGGGCTGTTGCAATACGCGGCGTCGAACACCACGCCCTGCTCGGCCAGGCGCGACAGGTTCGGCAGCTTGATCGGCGAAGGACCGTAGATCGGCAACATTGGCGCGGCCATTTGATCGGCCATGATGAAAAGAATGTTCTTGCGCTTCATGTATTCGCGGCATTCCATAGTAAACAGTTATGCGACATTGCTGCGTTTGAGCATGTAACTCCCGTCTTTATGGGTAAAGCCCATGTAAGGCAATGACTAGGATAAGCACAGCTTATGTATGAAGCCTTGGGCAACCTGTCCCTGGATCTGTTCCGCGCCTTTGAAGCCGCAGCCCGCCACCGCAGTTTCACGGCGGCGGCGATCGAGCTGGGCACCACGCAACCGGCCATCAGCCAACAGATCAAGCGCCTGGAAGAACAACTGGGTACGCGGTTGTTCGATCGCATCTACCGCGGCATCGAACTGACCGAGGCCGGGACAATCCTGTTCGAGCAGGTGCAGGCGGGTTTGCAGAATATCGACGCAGGATTGAGCGCAATCACCGCCCAAGACCAGCATGAAGTCCTGCAAGTCGCCACGGACTTCGCCTTTGCCGCCTATTGGCTGATGCCCCGCTTGCATCGGTTTCACGCGGCCAACCCGCAGGTGGACGTCAGCCTGGTGACCAGCGAACGCAACCACAACATGCTGCGCACGGATATCGACGTTGCGGTGCTGTTTGGCGACGGTCGCTTCAAACAAGGCGAAAGTCGCTGGCTTTTCAGCGAAGAAGTCTTTCCGGTGTGTAGCCCGCTGTTGCTCAAAGAACGCGCCCTGCCCTTGTCGGCTCAAGCCTTGTCGGAATTCCCGCTGCTGCATTTGCGCGGGGAAAACAGTAGCCACTGGTTCGACTGGAGTGGCGTTTTCCGTGAACTGGGCATTACCTCGCCCCCGGCGCCCGGGCAATTGCGCTTCGACAACTACACCTTGTTGATCCAGGCGGCGATTGGCGGTCAGGGCGTTGCCATCGGCTGGCGATACCTTGTGGATAACTTATTGGCCCAAGGGCTTCTGTGCCGACCGCTCGCTGAAACGGTCCTGTCACGATCAGGGTATTACGTGGTCTTGCCCCAGCGTAAACGGCGCGGGGTGCTGATCAGGCAGTTTGTGGACTGGTTGATGGAGGAGCAGGCCAACAGCGCCGAATCGCTAACGGGTTTGGCATTACCTTCCATTGCGGTTTGAACAGATCGCAGCCCTCGGCAGCGCCTACAGGGCGGCGACAAAACTGACATGCTGGCCCACATGCAGATTCAAGCGCAGCTCATCGGCAATGCCTACGGCAACACGACCAAGCCGCTCCAGTGATTCGGCCATGCCGGGTTCCAGGCTCGTGCTGACCTGGCTGAAGTGCTCGATGCTCAAGCCGGGCGTTGCGTAGGGTGAGTTAATCAGGGTCCATTGCAACGTGCTGTTGTTCAGGGCGTCGAGGACCTCTTCGGCGGCATGGCGCTGCAATACGTCGTCCGCCTGCTCCTCGTCGAGGACGGCGAAATCCCCCACCAGAAACAGCCGGGAAACACTCGCCGCCTCCATCCCGGCGATCAACGCATCCACGGCCAACACCTGCTCCACGGGACCAGGAATAAGTGTGCGCTCCACGTGCTCGCTGTTCATCGGCAACCCCGGGGCGTTCAACAGACACACCACGGCATTGGCGCCGGCAACGCTTTGCTTGACCCGCTGGGGATCGTAGAGGTCACCGGTCTTGGTCCGCAGGCCGGGGCGCGGCGCCAAGGCCGTAAGGTCGTCGAGAACAGCGATGACTTCGTGCTGGCGCCGCAGCATTTCAGCCATCAACGCCCCGCCGAGGCTACTCATGGCGCCATAGAGCACCACTTTGGTGACCGGGGTTTCGGCATTTTTCATGGCTGTTTTTCCTTTTTTGTCCTGCGTGTAAAGGCTCTGACCCGCGGGAGACGGCCTCGGTTCGGCCAGTTTTCGAGGAGCGGCACATGCATCGGATCAAGGGCTACCGCGACCATGCGATCTGGATGGGCGCGGCGCGCCGTTGGATCCTTCGGTGTTTTGACTTATCGGTGGAGCACAGATTGTGTATGGGAGCAAAGCCTTGCTCCCATACAAAAACACCATTGCCTGCAACGAAAGGTAGTTGAAAGCTTGCGCGATTAGGATCGCCCCACTACCGGCAACAGACCGGTCGGCCAGAAGCGAGTTTCGAATGCTCGCCAGGCCCTTTTAACAACAACAATGGTGATTCTGATGTCCGCTGCTACCCGTCCCGTCGCGTCAACTCCCTCCGTCCGTCCCGTGCTCTGCATCCTGCGCTGACCTGTCCGGTTCGCCTTTGCCCGTCGCGCCACGCCTGGAGTATTTCCTATGCTGACTTTCCTTGGCTTTGCCATGGTCATCACGTTCATGTTCCTGATCATGACCAAGCGCCTGTCCGCGCTGATTGCCCTGATCATCATCCCGATCCTGTTCGCCCTGTTCGGTGGCTTTGCTCCCAAGATCGGTCCGATGATGCTCGAAGGCATCACCAAGCTTGCCCCGACCGGGGTGATGCTGATGTTCGCAATTCTTTATTTTGCCCTGATGATCGACTCCGGCCTGTTCGACCCGGCCGTGCGCAAGATCCTCAAGCTGGTCAAGGGCGACCCGTTGAAAGTTTCGGTCGGCACCGCCGTTCTGGCGCTCGTCGTTTCCCTTGATGGTGACGGCGCGACCACTTATATGATCTGCGTGGCCGCCATGCTGCCGCTCTACAGCCGCATCGGCATGAGCCCACGGATCATGGCCGGCTTGATCATTCTTGCCGGTGGCGTGATGAACATGACGCCCTGGGGCGGCCCGACTGCCCGTGCGGCCAGTGCGCTGCATGTCGATCCGTCCGACATTTTCGTGCCGATGATTCCTGCGATGCTGGCCGGTGTTGCGGCGATCCTGGCGATTTCCTATATGTACGGTAAACGCGAGCGTGCCCGTCTGGGTGAATTGCACCTGGCCGGTGATGACATCGACCACAGCGAAATCAGCGTTTCCCAATTCCCGGACGCCCGTCGTCCGAAGCTGATCTGGTTCAACGGTGCGTTGACCCTGGCGCTGATGTGCACCCTGATCGCTGGCCTGTTGCCGCTGCCTGTGCTGTTCATGGTGGCGTTCAGTATCGCGATGATCGTCAACTACCCTTGCCTGCAGCAGCAGAAAGACCGTGTTGCAGCGCATGCCGGTAGCGTACTGGCGGTGGTCGGCTTGATTTTCGCGGCGGGTATCTTCACCGGTATCCTGTCCGGCACCGGCATGGTCGACGCCATGTCCAAGAGCCTGCTGGCGGTGATCCCTGACTTCCTCGGCCCTTACCTGGCGGTGATCACCGCGTTGGTGAGCATGCCGTTCACCTTCTTCATGTCGAACGATGCATTTTATTATGGGGTGTTACCGGTCATGGCCGAAGCGGCCAGTCATTACGGCATCACGGCCGTTGAAATGGCCCGCGCTTCGATCGTTGGTCAGCCCGTCCACTTGCTCAGCCCGCTGGTTCCGTCGACTTACCTGCTGGTGGCCCTGGCCGGGATCGAGTTTGGTGACCATCAACGTTTCACCTTGAAGTGGGCAGTATTGGTTTGCCTGTGCATAATGTTTGCCGCCTTGCTGATGGGGATTTTTCCGCTGTTCAGCACTCTATAAAAGCAATGCCCGCTGCGTCGGCCCTTTCGATCATCGAAGGTGCGGCGCGGCCCAACACTCGCTAAAGGAACTCACATGGAATGGCTGACCAACCCGGAAATCTGGGTTGCCTTCTTTACCCTGACCGCCCTGGAAATTGTCCTGGGCATCGATAACATCATCATGATCTCGATCCTGGTCAGCCGCATGCCCAAGCATATGCAGGCACGCACCCGGATCTTCGGTCTGGCCCTGGCCATGATCACGCGGATCCTGTTGCTGCTGTCCATTACCTGGGTCATGCGCCTGACCGCCGACCTGTTCGAAGTGTTCGGCCAGGGCATTTCCGGGCGGGACCTGATCCTGTTCTTCGGTGGCCTGTTCCTGCTGTGGAAAAGCTCCCAGGAGATGTACCACGCGCTGGAAGGCGAAGACGAAACCGGCGAGACGCCTACGGGCAAGGGCGGCAACTTCATCTACACCATCGTCCAGATCGCGATCATCGACATCGTGTTCTCCCTGGACTCGGTCATCACCGCCGTGGGCATGGTCTCCCATGTACCCGTGATGGTCGCGGCAATCGTCGTGGCGGTGCTGGTGATGATGCTGGCAGCGGGCACCATCAGTGAGTTCATCGACAAGCACCCATCGCTGAAGATGCTGGCGTTGTCGTTCCTGCTGGTGGTGGGCACCGTGCTGATCGCCGAATCGTTCGACGTGCACGTACCAAAAGGCTACGTCTACTTCGCCATGGCCTTCTCCCTCGCGGTCGAAGCGTTCAACATCAAGATGCGCACCGCCATGGCGCGCAAGCGCAAACAGCAAGATCCGGTGAAACTGCGCAAGGATATGCCGGGTCAGTAATGACGTTGGGCATTTGAACGAAGGGGCTCATTGGAGCCCCTTTTTTCATGCCGGTATGAAAGTGGCCTGGTGCATGACCTGTGGGAGCGGGCTTGCTCGCGAAGAGGCCAGAGCAGTCAATCCTGTGTCGCCTGACAGAATGCATTCGCGAGCGAGCCCGCTCCCACAGGTCCGCGTTTGCCTGATCGATATAGGAGTCTTCAAGTTCGTCGGGGTATTTTTTATGACAGTTTTGTTTCAATCGATTCTTTAGCTATGCAATGCTGGCGCTCGAACCGTTGGCCAACTACAGCTTAAGTACAACGAAAAAAAATGTGGCACCGTCAATTGGTCCCTTTGGGACGCTAACAGGGGGCTTCTCATGCTGACCCTGCTGAACTTGCTCTCCGCCGTGGCCCTGCTGATCTGGGGCACACACATCGTCCGTACCGGCATTCTGCGGGTCTATGGCACCAACCTGCGCCATGTCATTGGCCAGAACATGTCCAGGCGCTGGCTGGCGTTCGTCGCAGGCATCATGGTCACCGCCATGGTCCAGAGCAGCAATGCCACGGCCATGCTCGTCACTTCGTTCGTCGGCCAGGGCCTGATGGCACTGACCCCTGCCCTGGCGACCATGCTCGGCGCCGATGTCGGCACGGCCCTGATGGCGCGGGTACTGACTCTGGACCTGTCCTGGTTATCGCCGCTGCTGATTTTCCTCGGGGTGATCTTTTTCCTGTCGCGCAAACAGACCCGCCTGGGGCAAATGGGCCGGGTCGGCATCGGCTTGGGCTTGATCATCCTGGCGCTGCAATTGATTGTCGAAGCCGCCGCGCCCATCACCCAGGCCCAGGGTGTGAAAGTTATCTTTGCCTCGCTGACCGGCGACATCCTGCTCGATGCGCTGGTGGGTGCGCTGTTCGCGATGATCTCCTATTCCAGCCTCGCCGCCGTGCTGCTGACCGCGACACTGGCCGGCGCCGCGGTGATCAGTCTGCCGGTGGCCATCGGCCTGGTGATCGGCGCCAACATCGGCAGCGGCGTGCTGGCCTTTCTCAGCACCAGCATGCAGAACGCCGCCGGCCGCCAGGTGGCGCTGGGCAGCCTGCTGTACAAGCTGATCGGCCTGTTGTTGATCATTCCCGTGCTCGATCCGCTGGTGGGCTGGCTGGACGGCCTGGATTTCAGCCACCAGGAAACGGTGATCGGATTTCACCTGCTCTACAACACCGTGCGCTGCCTGGTGCTGCTGCCCAGCGTCGGGCCGATGGCCAGGCTGTGTGCGTGGCTGCTGCCGGAGCGTCCTGACACCAACGGCACGGCCAAGCCCCGCCACCTGGACCTCACCGCCCTCGCCACGCCGAGCCTGGCCCTGGCGAACGCCGCCCGGGAAACCCTGCGCATCGGCGACCTGATCGAAACCATGCTCGAAGCCATGCTCGACGTACTGCGCGGTGGGCAGACCGCAGTCACCCAACAAGTACGGAGCATGAGCGATGACGTCGAGGCCCTGTGCAGCGCCATCAAGCTGTATATGGCCCAAATGCCCCGTGAGGACCTCAGCGAACAGGACAGCCGCCGATGGGCGGAAATCATTGAGCTGGCGATCAACCTGAAGCTGGCCAGCGACCTCATCGAACGCATGTTGCGCAAGGTCCAGCAACAGAAAACCGCGCAACGTCGGTCCTTTTCCGAGGTTGGCCTGGAAGAGTTGGCGACGCTGCACAGCCAGTTGATCGCCAATCTGCGGCTGGGATTGTCGGTGTTCCTCAGTGCCGACCCGGAGAGCGCCCGTCAGCTGTTGCGTGAGAAACGTCGCTTTCGAGCGCAGGAAAGACGACTGGCCCACGCACACGTCAGCCGTCTACAGCGAAAAATCGTACAAAGCATCGAGACCAGTTCCCTGCACCTTGAACTGATCGCCGACATGAAACGCCTCAACTCGCTGTTCTGCGGCAGCGCCTACGTGGTGCTGGGGACTTCCGAGACCGGTGCGCTCGCGGCTGATGAAATTTCCGACGTCACCCATTCGCCTTGAACGACTGGCGCATTGCTCAGTCAGTAAGATTGGCCTGGGCTTAAACCATTCGCACGCAAGCCGGCCCCACGTCGCCATGGAAATCCATTGGGTTCGAGGTGGGGCGCGAAGTTGCCTGCGATGACGGCCTGCCCGGCACATGGACCTCCAATCAGCCGCCAGGAAGCTCGCTATGCGTTGTCTGTTGCTCGCCGTTCTTTTGCTCGGTTCACTGCCGGTGGTCGCGCTGGATCGATTCCAGGTCGAGGGGTATGTGCTGCCCAACGGTATGCAACTGCTGCTCAAGCCGGGCAGCGAGCGCGGGCATGTGGCGATCCGGCTGGTGGTGGGCGTGGGGCTGGACGACTTCAGCTGCGCCGACAAGGAACTGCCCCACCTGCTTGAGCATTTGCTGTTCAGCGGTGTCGATGCTGGCGGCGAAGGCGGGCTGGAAGAGCGCATGCAGGCGCTGGGCGGCGAGTGGAATGCCTTCACGAGCAACGCCGACACGACGTTCGTCATCGAGGCACCGGCGCGCAATCAACGCAAGGTCCTGGACCTGTTGATAGCACTGCTGACCCGCACCCGCATCGACGACAACGCCCTGCAGGCGGCCAAACGTGTCGTGGAACGCGAGGATGGCGGCCACTACACCCATCTGCAACGCTGGCTCGATCATCAGGACCTGGGCCACAAGGCAGGCAATCAACTGGCAGTGGAATTGGGATTGCGCTGTGCGGAGCGCGCCGAGGTCGGGCACCTCACCCTTGCCAGGATCGAACAGGCACGCAAGGCGTGGTATGCACCGAACAACATGACGCTGATCGTGGTCGGCGACCTGGACCGGTTGCTACCGGCCTATCTGGAACGGACCTTCGGCGAACTGGAACCGGTCGAGCCCAGCGCTCACGCAGCGTTACCGCAGATCCGCTACAGCGCGGTCACCAAGCGCAACCTGACGCGTGGCCTGGTGGGCAATAGCGCCAAGCTTCATTGGCTGTTTCCGGAACCGGTGCTCGAACAACAGCACGACGAAACCTTCGACCTGCTCAAGGACTATCTGGACTGGGCGCTCTATCGCCAGCTGCGCCTGGCCCGCAGCCTGTCCTACGGGCCGTGGGTGGAGCGCGAGGTGTTTGGCGGCGTTGGCTTCTTCAGCCTGAACGCGGACCTGGCCCGCGATGACCTGCCCCAGGCCGAGCAGGCGCTGGAGCAAATGCGCACCGCGTTGCTCAAGGATGGCCTGGACCCAGAGAGTTTCGTGCGCATCAAACGCGCCGCCATCGCCCATCAGTCCTGGGCGGTTCAAGGCAACAGCGCACTGGCCGATTACTATTGGGGTGCCCTTGGCGATTACGACGACGGCCGCTTCACCAATCCAGCCGTGCGCCTTCAGGCGGTGAGCCTGGAGCAGGCCAACCAGGCTCTGCGCGAACTGCTCAAGGACCCGGGATACCTGCGTATCGAGAAACCATTGCTCGGCGACGATGAGCTGGTTTGGGGGGTGAGCGGTCTGCTGGGGTTGTTGCTGCTCGGCTTGGTGACATGGCAGGTACGCCGACGACGTAGGAACTGAGTGGGAGCTGAGTAGGAGCTGACGAGTGCAACGAGGCTGCGATCTTTCCCCTGGCAATTGAATCGCAAGCGAAAGATCAAAGATCAAAAGATCGCAGCCTTCGGCAGCTCCTACAGGCCTCACCACAAGAGCGCTCGTCACATCGATGTCCTGGCGATACTCTGTCAGGGATATTTCCTACGACTCACTGTGAACTGCCGAATGCCGAACCTGACTCATTACATCCAGCGCCTTCTCGAATTGATGAAGCGCTATCCAGGGGTCATCGCACTCGGTGGTTTCATCTCTGGAGTCGGCAGTTTCATGCTGGTGGACCGCCAGCAGGGTCTTGCGACCTGGATCACCATCATCATGCTGGTGAGCTGGCTCTGGCTGATGCTGGAGAACAGCCTGACCCGGCTTTTTACCCGCATCTTCAAACGGGAAATCCCGCAGCCGCTGTTGCGTTACGCCACGCAGATGATTCACCAGGAAAGCCTGTTTTTCGTCCTGCCGTTCTTTTTCATCACCACCACCTGGAACAGCAGCCAAGTGATTTTCACCGGTCTGCTGGCGGCCTCGGCACTGATCTCGATCATTGATCCGCTGTATTACAAATGGCTGGCGCCCCGGCGCTGGGCGTTCCTGGCGCTGCACACCCTGACGTTGTTTGCCGCCCTGCTCACCGCGCTGCCCATCATCCTGCACCTGACCACCGACCAGAGCTTCAAGCTGGCGCTGGGCATTGCCATGCTGTTGTCGTTCCCCAGCCTGGCTTCGATCTTTCCGATCCGCACCGTGCGCAACGCCCTGGCGATTCTGTGCATTACGGTGGGGATCGGCGCCGCCGGGTGGGTGCTGCGCTCCTGGGTGCCGCCGGCAACCTTGTGGATGACCGAGGTGGCAATCAGCACCCAGCTGGAAGACCGCACGCCGGGCGCCAGCCTGAAGGAAGTCAGCGCTGACCAGATCCGCGGCAACGGTCTGTATGCCTACACCGCTATCAACGCGCCCCGGGGCCTTGATGAGCGGATTTATCACGTCTGGCAATTCAACGGCAAAGAAGTGGACCGCATCGCCCTGGACATTCATGGCGGGCGCAAGGAAGGCTATCGCGCCTGGACCCACAAGCAGAACTTCCCGGAAAACCCCACGGGTAAATGGCAGGTGCGGGTGTTGACGGAAAATGGCCAGGTGATTGGTGTCTTGCGCTTCAAGGTCAGCGGTGCAATCGAGCCTGGGGCAAAATAATGCCGGTCGTGCTATTAGCTAGTACTTTTCGAGCCGAACGAGCATGGCGCTTATGACCCCTGGCACTCTGGCTGGCAGTGCCCGACTGGATCGCTCTCACTCCCCGGCGCAGCTATGGATCAGCGGGGACTGGACACTGGCTCACTACACGCAGCTCAAGCGTTTGAGCGACTCGCTGCGCGGCCAGTACGACGACAACACCCTGATCGACCTCAATGGCTTGGGTGCCCTCGACACCGCCGGCGCCTCGTTGCTGGTGGAACTGCTGGGCGCCGAGCGGCTGGGCAAGACCGCCGAGCACCGCGACTGCACTTTGTCGTCCGCCGATCGGGCACTGTTGCAGACCGTCTATTGCTCGCTGACCGACTTCTGCGTGCCGGTCAAAGAGCCGACGGTGAGTGTCGTGACCCAGTTGTTGACACGCATCGGTCGAGCCGTGGACAAGGTCTGGCAAGATACCCTGCAATTGCTCGGCTTTGTCGGCTTGATCCTTGAAACGCTGGCCCGGGGCCTGTTTCGCCCGAAACGCTGGCGCATTACCCCGATGGTGGTTCATATCGAACAGACGGGGCTGGACGCGGCCCCTATCGTCGCCCTGCTGACTTTTCTGGTGGGCGCGGTGGTGGCGTTTCTCGGGGCGACGGTGCTGGCCGATTTCGGCGCCAGTATTTTCACCGTAGACCTGGTGGCGTTCTCGTTTCTGCGCGAATTCGGGGTGTTGTTGACTGCGATTCTCATGGCAGGTCGCACCGCCAGCGCCTTCACCGCCCAGATCGGCTCGATGAAGGCCAACGAAGAAATCGACGCGATTCGTACCCTGGGCCTCGATCCCATCGAGTTGCTGGTGGTGCCGCGAGTGCTGGCCCTGTTGGTGGCGCTGCCGATGCTGACCTTTGTGGCCATGCTCTCGGGCATTGTCGGCGGCGGTGTGGTGTGTGCCCTGTCGCTGGATATTTCTCCGGCGATGTTCCTGACGCTGTTGCAGTCGGACATCGGCGTCCAGCATTTCGTAGTGGGAATGGTCAAGGCGCCGATCTTTGCCTTCCTGATTGCTGCGGTGGGATGCCTGGAAGGCTTCAAAGTCAGCGGCAGCGCCGAGTCTGTCGGGGCTCACACCACCTCGAGCGTGGTGCAGTCGATTTTTGTGGTGATCGTGCTCGACGCAGTGGCCGCGCTGTTTTTCATGGAGATGCAATGGTGAGTCGACCTTCCAGGCCGCCCACCGAGGCGGTGATACAGGTACGTGGCTTGTGCAATCGCTTTGGCCGGCAGAGCGTGCACGAAAACCTCGACCTGGACGTCTACAAGGGCGAGATCCTCGCCGTGGTCGGCGGTTCCGGTAGTGGCAAATCGGTGCTATTGCGCAGCATTGTCGGCTTGAACCGGCCCAGTGAAGGCACCGTGCGAGTGTTCGGCCAGGACCTGCCGAGCCTGCCCCAGGCCCAGCGTTCGCGAGTGGAACGTCGCTTTGGGGTGCTGTTTCAAAAAGGCGCGCTGTTTTCTTCGCTGACCGTGACAGAGAATGTCGCCCTGCCCCTGATCGAACACGCCGGGCTCAGCCGCGCCGATGCCGAGCATCTGGCGGCGGTGAAACTGGCATTGGCCGGGCTGCCGCTATCGGCAGCGGACAAATACCCCGCCTCGCTGTCCGGCGGCATGATAAAGCGTGCAGCCTTGGCCCGGGCGCTGGCCCTGGACCCGGACATTCTGTTTCTCGACGAACCCACCGCCGGCCTCGACCCCATCGGCGCGGCAGCGTTCGACCAATTGATCCTGACGCTTCGCGACGCCTTGGGCTTGAGCGTATTTTTGGTCACCCATGACCTGGACACGCTCTACACCATCACCGACCGGGTGGCGGTGCTGGCCCAGAAAAAAGTGCTGGTGGCCGACGTCATCGACAAAGTGTCGGAAACCGACGATGCGTGGATTCATGAATACTTCCACGGCCCTCGCGGCCGCGCGGCCTTGACGGCCGCGACACAATTGAACGAGGTCTGACATGGAAACCCGAGCCCATCATGTATTGATCGGCCTGTTCACCGTGATCGTGGTGGTCGGGGCCCTGCTGTTTGGGTTGTGGCTGGCCAAGTCCAGCGTGGACAGCGAGTTCAAGGATTACGAAGTGGTGTTCAACGAAGCGGTCAGTGGCTTGTCCAGAGGCAGCGCGGTGGAGTACAGCGGCATCAAGGTCGGGGACGTGGTCAATCTGCGCCTGGACCCCAACGACCCGCGCCGGGTACTGGCGCGGGTCCGGTTGAGTGCTGAAACACCGGTCAAGCAGGACACCCAGGCCAAACTGGCACTGACCGGCATCACCGGCACCTCGATTATCCAGCTCAGTGGCGGCACCCCCAACAGCCCGCCACTGACCGGGCCCGAGGGCGAGCCGCCAGTGATTGTCGCAGCGCCCTCGCCCATCGCCCGCCTGCTGAACAACAGCGATGACCTGATGACCAGTATCAACCTGCTGCTGCATAACGCCAACGAGGTGTTTTCCTCGGACAATGTCCAGCGGCTGGGCAAGACCCTTGAACACTTGGAGCAAACCACCGGGGTCATCGCCGATCAACGCGGCGATATTCGCCAGGCCATGCAGCAACTGGCCGCTGTCGGCAAACAGGCCAGCGCCACACTGGAGCAGACGACGGCATTGATGCGCAGCGCCAACGGCCTGCTCAACGATCAGGGCAAGGGGGTCATGAGCAGCGCAGACCAGGCCATGCAATCGCTGGCCCGCAGTACCGCGACCCTCGATAAACTGCTCAACGACAATCGCGACGCGCTGAACAATGGCATGCAGGGGCTCAATGCCCTGTCGCCGGCCGTGCGGGAACTGCGCGACACCCTGAGCGCACTGCGGGGTATTTCCCGGCGCCTGGATGCCAACCCCAGCGGCTATTTGCTGGGCAGTGACAAGAACAAGGAATTCACGCCATGAAGCCGTTTGACCGGTTCGTCCGCCCTATCCTCTTGCTGGCAGGATGTGTCCTGGTTGGCGGTTGCTCGATTCTGCCCCAGGCCGAGCCTTCGGACATCTATCGCTTACCCGCCACTCAGGCGCCCGTCGCCCCGGGCACCCCTGCAAAATGGTCATTGCGCTTGGCCAGCCCGCAGGCCAGCGAAGTGCTCAACAGCCCTAAAATAGCGGTCATTCCCCACGGCAATCTGTTGAGCAGCTACGCCGCCTCCCGCTGGAGCGACCCGGCACCGGTGTTGCTGCGCAATCGCTTGCTCGATGGTTTCGCCCAGGATGGACGTGTCGGGCTATTGAGTGTCGCCGACAGCAACCTGCAAACGGATCTGGAGTTGGGTGGCCAATTGCAGGCCTTCCAGACCGAATATCAAGGTGCAGAGGCCAGCGTGGTGATTCGCTTGGACGCATTGCTGGTGCGGGGGTTTGACCAACGCATCCTTGCCAGTCGTCGTTTTGAAGTCCGCCAACCGTTGAGCGACGTGCAAGTGCCAGCCGTGGTGCAAGGTTTCGGCCAGGCCAGCGATCGACTGACGGCCGAGGTTGTGAACTGGACGGTGGAACAAGGCCAGCGCCTGGCGCTGCCGGCACACCCCTAAAGGCCCGGCATGGCCATCCGAGCCTGTGGCAAGGGGATTGGGCTCAACCAAAGAACCAGTAGCAAACGCCTATCGCCGCCACGACTCCGCTGAACTCGGCCAGCAGCGCGCAGCCCACCGCATGCCGCGCCCGCTGGATACCGACGGCGCCGAAGTACACCGCCAGCACATAGAAGGTGGTCTCGGTGCTGCCCTGAATGGTCGCGGCCACCAGCGCGGGGAAGCTGTCCACGCCGGACGTCTGCATGGTTTCGATCAACATCGCTCGGGCGGCGCTGCCGGAGAATGGCTTGACCATGGCAGTCGGCAAGGCGTCGACGAAACGGGTATCCCAGCCGGCCCACTGCACCAGGTGCCGGATCCCGTCCAGACCGAAGTCCAGCGCGCCCGAGGCCCGCAGCACGCCAACGGCGCATAACATGGCCACCAAGTACGGCAGCAACGTCTTGGCGACATCAAAGCCCTCCTTGGCGCCCTCAACGAAGGCTTCATAAACCTTGACCTTGCGCAGCGCACCCACCACCAGAAACATCATGATCAAGCCGAACAGCGTCAGGTTGCCGAGGACCGAAGACAGCCCGGCCAGCGCCGTAGCTGAGAGCGTCGCCAGCAGCGCCATGAAACCGCCCAGTACCAACGCACCCGGAACCAGATAAGCCAGCACTACCGGGTCCCACAGGCGCAGGCGCTGCATGAAGGCCACCGACAGCAGCCCCACCAGGGTGGAGGCGCTGGTGGCGAGCAGGATCGGCAGGAACACCAAGGTCGGGTCCGGCGCCCCTTGCTGGGCGCGATACATGAAAATAGTCACCGGCAACAGCGTCAGCGATGAGGCGTTGAGCACCAGGAACAGGATTTGTGCATTGCTGGCGATGGTCGGGCTGGGGTTCAAGTCCTGCAGGGCCCGCATGGCCTTCAGGCCGATCGGGGTCGCCGCGTTATCCAGCCCCAGGCCGTTGGCCGCGAAGTTGAGGGTAATCAGGCCAATCGCCGGATGGCCCGCTGGCACTTCCGGCATCAGCCGCAAAAACAAAGGCCCGAGCGCCTTGGCCAGCCAGTCGACAATACCGGCCTTTTCGGCGATGCGCAGAAACCCCAGCCACAGGGTCAAGGTGCCGAACAGCAGGACCATCACCTCCACCGACAGCTTGGCCATGGCGAAAATGCTTTCCACCATGGCGGCGAAGATCCCGGCGTTACCGCCGATCAGCCACTGCGCCAGCGCCGACACGGCTGCCACGATAAAGAAGCCAAGCCACAGGCCATTGAGCATCGGTTAAGTCCCCCGGAAGATGCCGCGAATGATAGCGGGGCTGGCAGAAACGACAAACCCCGGATTTCTCCGGGGTTTGTTTGTTGCTTCAGGGGATCACAAAGATCCTTGTGGGAGCCGAGCTTGCTCGCGATGGCGGAGTGTCAGCCAACACCCATGCTGACTGCTCCAACGCCATCGCGAGCAGCTCAGCTCCCACAGGGGTCATGTGTGTCAGCGACTGGAAACTTCTCCCATTGGCAACGGCTCTTTGCTGCGCCAGTGGGGCAGGGAATTCCAGTAGCGCTGGCCCTTGGCATCGTCGTACATGCCTTCCCAGCGGGAAATGACCAGCACGGCCAGGGCATTGCCGATCACGTTCAGCGCGGTGCGGGCCATGTCCATGATGCGGTCGACACCGGCAATGAATGCCAGACCTTCCAGCGGAATACCGACACTGCCGAGGGTCGCCAACAGCACCACGAAAGATACACCCGGTACACCGGCGATGCCTTTGGAGGTCACCATCAAGGTCAGCACCAACAGCAATTGCTGGCTGATGGACAGATCAATGCCGTACAACTGGGCGATGAAAATCGCCGCGATGCTCTGGTAAAGGGTCGAACCGTCGAGGTTGAACGAATAACCGGTCGGCACCACGAAACTGCAAATCGCCTTCGGCGCGCCGTAGGCTTCCATCTTCTCGATCACCCGTGGCAACACGGTTTCAGAGCTGGCGGTGGAGTAGGCCAGCACCAGCTCATCCTTGAAGATGCGCATCAGTTTGATCACGGAGAAGCCGAACAGGCGTGCAATCAGACCCAGCACCATAAAGGCGAAGAAGGCGATGGCGACGTAAACCAGGATCACCAGCTTCGCCAATGGCAAGAGCGAAGCGAAGCCGAAGTTGGCAACCGTTACTGCAATCAGGGCGAACACGCCAATCGGGGCGTATTGCATGATCATGTGGGTGACCTTGAACATGCTTTCCGACACGCCCTGGAACATCTTCACCAGGGGGTCGCGCAGCTCCGATTGCAGGCTGGACAGACCCAGGCCGAACAATACGGAGAAGAAAATGATCGGTAGCATCTCGCCACGAGCAACCGCCGCGAAGATGTTCGACGGGATCAGATTGAGGATGGTCTGGATGAGCGCATGTTCATGCTGCACCTCGGCGGCCGTGGCCTGGTACTTGGAAATATCCACCGTACCCAAAGTGCTCATGTCGATGCCGCTGCCCGGCTGGAAGAAATTGGCCAACAGCAAGCCGACGACAATGGCGATAGTGGTGACGATTTCGAAGTAGAGGATGGTCTTGAGGCCGATACGCCCGAGTTTCTTGGCGTCACCGACCCCGGCAATACCGACGATCAGCGAGGAAATCACAATCGGGATGACGATCATCTTGATCAGACGAATAAAGATATCGCCTGCCGGTTGCAGCACGTTGCTGATCCACCAGGCCTTCTCGGCACTGAAATGGTTGAGCAACGCGCCAATTGCAATCCCGAGCACCAGACCGATGAGGATCTGCCAGGCGAGGCTTAGTCTTGCCTTCTTCATATCTTTACCCTTACTTCAGTTGGACTCGGGCAACTGCCACAAACTGAACCACCCGATGGCGATACGAATGCGTGCCGCTGCCCCCAGATAAGGTCACCCCGAGTACGCGCCACAGGCGCACTGGCAGGCGAAAAAAGGCGCAACTATTGCGATGCGAAGGTGGGGCGTCTAATGCCGTAAACGCCTACCCTATGCCGAATCGGCATGAAGCTTATGAAGTGAAACGTGGGTTTCCCTCAGTTCGAATACGCCATTTCGGCAGGCAAAAGCGCCGTGAACCGGCCATTTCAGCGCCAGGGGCTTTTTGTCCCGCGTCGCCAAAAGCGCTCAAAGGATAAAGGAATGAAACAGGGTCGAAAAAGCAGACCGGCCGGATAAATCTCCGATGTACGGTCAGGCGCAGAGGAGTGGAGCGGCTTTGAAAAAACGCGAGCGATACGGGGAGGGTGACGCAGACACCAAGCTAGCCAACCGCTCTGGCATGAACTTTACAAGGCACGAAGCTCCACGCAAGTTCGCCAGTCCTCATGACTGTGCGAACCTGCGTGGACGCTTTTTCCTGACCCGGCCCTTGCGCAGGCACCCCTTGTGCCCGTAGGTCACTGCGCCCTTAGACGGGCAGAGCGTCCCGGCCCCTTGGTCATGCATCGGCCCTCTTCGGACTGTGCAGAGGAGAAAAGCACCGTGCTTTTCTCGCTTTTCAGAATCAGTACCAGTTTGGATCTTTCTTGAGTTGCTCCATTAACAGTTCTTGCATACCTTCATCGGGATTGCCGAGGAAACGGTAATCGGCATGGCGGGTTGGCGACTTGTCGGCCGGAAGTCCGGCAGGGACTTCAACCAGCAATGCATAAGCCTCGTCCTTGTCGAAACTGAAAGCGACGAACAAGCGCTTGCTGCGGCACGTCGCCTCGGTTTCGCACAACGGACCGACCAGATATTTGTCGCCATCTTCCTCGACAGCATTCATCTGCTGCGAATCGCCTGACAGGTTCATCACCCATTCCGGTAGACGTTCTTCCTTTTTGACCACTTGCTGCCAAGTCTCGAGATATTGCGGGTCGGCCTTGAGCACCTGATTGACCCGCATCTGTCCGTCATTGGCAGCCATGGCCATGGTACCGCCGCCCAGCAGCAGGGCGGCGACCAGTCCTTTCAATGCGTTCATGGTCAGCCTCGACCGCGGCGGCCAAAGAAGAACGAAGCGATGAACATCACCAGGAACACGACAAAGAGAATCTTGGCGATGCCCGTGGCGGTGCCTGCGATACCACCGAAGCCCAGTACCGCGGCGATGATGGCAATGATCAGGAATGTAATTGCCCAGCTCAACATGGTGATTCTCCTTACGCTTTTCTATTTAGTGAGGGTCTTGCGGTGATGGTTCCGGTGCAGTGGACGACCGGTCCATCGAGTTAAAACACCCAGCGCTCCTGGCCAGGCATGTCGTTGGCAGGTTGAACCTGATCGACTTCCATCATTCGCATCGAGGCGGAAACATCCGAGAGGCTGCCAACAGCACTGAAATGGGTTTGCGGGGCGCGCTGAATCGACAGCAGAGGCGCCTCAGGCTGTTGGCTCTGGTGCCAAAGCATCAACTGCTGGCCTGCTGCAAGTGTGATCAGCAGGGCCACTACAGCCCACAAACCCTGCTGAACATGCAAGGCAGAGATTCGAAACTGAGCAGCACGTTGACGATTCATCCTGAAATTCCTCCCACCCCGAGTGGTGATCTGGTTGAGGCGCCTTAACGCCACGTTGACCTGATCATTGCAGTCGGCATGCCAGAACGTTTATCGATATAAATATCTTTAAAATCAATTAGTTATAAACGTGCCAAACAACAACCGAAGCGCATCCTGCACGATGGCCGCGTCAAGCGTCGTGCGTAATGCACGAACGGTGGGGACAGGCGCGATAGAATCTTTTTGAATTGCCCGTCGGAATTAGATGTCGGAAGGAGCAAGCCGTACCGTACGAGGCGGGTGCAGGAGCAAAAAAAGGATCCAAATCAATCTTTTAGGAGTGAGATACCCACATGTACGCTGACGGTGGGTAAGATCCCCTCAGAAACGACCATGCAACTTGCCCGATTTTTCTGACACTAACCAACATCATTCATTAAAGGAGCGTAGGAAAAATGGAATCCGCCACTGAGCATCAAGGCCGCATTCTGCTGGTAGACGACGAGTCCGCCATCCTGCGTACATTCCGTTATTGCCTGGAAGACGAAGGCTACAGCGTCGCCACCGCCAACAGCGCCGCCCAGGCCGACACCTTGCTGCAGCGGCAGGTGTTTGACCTGTGCTTTCTGGACTTGCGCCTGGGAGAAGACAACGGTCTTGATGTCCTGGCGCAAATGCGTATCCAGGCACCCTGGATGCGGGTGGTGATTGTCACCGCCCACTCGGCGGTCGACACCGCCGTTGATGCCATCCAGGCCGGCGCCGCCGATTATCTAGTCAAGCCGTGCAGCCCCGATCAACTGCGCCTGGCGACTGCCAAACAGTTGGAAGTACGCCAGTTGTCAGCGCGACTGGAAGCCCTGGAAGGGGAAGTGCGCAAACCCAATGACGGTCTCGATTCCCACAGCCCGGCGATGAAAGTCGTGCTCGAAACCGCTCGTCAGGTCGCCAGCACTGACGCCAACATTCTGATCCTTGGCGAGTCCGGCACCGGTAAGGGCGAACTGGCCCGCGCCATCCATGGCTGGAGCAAACGCGCGAAGAAGTCCTGCGTCACGATCAACTGCCCATCGTTGACCGCTGAATTGATGGAAAGCGAACTGTTCGGCCACAGTCGAGGTGCATTTACCGGCGCCAGTGAAAGCACGCTGGGACGGGTCAACCAGGCCGATGGCGGTACGCTTTTTCTCGACGAAATCGGCGATTTTCCCCTGACATTGCAGCCCAAGTTGCTGCGTTTCATTCAGGACAAAGAATACGAGCGGGTCGGCGACCCGGTGACCCGGCGTGCCGATGTGCGGATTCTCGCAGCGACTAACCTGAACCTTGAAGACATGGTGCGCGACGGGCGCTTTCGCGAAGACCTGCTGTACCGCCTAAATGTCATCACCCTGCATCTGCCACCGTTGCGCGAACGGGCCGAAGACATTCTGACGTTGGCTGATCGCTTCCTGGCCCGCTTCGTCAAGGAGTACGCCCGCCCGGCACGTGGCTTCAGCGACGAGGCTCGCGAAGCGCTACTAGGCTATCGCTGGCCTGGCAATATCAGGGAGCTGCGCAACGTGGTCGAGCGCGCCAGCATCATCTGCGCGCAGGAAAAAGTCGAAATCAGCCACTTGGGCATGGCTGAACAACCGGTCAACAATGCCCCGCGAATCGGCGCTGCGCTCAGCCTCGACGAACTGGAAAAAGCGCATATTGGCGCGGTGCTGGCCACGGCCGACACCCTTGATCAGGCCGCCAAGACCCTGGGTATCGACGCTTCCACGCTGTATCGCAAACGCAAGCAATACAACCTGTGAGCGTCATCTTATGAAACTGGCGATGAAGCTGCGCACACGGCTGTTTCTGAGTATCTCGGCGCTGATTACCGTGGCATTGCTGGGGCTGATGCTTGGCTTGGTCAGCGTGGTACAGATGTCCAATACCCAGGAACAATCGGTGCGCGACAACTTCATCCTGCTCGACTTGGGTCTCAAACTGCGGCAGAACCTCGGCGATCAGTTGATGATCATGCTGGATGACAAGCCCGATCTGGCAGCTCTGGAGGAATCCAAACGGCAATATTTCCAGTTGCTCGACGAGGGCATCGCCCACGAACAGGTACTGGACGATTCGCCAGACAGTTTCCGCCAGGCCAAGGCCGACTACATCGGCTTTCTCGAGGCTTTTACAGCGTCCCGCCAGCTACCGACCCAACTCACCGGTATCCAGAATCTCACCGAAAAATTCAACGTACTGCGCACCGGCTTGATTGACGGGTATCGGCGGGCCTTGAACAACATTAGCGATACCCAGAACAAAGCTCGCGAGCGCGCCTTTCTGATTTCCGGACTGTTGGGGCTGGTAGGACTGGCGGTGCTGATCATCGGCTTCATCACGGCCCACGGCATTGCCCGGCGTTTCGGTGCGCCGATTGAGGCGTTGGCGGCGGCGGCGGATGATATCGGCCAGGGCAATTTCGAGGTGACGCTGCCGATCTCCTCGGCCGCCGAGTTGAACTTACTGACCCGTCGTTTCGGCATCATGGCCCAGGCGCTGCGCGAGCATCAGGCCACCAACGTCGATGAGCTGCTCGCCGGCCAGCAACGCTTGCAAGCGGTACTCGACAGCATCGACGACGGCTTGCTGATGATCGACCGCCAAGGCCGCCTGGAGCACCTCAACCCGGTGGCCCAGCGTCAATTGGGTTGGGACGAGGAGCGCCTGGGCCAGGGATTGGGCGAGGCGCTGGAACGCCCGGAGCTGGATGAGGAACTGCAACTGGTTCTGCGCGGTGGAACGCTGGAGCGGGCGCCGGAGGATTTGAGCATCGAAGTGGATGGCGAGTCGCGCTTGCTGACCTATAGCCTCACCCCCGTGAGCCATACCCAGGGTCACATCCTCGGGGCGGTGATGGTGTTGCACGACGTCACCGAACAACGCGCTTTCGAAAGAGTGCGCAGTGAGTTCGTGTTGCGCGCGTCCCACGAGCTGCGTACGCCAGTGACTGGCATGCACATGGCGTTCGGCCTGTTGCAGGAGCGCGTGCATTTTCCTGAAGAATCGCGCGAAGCTGATCTGCTCAACACCGTCAACGAAGAAATGCAGCGCCTGATGCAGCTCATCAATGACCTGCTGAACTTCTCCCGCTACCAGAACGGCCTGCAAAAGCTGACGCTGGCACCTTGTTCCATCGACGAACTGCTGGAGGCGGCCCGGCTGCGGTTTGCCGCACAAGCCCAGGCCAAGGGCATCCAATTGCTCGTGACCATCCAGGGCCCCTTACCGCGCCTGCATGCCGACGCTGCGCAACTGGACCGGGTGCTGGATAACCTGATCGACAATGCCATGCGTCACACCGGCGACCACGGTCAGATCCGCCTGCAGGCCCGTCGCCACGGCGAGCGGGTGATCATCAGCGTCGAGGACAATGGTGAGGGCATTCCCTACGGCCAGCAGGGACGGATCTTCGAACCTTTCGTCCAGGTCGGTCGCAAGAAAGGCGGCGCAGGGCTGGGGCTGGCGCTGTGCAAGGAAATCGTCCAGCTCCACGGTGGGCGCATGGGCGTTTATTCACGACCGGGGCAGGGCACACAGTTCTATATGGCGCTGGCGGTCTGAGTCGGTTCAGGCCTCGTCGTCCATGCGTCGCCCCAGCAGGCGCCGGCCGCGGGTAATCAGCTCGATCAACTGCACGGCGCTGAGCGCATGGGCAAACAGCCAACCCTGCCCGAAAGTCACGCCTTCGCTGCTCAGGTAAGACGCCTGGGCTTCATGCTCGATGCCCTCGGCAATCACCTTGAGCTCTAACGCGTGGGCCATGCGGATAATATGCGGGGCCACACCGCTGCTGGCGGCATCGTGCCCCAAGGCGTCGATGAAAGCTTTGTCGATTTTCAAACAGTCCACCGGCAAGGTCTGCAGGTAGGCGAGGCTGCAATAACCCGTGCCGAAATCATCGATCAACACCTGATGCCCGACATCGCGCAACGATTGCAGATTATCCCGGGCGACCAGGACATCGACCAATCCGCGTTCGGTCACTTCAAAGGCTATCTGGTGCGCCGACACCCGATGCAACGCCAGCAGGCGGGCGATCACTTCGCCGATACGTGGCACCATGACGTCGCACGCCGCCAGGTTCACCGAGATGTACAGCTGCGGATTGGCCCGCAGCAGCTGGCCCAACTGGTCGAACAGGCGTTGCAGCACGAAGTCTGTGATCTGACGGATCTGCCCGGTGTTCTCCGCCATCGGAATGAACAGATCCGGGCTGGTGAGGGTGCCGTCCGGGCGCCGCCAGCGCAACAGGGCTTCAGCACCGACGCAATTGCGACTGCGCAGATCGAAGATCGGCTGGTACAGCACCTGCAATTCTCCGCGCCGGATGGCCCCGTGCAGTTCGGCGTCCATCGATTGGCGCTGACGCGCCAGCAGGAATACCTGAAAACCAATCCCCAGGCCCAGCATCAGGCTGATGGGCAGCAACCACCAGGCGTTCGAGGGAATATTTAAACCATTGCGTTGAGCAATCAGCACCAGTTGATATTCCGGGCTGTCGGTCTGCATCCGATAGATCAGGCGGTTCTGCGTCACTTGCAATGCATTGCGGCTTTTCGAGGGCCAAGGCTCCGTGGGCGGCCAGTATTGATCGGTACCCAGCACCGGTATCGCCCGCTGGCCCTGATCGAGCACCACCAACAGGCTGCTGCCGGGCGGCAAATCAACGACATCGGTCAGATGCCCGCGGGAAGTGGCAACGCGAAAATTGCCGCGACCCAGCATCAATGCCGCACGGTTTTCATCGGGCTCGGTGGTGGTATTGAGCCAGTAGCTGTAGGTCGGGCCCCGGATGTCAGGCGGTCGGATCACCGATAACCCGCTGCGGCGTGGGCGATTGGAACAAACCCCGCTGCTATCGATATATGCCGCTTCGTAAACAAAACGGTAGTTGAAGCTGACCTGCTGCAGCGTCGCGATCATGTCGTCGTCGCATCTGCGCAACGGCTGGTTTTGCAGATCGTCGAGGCTTTCGCGCAATTGTCCGAAAAGTTGCTCGAGTCGCTGCAGAAAGCGCTCGCCCTGAGCATTCATCTGGTCGCTTTCACGCTGCTGGATTTGCTGTATCACGACAAACAGACTGGCCCCCAGCAACAGCACGGTACTCAGGACAGCCGCCATCATCGCCAAGAGAAACGGGCGATGGAGCCAGCTTTGCAGGGTTTCGCGGGCAGGCGTCATCATTGGTAATCCGAAAGTTACCAATGAGTTATAGCTTCTGATTTGGATTTAGCCCTGACCGTCGGACGGGCGTCATTATTTTGTCTGGTTGAGCACCTGCAGGATAGCCGCACTTTGCGCATCCGGCATGCCGTCGAACCGGGTCGGCCGGAAGCGCATCTGGAAGGCGGCAAGCACATGATGAGTGGCCACATCCCATTCGCCGGTGCGAGGCGTCGGGTAGCCGAACCGGGCCAACTCGGCCTGGAACCAACTGGCGTTCGGCACCTGCGCCGCGAAAACCGCCTGCTGGCGCATTACGGCCTGCTCGTCGGGCCAAATCCCCAGCCCCGCTTGCGCCAGGCGCTTCCAGGGAAACAGCGGCCCAGGATCAAGCTTGCGCATTGGGGCAATATCGCTATGCCCAATGATGTTGCGCGGGTTGATCCCATTACGCTGGGAGATGTCTTTGAGCAATGCGATCAAGGCCTGGACCTGAGCTTCGCTGTAGGGATACCAGAGGCGCCCGGTGGGCGTATCGACAAAACCGGGATTGACGATCTCAATGCCGATGGAGCTGGAATTGAGCCAGGTGCGGCCATCCCATTCACTGTCTCCGGCGTGCCAGGCGCGCCGGCCTTCATCCACCAGCTTGTAGACGGTCGCGCTTTTATCATCGCCGATCAGGTAATGCGCACTGACTTCGCCGTGGGTCAACAAAGCCAGGGACCGCTCCAGGGAAGCGGAAGTGTAATGCAGCACCACGAACTGGATACGGTTGTCATGATTGACGGAAGGGTGGCTGGTATCGAGCCTGGGGCCACTGGCGCAACCGGCCAGAACCAGTAAGAAGGCAATGAGCGAAAAAAATTTCATGGCAGGTGCATTACGCGCTGGGGGTAATGCAACAGTGTAACGTATCGCGTTGCGATGATCTGGCTCGTATAACGGGATTCACAAAATGGAACAATTGCCTTCAGCTCCATTCCACTCGATTGCGCCCGGCATTTTTGGCTCTATAGAGCGCCTGATCGGCTCTTTTAAGCACCGAATCGCTGTGCTCCCCGGTTTTGAACGCGGTCATGCCCACGGACACGGTGATCGTGACCGGCTCACCCTTGAAGTGAAACGGGCAGGCCTCGATGGCTGCGCGCAGGGACTCGGCCAGTCTTGCCCCGACCGCCAGTGGCGTGTCGGGCACCAGCAGGACAAATTCCTCACCGCCAAAGCGGGCGATGAAATCGCTGCCACGTAAACGTCTGCGCAGCACCGAAGCGATGATCTTCAGCACCCGATCACCTGCCAGGTGGCCGTAGTTATCGTTGATGCGCTTGAAGTGATCCAGATCGAGCATGGCCAGCAGCAGACTGTTGCCGTGCCGCTGCCATTGGGCAACTTCCTGTTCGAGACGCTCGGACCAGGCGGCGCGGTTAGGCAGCCCAGTGAGCGGATCGATAAGCGCTTTTTGCCGCTGCTCTTCAAGGTTATCCCGGACAACCTGAGCATCCTGCTCCATCAGCGCGACGCGCTCAGCCAGGCTTTTGAGGCGAGCCGAAACTTCCTGCTCGCGCTGATCGCGCTGCTTCTGGTGCTGGTCCATCGTGCCAAGCAGGCCTTCAAGGTGGTTCTCCAGCACTTGCTTGAGACCTTCCAGGTCATCAGCTTCCTGCACGCTGCTTTGCAAGCCATCCACCTGCTCGCGAATCTGCGTGTCCATCTCCCGAGAGGCCGATTGGTTATCGGCATGGTCTTCACTGGCAGCCCGTAAACTGCTCTGGAAGGACTCCAGCCGATCATTGAGGCGCTGCAAGTACGCTTCGAATTCATGTTGGCCGGTGTCGGTAATTGCCAGCATGAGCACGGCAAGATCGTCGAGAATTGGCAGTAATTCATACCAGTTCAAGCCATTTTGCAGCCGTTCGCGCATGGCCTCGGCCTGGGGACGATGACGCTCGGGTAGGGTCAGGTCGCCCAGCAGGCCCAACAGGGTGTCTTCGATATGCCTGGCCACCGAACTGTAGGAAGGCTCCGGTGAGTCGGGCAGTTCATAATGGTCGCCCTCCAGATCAGACGCTGCCGGCTCGACGGCCGCCGAGGGTTCGACGGGCTCTTCCGGGAGGGGGAGGGGCAGCGCCTCGTCCGCTTGCGACGGCTCCTCGGGCATCAGCTCATCAGGGTTTTCAAGGGCGGGTACCTGCACTGCATTTTCCACAGGAATCCGCGCCGGCTCGGTAGTTGTGTCCTGCTCGGGAGCTTCAACTTGTTCCAGAGTCGGCTCGCCAGCTTCGGATACCGGCGACGAAGAGGGTTCTGGATCAGGATCGAACATCGACGGAATGAACGCGACCGGTTCAGACGCCTCATCGACCGTTGCCGCGTGTCCTGCTAACACTGCCGGGGCTGGAGTTGGAGCTGGAGTTATGACGGGCGCAGTGTCAGTCGCTAGCTGTGCCGGTGCCGGCGGTGCCGTTTCCAATACCGGCACCACGCTGCGCTGGGCAGGTTCGTGCGGCTGGGGCGCCGCTTCTTCCTGGCCCTGGCCACCAAACAACCGTTGCAGCAGGCCCGGACGATTCGGTTCAGTGGGCGCTTCCAACGCACTCAGCGCCTTGCCCTGCAAGCTGCTCAATTCACTGAGCAGCAAAGGAATCTCCCGAGCCTGGTCCACCCGGTCCTCCAACTGCTTGGAAAACTTTTTCAAAGGTCGGCTGACTTCCTTGGGCAGCGGCAAGGTTTGCAACTGAGCGACCAGGGAAGTCAATGCGGCGCTCACCTGTTCGACCCGAGTCTCGCGACGCTGCTCGGAATCGAGCACAGCCTTCTCCAGGCGGGGCAAAAGAGCGGCGAGGGCGGCGTCCATGTCATCGGTGCGCACCACTTCGCGCATTTCTTTCATGCACTGATCAACCGCCCGGTCAGTGCCTTCGGCGGCCAGCGTACTGCGCACCAGGCCGCGGCGCAGCAAGTCGAGCCGGGCTGTCCAGCGGCGCTCGAGCTTTTCCTGCTGTTCGATGCTCTTGAAGTACTTCTCTCTCCAGCGTTCAGCTTCGTCGCTCATTCATGGGATCCGCGAGGGGGCAGGACTCACCGCAGGGAATGCATCCGCCGTGAGCGAACCCGGCAGACGAATTTCCACCGCGACAGGCAGGTGGTCGGAAATAGGGTGAGCCAGCACCTCGAACCGTTCGAGGGTCAAGGTGGGGCTCAGCAGAATATGGTCCAGGCAGCGCTGGGGGCGCCAGCTCGGAAACGTGGCTTCGACTTGTGGGGCGAGCAGACCGAGATCGCGCAGAGGCGAATTTTGCAGCAAGTCATTGGCATGGGTATTCATGTCCCCCATCAATACCTGGTGCTTGTAGTCACCAATCAGCTCGCGGATGTAGGCCAATTGCATCGTTCGGGTACGAGCCCCAAGGGCCAGATGCATCATGACCACGATCAAGGCCTCCGGACCTTCGCCAAAGCGCGCCAGAATCGCTCCGCGCCCCTTGGGACCGGGTAACGGGTGGTCTTCTATCGCCCACGGCCGCAGGCGGCTCAACACACCATTGCTGTGCTGGCCCAGGCGTCCGAGGTTACGATTGAGTTGTTGATACCAGTAGGGGAAAGCACCCAGTTGAGCCAGATGCTCCACCTGATTGACGTAGCCTGACCTTAGGCTTCCACCGTCGGCCTCTTGTAAAGCCACCAGGTCGAAGTCTCTCAGCAGGTCGCCGATCTTCTGCAGGTTAACGGCACGTCCGGTGTGCGGTAGCAGATGTTGCCAACCACGGGTCAGATAATGCCGGTAACGCTCGGTGCTGATGCCCACCTGAATATTGAAACTGAGCAGGCGCAGGCAGCTGTCGGCCGGCAGGCCCGTGGAGGCGATATGGTGCTCATTGACCCGCGGCTCATGCAGGCCAACGACGCGTTCGGTGCTCCAGCGGGCCATGGTCAGCGCCGCGCTTAGTTGGCGGCGGCCTTGGTTGCCGCTCGCTCTTTGGCAATCAGCTGGTCGGCCAGCTCAAGCGCCTGGTTCGCACCACCGGCCGAACCGATATCAAAGCGGTATTTGCCATTGACGACCATGGTGGGTACGCCGGTGATCTCGTATTTCTTGGCAAGCTCTTTGGCTTTGTTGATCTGACCCTTGATGGCGAAGGAGTTGAAAGTCGCCAGGAACTTGTCCTTGTCCACCCCTTGGGTGGCGAGGAATTCAGCCATTTCTTCAGGATCGGTCAGGCGCTTCTTCTCAACCTGGATCTCGTTGAACACTGCAGCGTGAACCTTGTGCTCGACGCCCATGGCTTCGAGGGTCAGGAACATCTGGCCGTGGGCGTCCCATGGGCCGCCGAACATGGCAGGGATGCGTACGAAGTTCACATCCGAAGGCAGTTTCTCGGCCCATGGGTTGATAACCGGTTCAAAAGCGTAGCAATGCGGGCAGCCGTACCAGAACAGTTCCACCACTTCGATCTTGCCAGGCACAGCCACTGGAACGGGATTGCTCAATTCGACGTAGGGGGCCTTCGATTCGTCGGCGTTGGCTTGGGCGGCCATGCCGAACAGGCTGACAGCGGCGAGCGCGGCGCTGATGATCAGATTACGCATGCTTTACTCCTGGACAATGAGGGGACCCCGCAAGGCCTTTTTTAAGACAGGCCGTGGAAGGTTCAAGTTCGCTAGTGTAACGGCAGCGGCCACAAAAAAGGGCGGCCAAAGCCACCCTTTTGATGTTCGCATCGACGGATTAATCGAGCGTTAACGTTGCAAGAGATGTAAACCCTCACAACGCCCTGCCAACGGTCTTAGTGCAGGCCCTGAATGTAGCTGGCCACCGCCGCGATCTCTTCGTCGCTCAGCTTGCGGGCAATGGTGCGCATCATCGCTTCGCCATCATTGGAACGACCGTCTGCTTCCTTACGGAAATCAGTCAACTGCTTGGCAACGTACTGAGCGTGCTGGCCCCCAAGGTGAGGAAAGCCGGCCGCCGCGTTACCTTTGCCGTCAGGCGAGTGGCAACCGGTGCAGGCTGGAAGCCCCTTTTCCAGGTTGCCTCCGCGAAACAGCGCTTCACCACGTGCGACCAGATTAGGATCGGCGGCGCCAACGCTGCCCTTCTGGCTGGCGAAATAAGCCGCCATGTCCGCCAGGTCCTGATCGTTCAGGTTGGTCAGCAAGCCGGTCATTTCCAGCACGACACGCTTGCCGTCCTTGATGTCCTTCAACTGCTTGGTCAGGTAACGCTCGCCCTGGCCCGCCAGTTTCGGAAAGTTTGGTGCCATGCTGTTGCCATCCGGACCATGGCAGGCCCCACATACGGCGGCTTTCGCCTGGCCGGCGGCGGCATCGCCAGCGGCATGGGCTACGCCGGATATCCCCAATGTCAACAGCAGACTCACGATCAGTTTGTTCATCAGCTAATCCAACTACGGCTAAGGGTTAAAGAGTTATGGACCGGGTTTACTCGCTCATCCACTGGATGATGGCTCGGTAATCCTCGGCACTGCAGTCCATGCACAAACCACGCGGCGGCATCGCCTTGAAACCCTGGGTCACGTGTTGCACCAGCGTCTCCATACCTTTCGCCAACCTCGGCGTCCAAGCTTCCTGATCACCCTTGCGGGGTGCCATGGGGAGTTGGCCGGAATGACAGGCACCACAAACACGGTTGTACACAGCTTCCGGATCCTGTGTAGCCTGAGCGCTGTAAAGCGGCATCAAGACACCGGCAGCTAGCAGCCATTTCGTCATAAAACGACCTTTTCAGGGTTGAGAGCGAGCTGCGTTCTAGTGCGCAATTTCAGTCGGTCGCTCCCGTGCGCTTCATCCTACGCTGGGACAAAGCGCACACAAAATCTGCGGCATTATATACTGGCGTCACTGAAACGGAAACGAACAGCTTGCCGCGTCCATTCCTGACGCCACCCACATCGGAAATCCCATGCAACTGAAGAACCCCATCCTCGGCCTGTGCCAACAGTCCACCTTCATGCTCAGCGCCGCCAAAGTCGATCAATGCCCCGACGATGAAGGCTTTGAAGTGGCTTTCGCCGGGCGTTCCAACGCCGGTAAATCCAGCGCACTGAACACCCTGACCCATGCAAGCCTGGCGCGCACCTCGAAAACCCCGGGTCGCACGCAGCTCTTGAACTTCTTCAAGCTAGACGATGAACGTCGTTTGGTCGACCTGCCCGGCTACGGCTATGCCAAGGTGCCGATTCCGCTGAAGCAGCATTGGCAGCGCCATTTGGAAGCCTATCTGGGCAGCCGCGAGAGCCTCAAGGGTCTGATCTTGATGATGGACATCCGTCATCCAATGACCGACTTCGACCTGCTGATGCTGGATTGGGCCGTGGCCAGCGGCATGCCGATGCACATTCTGCTGACCAAGGCAGACAAGCTGACCTACGGCGCGGCCAAGAATACGTTGCTTAAAGTGCAGTCGGAAATCCGCAAGGGGTGGGGTGAGGCGATCACCATCCAGTTGTTCTCGGCGCCCAAGCGCATGGGCCTGGAAGAGGCCTACACTGTATTGGCCGACTGGATGGAATTGGCAGACAAGGGCAGCGAAGAGGCGGAATAAGCCAACTCGCAGGCAAAAAAAACCCCGGACTTCTTATGGGGAGGGGGAAGTTCGGGGTCCAAGTTCCGGACCGCTAGGGCGGGGTCCAGATATCTGCCAACACTTAACACAACATAGGAGCATTGAAGGGCTTCACCAGCCTTTCAGAAACTCTGAGTAGCGATTCACGGTTTTAGTTCAGATTATTTTTGGAAATAACCTTAGGAATTTTCCGAACTAAAGACATCGCTCGCGGGTTTTCAGTGAGCCAATGTGGCGAGGGAGCTTGCTTCCTCGCCACGGGACTTGCGCCAGCTTCAGAGCACTACGACTCAGTGCGCCTCGTCCCAGTTATTTCCCACGCCCACTTCCACCAGGAGCGGCACATCCAGCGTGGCAGCAGCGCTCATGTGCTGGCGAATTTCCTCGCGCACCTGATCGACCAGGTCTTCACGCACCTCCAGCACCAATTCGTCGTGGACCTGCAGAATGACCTTGGCATCCAGTCCCGACGCAGTCAGCCAGCGATCCACCGCCACCATGGCTTTCTTGATGATATCTGCCGCTGTGCCTTGCATCGGCGCGTTGATGGCCGTGCGTTCTGCCCCTTTGCGCAAAGCAGGGTTTTTCGCATTGATATCCGGCAGGTACAACCGGCGACCAAAAATGGTTTCGACATAACCCTGCTCGGCGGCCTGGGTGCGAGTGCGCTCCATGTAGGCCAGTACACCTGGGTAGCGGGCAAAGTAGCGGTCGATGTAAGCCTGGGACTGCTTGCGATCCACACCGATCTGCTTGGCCAGACCGAAAGCACTCATACCGTAGATCAGGCCGAAGTTGATCGCCTTGGCGCTGCGACGCTGGTCATGAGTGACGGCGTCCAGCTCAACGCCGAACACCTCGGCGGCGGTGGCCCGGTGCACATCCAGGTCATTGCGAAACGCATGGAGCAGGCCTTCATCCTTAGCCAGGTGCGCCATGATCCGCAATTCGATCTGCGAGTAGTCCGCCGCCAGCAGCTTGTAGCCTTTCGGCGCAACGAATGCCTGGCGAATCCTGCGGCCTTCGGCGGTGCGAATCGGAATGTTCTGCAGGTTGGGGTCGATCGAGGACAGTCGCCCGGTAGCGGCGACAGCTTGCTGATAATTGGTATGGACGCGGCCCGTGCGGCTGTTGATCTGCTCCGGCAGGCGGTCGGTGTAGGTGCTCTTGAGCTTGCTCAGCGAGCGATACTGCATCAATACCTTAGGCAGCGGATAATCCTGCTCGGCCAGCTCGGCCAGCACCGCTTCGGCGGTAGACGCCTGGCCCTTGGCGGTTTTACTGAGCACCGGCAAGCCAAGTTTTTCGTAGAGGATCACCCCCAGTTGCTTGGGTGAGCCCAGGTTGAATTCCTCCCCGGCGATGGCAAATGCCTCACGCTCCAAGGCCACCAGCTTCTCGCCCAACTCGACACTCTGCACCCCCAGCAGGTTGGCATCGACCAGCGCACCCTGGCGCTCAATCCGCGCCAGGACCGGCATCAGCGGCATTTCGATTTCGTTGAGCACCTTGCCCAGACTGGGCGTGGCGGCCATTCTTTCCTGCAGCGCCTGGTGCAGACGGAACGTCACGTCCGCGTCTTCGGCGGCGTAAGGGCCGGCCAGTTCGAGGGAGATCTGGTCGAAAGTAAGCTGTTTGACGCCTTTCCCAGCGATGTCCTGGAAATCGGTCTTGCTTTGGCCCAGGTACTTGAGCGCCAGGCTGTCCATGTCGTGGCGGGTCGCCGTGGAGTCCAGCACATAGGACTCAAGCATGGTGTCAAAGGCGACGCCTTGAACCAGGATGCCATTGTCCTGGTCACCACCGATGGCGCAGTTGGCCAGGATGTTGGTTTCAAACTTGGCATGCTGGCCGACCTTGAGCTTGTTCGGGTTTTCCAGCAGCGGCTTGAGAGCCCTGAGCACTGTGTCGCGGTCCAGTTGCTCCGGCACGCCCATGTAGGAGTGGGTCAGTGGGATGTAGGCTGCTTCAAACGGGGCGACGGCAAACGACAATCCCACCAGTTGCGAATGCTGGGCATCGCCGCCGTTGGTTTCGGTGACAAAGGCAAACAGCGGCGCTTTGTCCAGTTTGGCCAGCCACGCCTCGAAGCGCGCCTGATCGAGGATGACCTCATACCGGGCCTCGGCAGCGCCGGGCTGTTCTTCGGTGACTTCGACGATCTCCTGACCGGCACGCTTGGCATCGCGCTGGTTTTCTTCAAACCAGCTCTTGAACTCCAGCAGCGTATACAGCTCGGCGAGTTTCTCGTGATCCGGCTGGCCCATTTTCAGGTCGTCGAGACCGACATCCAACGGCACGTCGGTCTTGATGGTCGCCAACTCGTAGGAGAGGAGGGCCATTTCCTTGTGTTCTTCGAGTTTGGCGGCCAGGGTCTTGGCGCCACGAATCGGCAAGGTGGCGACGATGTCCAGTTGCGCATACAGCTCCGTCAGGCCGCCATTGACGCCCACTAGCAGGCCGGAGGCGGTCTTCGGCCCGATGCCCGGAACACCGGGGATGTTGTCGGAAGAATCGCCCATCAGTGCCAGATAATCGATGATCTGCTCCGGAGCGACGCCAAACTTCTCCTTCACGCCAGCCACGTCCAGCGCGCTACCGGTCATGGTGTTGACCAAGGTAATGTGCCCGTCGACCAGTTGCGCCATGTCTTTGTCGCCAGTGGAGATCACCACCGGACGGTCGGCTGCGGCGCTGCTGCGGGCCAGGGTGCCGATCACGTCATCGGCTTCGACGTTGTCCACGCACAGCAGCGGGAAGCCCAAGGCCTTGACGCTGGCATGCAGCGGCTCGATCTGCACGCGCATGTCGTCGGGCATGCTGGGGCGGTTGGCCTTGTATTCGGCGTACAGCTCATCGCGAAAGGTCCCACCCTTGGCATCGAACACCACGGCGAACGGGCTGTCCGGATACTGCTTGCGCAGGCTCTTGAGCATGTTCAGCACGCCCTTGACCGCGCCCGTCGGCAGGCCTTTGGAGGTGGTCAGCGGTGGTAGCGCGTGAAAGGCGCGATAGAGGTAAGAAGAACCGTCCACCAGGACGAGGGGGGCTTGGCTCATGAGCAGGATCAACCTTTTCGGCGGGTCCGGGGCTAGAATAGCGGGACCGTTGACGACAAAGGGACAAGGTTATCATGCGTACACTAAATCGCCTGTTACTGGCTGGCTTGTTTGCAATCACCCCGCTGGCCGTCATGGCGGCGGACGACGCCCCCTCGGCGGACCCGGATGTCACCATCCGCACCGAAGGCGATAGAACCATTCAGGAGTACCGGCAAAACGGCTTTTTGTACGCGATCAAGGTCACGCCCAAAAACGGCAAGCCTTATTTCCTGGTACGTGCCGATGGCAGCGACGGGAATTTCATCCGCTCGGATCAGCCGGATATGCTGATTCCATCGTGGAAAATCTTTGAGTGGTAATACCGCTCTCGACTTCAACCGGCGCTCGCTGATGGGCGCCCGTACTGGCAGTTTTTAACCATGTCTGTGTTCACTCCCCTGGCTCGGCCCGAGCTGGAAACCTTTCTCGCCCCTTATGGGCTCGGCCGCCTGCTTGATTTCCAGGGGATCGCCGCCGGCAGCGAAAACACCAATTTTTTTATCAGCCTGGAGCAGGGTGAATTTGTCCTGACCCTGGTGGAGCGCGGCCCGGTGCAGGAAATGCCGTTCTTCATCGAGCTGTTGGATGTACTGCATGACGCCGACCTGCCGGTGCCTTACGCCTTGCGTACCACCGACGGCGTTGCACTGCGAGAACTGGCCGGCAAGCCGGCGCTGCTGCAGCCGCGCCTGGCCGGCAAGCACATCAAGCAGGCCAACGCACAGCATTGCGCCCAGGTGGGGGAGTTGCTGGCCCATCTGCACCTGGCGACCAAGGACAATATGATCAAGCGTAAGACCGATCGCGGCCTGGACTGGATGCAGGAGGAGGGTGCGAAGCTGTTGACGCACCTCGATACCGAACCCCGTCGGTTGCTGGAAGCTGCGCTGGATGAAATCGCGCAACAAAAGGTAAAAATCCTGGCACTGCCCCGGGCCAACATCCACGCGGACCTGTTCCGCGACAATGCGATGTTCGAGGGTACGCACCTGACCGGGTTGATCGACTTCTACAACGCCTGCTCCGGGCCCATGCTGTATGACGTTGCCATCGCCCTGAACGACTGGTGTTCGGATGACAACGGTGTACTCGATGGCCCACGGACGCGGGCATTGTTGGGGGCTTATGCGGCGCTGCGTCCATTCACGGCCGCCGAGGCCGAGTCATGGCCGACGATGCTGCGCGTGGCCTGCGTGCGGTTTTGGCTGTCGCGGCTGATCGCCGCCGAATCGTTTGCCGGGCAGGACGTGTTGATTCACGACCCGATGGAGTTTCAGCAGCGCCTGGCGCAGCGGCAGACGGTCAGTGCGATGTTGCCGTTCGCCCTCTGACGCAATTGAATGCCTCTGTGGCGAGGGAGCTTGCTCCCGCTGGGCCGGGCTAGCGCTCCAGTGCACAGCAGCCCTAAGATTTTGCGGTCGCTGCGCAACCGAGCGGGAGCAAGCTCCCTCGCCACAGGTTTTGCGTTATAGCGACTCCAGGCACCCAGCCAAGTCATTCCCCAGCTTCTCCAGCAACTGCTCATACCCTTGCGCCGTCGCCGGGGTGTAGCCGCCCAGCGCATCCAGCTCCGCCAGTTTCACCGGCAAGCCGGCCACCAGGGTTTCGGCCAGGCGCGGACGCAGGGGCGGTTCGCTGAAGACGCATGTCTTGCCCACGGTCTGCAAGCGATTGCGCATTGCCGCCACATGCTGGGCACCCGGCTGGACTTCGGCGGCCACGGCAAATACCCCGGCGTGCTTGAGGCCGTAGTGGTCTTCGAAATAGTCGAACGCCTCGTGGAACACAAAATACGGCTTGCCCGCGACCCCGGCCAGACGGCTCTTCAAACGCCCATCCAACGCATCAAGACGCTGGTTGAAGCCCTTGAGGTTGCTTTGATAGCGACTGGCATTGGCCGGATCGGCCGCGCTCAGGTCGGCAGCCATTCTGGCGGCAATCACCCGGGCATTGGTTGGCGAGAGCCACAAGTGGGCATCAATGGTGCCGGGGCGATGGTCGTGATCATGCTCATCGGCGCCATGCTCATCTTCGGCGTGGGAATGACTGTCCTGGGCGAAGTGACGCAACGTGAGCCCCGGCACATCCTGTACCGCCACCGAAGGACGCGTACGACCGTTCAGCACACGCGGCAGGAAGCTTTCCATGTCGGGGCCAATCCAGTAGAGCAAATCCACCGACTGCACCTTCCGTACGTCGGATGGCCGCAAGGCGTAATGGTGAGGCGAGGCACCAGGCGGCAACAGCACCTCTGGAACGGCCACGCCGTCCTGCACGGCGGCGGCAATCAGTTGCAGGGGCTTGATGCTGGTAAGCACTTTGACTTCGGCCTGGGCCGGGCCGATCAGTAGAAAACTGGCGACAAAAGCGACAAAGATCGAAAAATTTCGGGACACGATGACCACTCGAAGAGGCGAGAACGGGTAACATAATAACGTCTCTCACTAAAATCGTCGCTGCCCATGCCTATTACGCCCCTTGCCAGTCGTCCCCATGATCACTCTCACTGCGTGCACACTGCGCTGTCCGAGGCCGACGCCATCTGCGCACGCCAAGGGTTGCGCCTGACCGCTTTGCGTCGACGCGTGCTGGAGCTGGTCTGGCAAAGCCACAAGCCGCTGGGCGCCTACGACATACTCGCAGTGCTCAGTGAGCAGGACGGCCGCCGCGCCGCGCCGCCCACGGTTTATCGGGCGTTGGATTTCCTGCTGGAAAATGGCCTGGTGCATCGCATCTCGTCGTTGAACGCTTTCGTCGGCTGCAATCACCCGGAGCACGCCCACCAGGGCCAGTTCCTGATCTGTCGCGAATGCCACGCAGCCATCGAACTGGAGCAGAAGTCCATCAGCGATGCCATCGTTGCCAGCGCCAAAGAAGTGGGTTTCGTGGTGGATACCCAGACCGTCGAAGTGGTCGGGCTCTGCTCCGGTTGCCAGGGGGCCTGATGAGCAATGCGTTGATCCGTCTCGAGCACGTAGCCGTGACGTTCGCCGGCCAGAGCGTGCTGGATAACATCCACCTGAGCGTCGAGCCGGGGCAGATCGTCACCCTGATCGGCCCCAACGGCGCCGGCAAGACAACCCTGGTGCGTGCCGTGCTGGGGTTGCTCAAGCCCGACAGCGGCACCGTCTGGCGCAAGCCGAAGCTGCGGGTCGGTTATATGCCGCAAAAGCTTCATGTCGACCCGACGCTGCCCCTGTCGGTACTGCGCTTCTTGCGCCTGGTGCCTGGCGTGGATCGCGAACGGGCCCTGGCGGCGCTCAACGAAGTCGGCGCCGAGCAGGTAATCGATAGCCCGGTACAAAGTGTTTCCGGCGGTGAAATGCAGCGCGTGTTGCTGGCTCGCGCGCTGCTGCGCGAGCCTGAGCTGCTGGTGCTCGACGAGCCCGTGCAAGGGGTCGACGTGGCCGGTCAGGCCGAGCTGTACAGCCTGATCACCCGCCTGCGCGACCGTCATGGCTGCGGCGTGCTGATGGTTTCTCACGACCTTCACCTGGTCATGAGCACCACTGACCAGGTGGTCTGCCTCAATCGCCACGTCTGCTGTTCCGGGCATCCCGAGCAGGTTAGCGGCGATCCGGCATTCGTCGAACTGTTCGGAAAGAACGCACAAAGCCTGGCGATTTATCACCACCATCACGACCATGCCCATGACCTGCATGGTTCGGTGGTCAGCGACTCATCTGTTTCTACCCATGTTCATGGAGATGGCTGCAAGCATGGCTGATTTTCTGTTGTACGCCCTGCTCGCAGGCCTGGCCCTCGCGATGGTGGCCGGCCCTCTGGGCTCGTTCGTGGTCTGGCGGCGCATGGCCTATTTCGGCGATACCTTGTCCCACGCGGCCTTGCTGGGCGTGGCCCTGGGCTTTTTGCTGGATGTCAGCCCTGCCGTGGCGGTGACCGTCGGCTGCCTGTTGCTGGCGGTGCTGCTGGTGACGCTGCAACAGCGTCAACCGCTGGCGTCCGACACGCTGCTGGGCATTCTGGCGCCCAGCACCCTGTCTCTCGGGCTGGTGGTACTAAGCTTCATGCATGACGTGCGGATTGATCTGATGGCCTACCTGTTTGGCGATCTGCTTGCCATCAGCCCCATGGATCTTTCGTGGATTCTGGGTGGCAGCGCGGCCGTCCTTCTGCTGCTGGTAGCGCTCTGGCGCCCGTTGCTGGCGGTTACTGTGCATGAGGAACTGGCGCGGGTCGAAGGCTTGCCCGTGGTGGGTTTGCGGCTGGCGTTGATGCTGTTGATTGCGGTGGTCATTGCCGTGGCGATGAAAATCGTCGGTGTGTTGCTGATTACTTCTTTGCTGATTATCCCGGCGGCCGCAGCACAGCGGCACGCCCGCTCCCCGGAGCAGATGGCTCTGGGTGCAAGCCTGCTGGGCATGCTCGCAGTGTGCGGTGGGCTGGCGCTGTCGTGGTTCAAGGACACCCCGGCCGGGCCGTCGATTGTGGTCAGCGCCGCCGCGCTATTTCTGCTGAGTTTTGTCCTGCCCCGTCGAGGGGTGTAGACTTGCTCGCTTTTTGCGCAAATAGAGAGTCGCAGGAATGAAGCCGTTCGCCTCCCGTTATCTGCTCCTTGTCGCATTTTCCCTGCTGCTGGGCGCCTGCCAGAGTTCGCCACCGGTCGCCGAAGCCCCCGATACCCGAGGCCCGGCCATCGCGCAGTTTGAACAGAGTCTGGCCGGCAATGAGCTGGCCACCGCTGAAGATCAACTGGCCGCACTGCAAGCCCAGACGCCCGAGGATCCGACGCTGGAACCCTATCAGCGGCGCCTGGCCGAGGCGTATTTGCGCCGCAGCCAGATCGATCTGCAAAAAGGCGACGTCAACGCCGCCGCCACCGCACTGAGCCGTGCCCGCGCCTTGATGCCCAAAGCGCCTGCGCTCACCGGTGAGGTCAACAGCGAAATTGCCGAAGCCCGCAAGGCCGAGCTGGAAAAAGCCGAGGCCGCCCTCAAGGCCGCCGAAGCCAAACCGGTTGCCAAAGTGATCGACCCGAGTGCTGAGAGCACGACAGTTGCGCTGAATATCGGCGATATCCAGAAAATGCGTCGACAACTGGATGCCATTGCCGCCGACGTGGTGAATTTTCAATGTGACGTCAGCATCCAGGCGCCGCGCACTGACGATTATCCTTGGCTGGCTACGCTGCTGACCAAGCGGGTCAAGAAGCTTGATCCCGGGTTTGATCTGAAAGTGCAAAAGCAGATTTTGCGCAGCGTGCCGGCGCAAATGGTGCTGACTCCACGCAGGCCTTGAAAAGCATCGCGGGCAAGCCTTGCTCCCACAGGAGATCGAATTAACCTGTGGGAGCAAGGCTTGTCTCCACAGGAGATCAATACCTGTGGGAGCAAGGCTTGCCCGCGATAGCGTCCTATCAGCAACAAAACTCTTTCAGACTACCCTCAAGCCGGAATCGCCTTGGCCTTAGGCTCCCGCGCCCACACCCGATGCTGGGCAATCGCGTCGAAGAACGTCTGGAACTTGCCAGCATCCGCGTCAGGAATCAGCCCCGCGTCCGCGTCCAGCTTCAACAACACCAGCAGTTGCCGCGCTTCGCCATTGAGGGCGATGGCCTTCAGGTGCTTGTAGGCCTCCAGCACGTAATGCAACGCCACGCCGTCAGCGCTCAACGCCTTGATCGATTCCGCGCCACCCGGCACGAATACTGCGTCAAAGGCTATGGACGGCATGCCTTCCATGGACGCATCCACCGGCAGCGTCTGCCCATCGGCGGTAGTGACCGGGGCAGAGGTTGGCCCCAGCACTTTGGCGTGAGCACCCTCGGCTTCCAGGGCCTGCTTGAACGCATCGATAATCGCCCCATCGACGCCGTTGGCCACCAGAACGGCCACCTTGCGCGTCTTGATGTCCCCGGACAGCAGGTTCGCCTGACTCAAGGCGGGGGATTGCTCCAGCGAAGGTTTCGGTACATCCACGGTGCAGGTGGTTGGCGCTGGCAGCCCAAGGTTTTTCGCCACCCGCGCAGCCAGTTCCAGGTCGATGTTGGCCAGGATCTCGTTAACCTGCCGCGCCCGAATAAACTCCCGCTCCACCTTGCCCAGTTCGAAGCTGTAGGCCGCGATGATGTGCTCCTGCTCGTGGGCGCTCATGCTCTTGTAGAACAGCCGCGCCTGGGAAAAGTGATCGCCAAACGACTCGCTGCGTTGACGGATCTTGTGGGCATCGATGCGCTCTGGATAACTTTCGAAGCCGCCGTCCGCAGGACCTGGCGGGGTTTCCTTCGGCCAGCCGCCATCGATAGAGTTCGGCTCGTAGGAAGCGCGTCCCTTGTCGATGGTGGTGCGGTGCATGGCGTCACGCTGGCCGTTGTGCACCGGGGTAATCGCCCGGTTGATCGGCAACTCATGAAAATTCGGCCCACCCAGTCGGCTGATTTGCGTATCGGTGTAGGAAAACAGCCGGCCTTGCAGCAGTGGATCGTTGGTGAAATCGATGCCCGGCACAATATGCCCAGGGCAGAACGCGACTTGCTCGACCTCGGCGAAAAAATTGTCCGGATTACGGTTCAGTACCATCTTGCCCAGCGGCGTGATGGGAACGAGCTCTTCGGGAATGATTTTGGTGGGGTCTAGGAGGTCGAAGTCGAACTTATGCTCGTCTTCCTCAGCGACAATTTGTACGCCGAATTCCCATTCCGGGTAGTCCCCCATCTCAATCGATTCCCAAAGATCGCGACGATGGTAGTCAGTATCTTTACCGGCGAGCTTCTGCGCTTCGTCCCACACCAGCGAACAGGTGCCAACTGTGGGGCGCCAGTGAAATTTGACGAAGCTGCTCCGTCCCTCAGCGTTGATCATGCGGAAGGTGTGTACGCCAAAACCCTGCATGGACCGCAGGCTCTTGGGAATGGCCCTGTCAGACATGGCCCAGATCACCATATGGGCTGACTCTGGCACCAGCGAGACAAAATCCCAAAAGGTATCGTGGGCCGAGCCGCCCGTAGGAATTTCATTGTGGGGTTCGGGTTTCACCGCATGGACGAAGTCTGGAAACTTCACCGCATCCTGAATAAAAAACACCGGCATGTTGTTGCCCACCAGGTCGAAGTTGCCTTCGTCGGTAAAGAACTTCACCGCAAAGCCACGCACATCTCGCACGGTGTCGCCGGATCCCCGCGGGCCCTGCACCGTGGAAAAACGCACGAACACCGGGGTTTTCTTACTCGGATCCTGTAGGAAACCAGCCTTGGTCAGCGCGGAATGCGCTTCATAGCATTGGAAGTAACCATGGGCCCCAGTGCCGCGGGCGTGGACGATGCGCTCAGGGATGCGCTCATGGTCAAAGTGCGTGATCTTCTCACGCATGATGAAGTCTTCCAGCAGCGAGGGGCCACGGGCCCCGACCCGCAGGGTGTTCTGGTTATCGGCGATTTTCACCCCCTGATTGGTGCGCAAAGCCTGTTCGGTGGCGTCGGAGCGAAATTGCTCCAGGCTCTCGAGCTTGGCGTTGGTGTTGCCGCGATCCAGGGTGTCGGTCCCGGCCAGTTGGCTCTTGTTGACCGTGGGCTTTTTGGTACTCATCAGGCATAACTCCTCTTTGCGATCCCGGAGGCCAGGACTCTTGAGTTCGATACCGCAGGTTCCATACCCGGGCATTTTCGAGTGGCTTAATGAGTGACCGATGCCGTTTGGCCGTGTTCCTTTTTTATGGCCTTTGATCGCCTTATTGCCAAATGGCTGATTCAATCGCAAATAAATGCTAAGAACCTCTATACGGACAGGCTAAAATGCGCGCCCGGCTAACCGCTGATCCTTTTCCAACGCGCCCCACAAGGTTCGCTACGTGATCGAGTTTCAAAACGTTTTTAAAACCTACCGGGTTGCCGGTAGGGATATCCCCGCCCTGCACCCGACCAGTCTGACGATTGAGAACGGTCAGGTCTTCGGCCTGATTGGCCATTCCGGTGCGGGAAAAAGTACCCTGCTGCGCCTGATCAATCGCCTGGAAGACACCAGCGGCGGCAAGATCATCGTCGACGGCGAGGAAGTCACCGCCCTGGACGCCAGCGGCCTGCGGCGTTTCCGTCAGCAGGTCGGGATGATTTTCCAGCACTTCAATTTGCTGGCGTCCAAGACCGTGGCCGACAACGTGGCACTGCCACTGACGCTGGCAGGCGAATTGTCCCGCAGCGAAATCGACCAGCGCGTCGCCGAATTGCTGGCGCGGGTGGGCTTGTCCGACCACGCCAAAAAGTACCCGGCGCAGTTGTCCGGGGGTCAGAAGCAGCGCGTCGGCATCGCCCGCGCCCTGGCGACCAAGCCCAAGATCCTGCTGTGCGACGAAGCCACCAGCGCACTGGACCCGCAAACCACCGCATCGGTGTTGCAACTGCTGGCGGAAATCAACCGCGAGCTGAAGCTGACCATCGTGCTGATCACCCATGAAATGGACGTGATCCGTCGCGTCTGCGATGAAGTGGCGGTGATGGACGCCGGCGTGATCGTCGAGCAGGGGCCCGTGGCCGAGGTGTTCTTGCATCCCAAACACCCGACCACCAAGCGTTTCGTCCAGGAAGACGAGCAGATCGACGAAAGCGAACAGCGCGACGACTTCGCCCACGTACCGGGGCGCATCGTGCGTCTGACGTTCCAGGGCGAAGCGACCTACGCGCCATTGCTCGGCACCGTCGCCCGGGAAACCGGCGTGGACTACAGCATTCTGGCGGGGCGTATCGACCGCATCAAAGACACCCCCTACGGACAACTGACCCTCGCCGTCACCGGCGGTGACATGGAGGCGGCGTTCGCCCGCTTCACCGCGGCCGACGTCCACATGGAGGTGCTGCGCTGATGGAACTGTTGAATTCATTCTTCGCCAACATCGATTGGCTGGAAATCTGGCTGGCGACTGGCGACACCTTCCTAATGCTCTTCGGTTCGCTGTTGTTTACCGTGCTGCTCGGCCTGCCGCTGGGGGTGCTGCTGTTCCTCTGCAGCCCGCGCCAGTTGCTCGAAGCCCGGGGCGTTTATGCGCTGCTGTCGCTGATCGTCAACATCCTGCGCTCGCTGCCGTTCATCATCCTGTTGATCGTGATGATCCCGTTTACGGTATTGATCACCGGCACCTCCCTGGGCGTAGCCGGCGCGATTCCGCCACTGGTGGTCGGCGCAACACCGTTCTTCGCCCGCTTGGTGGAAACCGCCTTGCGCGAAGTCGATCGCGGCATCATCGAAGCGACCCAGGCCATGGGCGCGACGACCCGGCAGATCATCGTCAACGCCTTGCTGCCGGAAGCCCGCCCGGGCATTTTTGCCGCGATTACGGTGACAGCGATTACGCTAGTGTCCTACACGGCCATGGCCGGTGTGGTCGGTGCCGGTGGTTTGGGTGACCTGGCAATCCGTTTCGGTTACCAGCGTTTCCAGACCGATGTGATGGTGGTCACGGTGGTCTTGCTGCTGGTGCTGGTCCAGGTCCTGCAAACCGTGGGCGACAAACTGGTTGTGCATTTCTCTAGAAAATAAGGCCTCGCGGCCAATAAACCATGAGCCGGCCATTCGCTGGCAGGCGCCGAGAGCGGGCGCCTAAAAAGGAGTTAGCTGAATGAAAAAATTACTGGTTGCCTTCGCTGCCGCCGCAGCATTTTCCGCCCACGCCGCCGACACCCTAACCGTCGCGGCGACGCCGGTGCCGCACGCGGAAATCCTCGAATTCGTCAAACCGGCGCTGGCCAAAGAAGGCGTGGACCTCAAGGTCAAAGTCTTCACCGACTACATCCAGCCGAACGTACAAGTCGCCGAAAAGCGCCTGGACGCCAACTTCTTCCAGCACCAGCCGTACCTGGATGAGTTCAACAAGGCCAAGGGCACGAATCTGGTCAGCGTGACCGGCGTGCACCTGGAACCTCTGGGCGCGTACTCCAGCAAGTTCAAGACACTGGCAGAAGTTCCAGGCGGTGCCAACGTGGTCATCCCTAACGACGCCACCAACGGCGGCCGTGCGCTGTTGCTGCTGGCGAAGCACGGGGTGATCACGCTGAAGGATTCCAACAACATCCTGTCGACTACTAAAGATATTGTTGAGAATCCGAAGGATCTGAAATTCCGTGAGCTGGAAGCCGCGACCATTCCGCGGGTGCTGACCCAGGTGGATCTGGCGTTGATCAATACCAACTATGCGTTGGAGGCCAAGCTTGATCCGTCCAAGGATGCGTTGGTGATTGAAGGTAGCGACTCGCCGTATGTGAATATTCTGGTTGCCCGTGAGGATGACAAGGACAGCGAAGCCATGAAGAAACTGGCGGCGGCGCTGCATACGCCGGAAGTGAAGGCTTTTATTCTTGAGAAGTACAAAGGCGCGGTTTTGCCGGCGTTTTGAGCTGATCGGGTGATGAAAAAACGGGGCTGCGTGGGAATGCAGTCCCGTTTTTTGGTTTGGAATGTCGATGGGATGGTGGGCAGAAAGTTTACTTCCACTCAGTGAGATGAGTAGATCAAGCTTCTTTGATTTATCTTCTATCACAGCCTGGGTGGTAAGACCAATGTGGCTTATCAGCCAGTCTGTCTTAACAGCCAAAAACGGCCAGATGCGTGCGATTTGCCCGCTCAATTAAATCTTTCGATTGTTGCGCCGGTCGCGCATAGTTACGCGGATGGTGGAAAAATTCCATACCAGGCACTTGCAACCCAAAATACACCTGATGTAAGACCCGTTAGTCCAGCCGTTACTCTGGTGAATTTATCCGGCGCTCGTATATTATCTCCTGGCTTTGGAGGTGAAAAATACTCACTACCGACACACATAATAGCAAGTATAGCCAATAAGCCTGCTCCGAGATTTAGCCAAGCTGCGGTTACACTTGAGGGAGGAAATGATTTAAAACAGACCAAAATTAACGCAAAAGAAGATAAAGCAATTGAAAGCAACGCTACTTTTTTTGAGCTTCTCATATGCGGTCCTTGCGACATCGTTTATTGCCGTTCGAAATGAGGCAAAATATAAATACAATTTTCCCCACCATAATCTACCTGCTCCATTTTCATTGCTAATCAGAAATCGGACAGGGCAACATTTTTCCAAATTATTCAATTATCGGTTTATAGACCATTTTTCTATTTGTTTGTACCCCACATACAGAAGTAGCCCCACGAAGGTCGAAGTGAGAAAAGCAATCCAGATAAACCAAGTTGCCCTTCGGGCAGCCTCATAGAAGCTCATCGTATCTGTGTAGTCGCGCTGATTCAAAATAATATTTGATAAAAGATTAGTCGCAAGACCAGCCGTGAAGAATGGAATAACATAAAGTGCTACTTGATACTCACTTTTTAAATCTCTATCACTAATAGTGTCCTCTGGTAACACATTAAAAATAGACTGTACCAAGCCTAAAAAAAGTGCCGCCAACAGCAGTAAGGTAATTGCAACTGCAACATCTAACCACTTTGGCGTTTTTGGATCACGTATAAGAAACATTAAGGATACGGAGCAGACACCCACACCAACAGTTGCATATACATGAAACGCATTGACTGAACCCCACGACATTTTGTACTCCCTATGTAATTTATCGATCTTTACGCAACCAAATAACTCACGCAGAATATCGGCTGCTTTGCGTTTAGCTTTAGTCCGAAACACCAAAAAATTCAATAAGTTTAACAACGCAAACCATCGCGACTCCGGCTTACTTTATTTTGAGGGTAGTCCCTGTCGGAGCTTACTTGATTTGGACAAGGACCCTGCAAACATGATGGTCTTCGAATTTAGTAGTCAAAAGCATCCTCGGCATTAAATAATGCTCTACGGATCTTAGAAGAAGCAAACAGTCCTGAGATTGTCGAGGCTGCGTGGCTGGCGCGGGCTGAGCCTCGGCAACTTTAGGAAAGTTACAGTACGCTGGTTGCCGGCCCGAAGCGGAAACGCTCTTTTTTGGCCGAAAATAGCTTCTCACAATCGCCCCTCCTCGTAGGTTAACGCTCCTTCATGCGAAGGTGAAAAAGGCGCGACACTCAGCTGAAAAAGGGGTGGCAGCTGTACGCAGGTTAGTAGACCGGGGACTAAGGGGCTAGACGGGTTTGCAATTGGGGGGTGAAGTGGGTGATACGGTTTTGTCTGTAAGAATTTTTCGGGGTGGGTGGGGCTGCTTTGCAGCCCAGCGGGAGCAAGCTCCCTCGCCACGAATATTTGACCGGCTTGGAGATGCCCGCTCGCTCGATACGTGATGGTTGCTTGTCTTTCGGTCCGAAAAAGGTGGGGAACGACGACGCAGCCTTTTTCAGCGATCACTTGCTCCCGAACCCCTATCAGCATGTGACCCTTGTTCGGGCCGAATGAACCATAGGATCCGCTTCATTGTTCTACAACCCTCATGATAAATTCCTCACCGCGACCTCTAATGGATAGAGGGCATTCAGGGAGTGAAGTGAGTGATCAAGTCTTTGTTGGTTGGGACATTGCTGGCAATGGCATCAGCATCGGCATCTGCGATGAGTTGCGATAACCCTAGAAACGCCTATGACAGGACCTATTGCGCGTCGCTGAAAATGGTTCAGTCGGATCAGGAAATCAACGAGCAATACAAGAAGACGATGAGCGCTCTGAACCCGGAGCAAAAGAAAAAAGTGAAAGCCGCTCAAATCCAGTGGATCAAGATTCGTGACAACGCCTGTTCCAACGATGGCCTGCTCTACCTGGACTGTGCCAATGAGAAGACCGAGGCGCGTATCGTCATACTCAAAGCTGTCGAGCGCGAGTGCCGTGCTGCCGGTTGCGACGACGCCAAGCTGTCGCAAGTCGAGTAACCCGTAAACAATGAGCGCGTTGGGCTTGCAGTCGTATCCCACGAAAAACCCGACGTAACGCGTCGGGTTTTTCTTTGGCGGGTTCACCCGCTATCGCGAAGGGGATGCTTCGCAGCCCAGCGCGAGCACGCTCCCTCGACACGGGGTTTTGGTTCAATCGGGGCCGTGGGTGTAATTCAGTTGTTTGCGTTGGTGGCAGGGTGCCACAATCGTTCTTTTTCAGTTGCGTCACGATCAGGTGGATCACATGCATGGCCCAAGATCTCGGAATGACCAGGCGCTTTTCATAGCCGAGCAGGTGCGAACTGACCGATTGCAGCAACTGTTTCGCCAATCCGTGTCTGCGGTTTTTGGTAGCTACCTCGCTGCCATCATGCTGAGTTGGCTGTGCTGGGATCGTTTTGAACACAACGTCATCTTTTGGTGGCTGGCCATATTGACCGGATCGACGTTGTTGCGCATCTCGCTGTTTATTGCCTATGTTCGCAGCGACGAAAGTGAGCGTACGCCTGAACGCTGGGAGCGCAAATACTGGATCACGCTCGTGTTGTCCGCCAGCATTTGGGGAGGCGGCGCATTCGTTGTCATGCCGGCAGACGATCTCTTGTCGCAGGCATTGGTCATGCTCTTTACTGTCGGGATGTCCGTCAGTGCGGTGTCTTGCTACTCCGCTTACCGCGACATGACCCTGGTCTCCATAGGCCTGGTCCTATTGCCGTGCACCGCCTGGCTGCTGTTTCAACCGTCCCCGATTCAAGTCGGCATGGCACTGTCAATCATGGTGTTCACCGCATTTGCTGCCCGCGCTACCAGCAAAATGTCCCAGGCACTGGAAACCGCTTTTCGACTCACCCGCGAAATGGAACAGGCGAACAGCATTTCAACCCGTGCCGCCCAAACCGATGAACTGACGGGCCTGAAGAGTCGGCGGGCCTTTTTCGAGCATGCCCAGCAGCTTTATGACGAATGTAAGACCAACCGGTTGGGGTTGTGCGCGGTCATGTTGGACATGGATCACTTCAAGCACATCAACGACACCTACGGCCATCAGGTCGGGGATCAGGTTTTGCGCAAGATGGGGGCGGTCATCAGTTCGTCGTTTCGGGCGACGGACATTCACGGCCGGCTGGGTGGGGAAGAGTTCGCCATTCTGCTTCCGGACACTTCCATCGAAGTCGCTACCCAGATTGCAGAACAGCTCATTGATACGATTGCAGGTTTGATGATCGAACCTGTTCACTGCATATCCGCCAGCCTTGGCGTCGCGTCTACGGAGGCCTGTAATAAGGATCTTCACAGCTTGATGAACGATGCGGATAAGGCCCTGTATCGGGCGAAGGCGCTGGGGCGCAACCGAGTGGCTGTGGCTTAGTCGGGTTGGCTTTGCCTCATCAGTCGGAATTGATCGTGTCCACGCTCTGCGTCACCTTCCAGAAGCGGGACGCGGAGCGTCCATGGCGGCATTCCCACGCAGCGCGTAGGAACGATCCAGAAGACCATCATGTGCTTTGACCCCCTCTCTCCGAAGGCCTGCAATTGGGCTGGCCCAGCTGATACCCCCTAGCTCCTCCTTCCCCTTGGTTCACCTCGGACCCACACAAGCTGGCGACACTGCGCCCCCTGAAAAATAAATATCTTTTAAGATCAAATAGTTAAATCAAAACTGATAAATTCTTAAAAATTTATCTTGCGCGCTAACTATTTGTCCGTTAATTTTATCTCAACTGGTTAGCGCACAAACATTTAGCGCAAATCAAAGTCGATCAAACCTAACAGCAAGAGAGGAAACACCATGAACGTTCTCTACACCGCAGTCGCAACCTCCACCGGTGGCCGTGATGGCCGTGCTGTTTCCAGCGACAAGATTCTCGACGTGAAACTGGCCACACCAAAAGCCCTGGGCGGCGCCGGTGGTGAAGCCACCAACCCTGAGCAGTTGTTCGCCGCCGGCTACTCGGCTTGCTTCATCGGCGCACTGAAGTTTGTCGCCAGCCAGAGCAAACGCAGCATTCCTGCCGACGCCTCGATCACGGCACACGTCGGCATCGGCCAGATCCCTGGCGGTTTCGGTCTGGACATCGACCTGCACATCAGCCTGCCAGGTCTGGATCAAACCGATGCTCAAGCGATGGTCGACGCGGCTCACCAGGTTTGCCCGTACTCCAACGCCACACGCGGCAACGTCGACGTCCGTTTGCACGTCACCGTCTAACTCACTTCATCTACGAATAAAAAGGATCAAGACATGAACACTTTCAGCAAAACGCTCGTTGGCTCGCTTCTCGCACTGGCGCTCGGCAATGCATTCGCAACTTCTTTTGTTCAACCTACGGTCGCTGAGGGTGGCTCGGACCGGCTGATCGAAAAACGTGTAGCCGAAGGCGGCTCGGATCGACTGATCGGAAAACGTGTAGCCGAAGGCGGCTCGGATCGACTGATCGAGAACCGTGTGGCCGAAGGCGGCTCGGATCGACTGATCGAAAAACGTGTTGCTGAAGGTGGCTCGGATCGCCTGATCGAAAAACGTGTAGCCGAAGGCGGCTCGGATCGACTGATCGGAAAACGTGTAGCCGAAGGCGGCTCGGATCGCCTGATGGAAAACAGAGTGGGCTGAACAATCCCTTCACCGCTCCGAAAATCGGTTGAATCAACCCATGTTGCTGCCAAAACAAAAAACGCCGCTTATCTCTCATGAGTAAGCGGCGTTTTTTTGCAATGTGTCATGGGATCCTAAACGATGCTATCCACCACCCCCCCATCAACACGCAGCGCCGCTCCGGTGGTGGCCGAGGCCTGCTCCGAGCTGGCATAAATGATCATGTTGGCAACCTCCTCGACACGCGCCGCGCGCTGGATGATCGAGGTGCTACGGTGCTCATTGACGAAATCCGCCGCGACTTTTTCCAGGCTTTCCCCCGTGCGCTCGACGTCTGCCTTGAGCATCTGGGCAACCCCTTCGGAAAGCGTCGGCCCAGGCAGCACCGAATTCACCGTAACGCCCGTGCCGGCAAGGCGCTTGGCCAAGCCGCGAGCAATGGAAAGCTGGGCGGTCTTGGTGAACCCGTAATGGATCATGTCGGCAGGAATATTCAGGCCAGATTCCGACGAGACAAACACAATCCGCCCCCAACCGCGCTCGACCATGCCCGGCGCGTACGCCCTGGAAACACGCACGCCCGACATCACGTTGGTTTCGAAGAAACGTTGCCATTCGCTGTCCGGTGTTTCGAAAAAATCTTCCTGTTTGAAAATGCCCAGGTTGTTGATGACGATATCGAAGCTTGGGTGTTTGGCGATCAGTGCCTGGCAGCCAGCCTCATGACTAAGGTCACCCACAAAGCCAGCGGCATTTGAAGCAAGGTCGCCCAACCGCTGCAACGCGTCCTCCACGCTACTCTCGCTGCGACCATTGATGAGCACGTGGGCGCCGGCTTCCAGGAAACCTTTGGCTGTGGCAAAGCCGATACCGCTGGTGGAGCCGGTGACTAAGACGTGGCGTCCGGTGAAGTCGATTTTCATGAGGGGACTCCTTGATTAATGAACCAGAGGGACTGTGCGATATGCCTGGCTGGACGGTCATCCGACGGATTCAGGCATGACTTTTCCATCCCAGCGTCATCGATATCGCAAGCCTTTAATCATGGACACGATTGAGGCTTTGCGCCTGTTCATGCGTTTTTTGCACGATGTCACTCACCGGTAAATTGCCTTCTCTTGACCGATTAGGATAAGCGTCCTACGATCAGATCCAACGATTAGGTCAATTGTCCTAATCACCCGCTAAAGTAATTGAGCGCATCTGGATGGCTGACATGACTACCCGCGAACGCATTGTCGCGGAGGCGGACAGGCTGTTTTATGAAAGGGGTTATGAACTGACCTCTTTCTCGGACATTGCCGATGCCGTGGGCATTTCCCGTGGCAACTTTTACTACCACTTCAAGAGCAAGGACGAGATTCTGGATGCCGTCATCGGGAAACGGATGATGAACACTTCAGGGATGCTGGAGACATGGGAGACCCAAAGTCATTCCCCCTCCGAGCGCATCAAATCTTTCATCCTCATCGTGGTCACGAATCGAGCGCAGATCATCCGCCATGGCTGCCCGGTCGGCACGTTATGCAGCGAGCTGGCCAAGATTGGCCACCCCGCGCAGCCACAATCCAACCAGCTCTTTGCCTTATTCCGCACTTGGCTATGCCAACAGTTTGTTCTGCTGGGGCATGAAACGGACGCGGATTCGCTAGCGATGCATGTATTGGCGTTCAGTCAGGGCATTGCCTTGCTTGCCCAGGCATTTCAAGACGAGCGCTTCATTCAACGCGAGGCCGAACGCATGTGTGCATGGCTTGATGGCGTCGCTGATGAAGTAAGGGTTTAGATCAAACCACCACAATGATTTTCAGGAAGGACAACCATGTACGTCGTTTTTCTAAGATTTTCAGCTGGACGTGATCAGGCAGGCCGGTTGATGCAAGCGCATAAAGATTGGCTGCAGCGCGGATTCGATGAGGGTGTTTTCCTCTTGGCCGGTAGCATCCAGCCACAGGCCGGAGGGATGATTCTGGCTAGTGGGGTCACGCTAGCCCAGCTTGAGGATCGGATCGGCAGCGACCCCTTCGTGGCGGAAGATGTCGTGCACGCCGAGATCGTGGCGGTAACACCATCTAAGGTGGATCCTCGCTTGGCGTTTTTGCTCAGCCATCAGGAAGCCGACCACACCGCCAGTTCATAGCCGTCCGGATCGATAAAGTGGAAACGTCGGCCACCCGGGAAAGCGAACACTTCACGACTGATGATCGCCCCTGCGGCTTCGAGCCTGAGTTGGGTACGCTCAAGGTCATCGGCGTACAGGATGATCAACGGGCCACCCGGGCGTACAAGTTCACCGGTCGTGAAACCACCGGTCAGGCGACCGTCGCTGAATTCGGTGTAGGTCGGGCCGTAGTCGACGAAACTCCAGCCGAATGCGCTTGCATAGAAGGCTTTGCTTCGGGCGATGTCGCTGACATTGAACTCGATGTTATCGATCTGGCGGTCATTACCTCGAATGCCCATTGACGCGTCCTTGGCTGATTGGGAAGAGGCAAGCTTAGGGCATTCGGCTCTCAACACTCCAAAATTTATCGCGTCTTCAACGACGGTTGCGGTGACAGTCCGTTAGATAGAACGAACCCTTGGTTGGGGCTGCTGCGCAGCCCAGCGGGGATAAATCCCCTCGCCACAGGAGGGGGAGGCGGTTGATTCAGCGGCCGCCGTCAGGGCGCAATCGTGAGCAGGCTCGCTCCCACAGTTTTTCCGGGTTGTTCACAAACATCGCATCCATCACAAATCCCTGTGGGAGCTGAGCTTGCTCGCGATAGCGGTGGGTCTGCTTGCATTGATGTTGCATGTGCTGCCGTCATCGCGAGCAAGCTCGGCTCCCACCTGGGTTTTTGGGGTCCCAGTCCTGCATTCACCACAAATCCTGTGTCGCTCATATGAAGCAACAAGCCTTTAATACCACCGCGCCTCGCCCGGCGGGCGTTTCTTGAAGCGTTTCATGCTCCACATGTACTGGCTCGGGTAGGCACGCACGTAACGCTCTACCACTTGGCTCATGGCGGCGCAGGCGGTTTCGGTGTCGGTGCTGTACATGGCGTCTGGCGCCGCTTCAAGGATGACTTTGTAGCCGGAGCCGTCCGGCAGGCGCAGGGCGTGGAGGAAGACGCCGACGGCTTTGCCGCCGGCGAGCATGTTCGGTACGAACTTGCTGGTCAGGGCCTGGGTGGCGAAGAAGGGCACGAAGATGCCGGCCGATTCGGACGGCTCCGGGTCGGCGGGGATGCCCACCTGGCCGCCCTTGCGGACCTCTTTGATGACGCTGAGGATGCCTTCTTTGGTGGAGGCCGCAACTTTGTTGCCCAACTGTACCCGCTGCTTTTGCAGCAATTCATCCACCGCCTTGAGCTTGGGCGGGCGGTAGAAAATGATTGGTTTGCACTGGCTGCAATAGAAGTGGTTGAGCACTTCCCAGTTGCCCAGGTGGCTGGTGATGCCGACCACGCCTTTGCCGGAGGCCAGTGCGTCTTTCAGGACCTCCAGGCCTTCGACTTCGCGCACCAGTTCAAGAGAGCGCTGGGCCGGCCAGATCCAGGCGCAGGCGCTTTCGGTCAGGGATTTGCCGATGTCCTTGAGGCTCTGGCCCACCAGGCGTTCGCGCTCCGCCGGGTCCATCTCGGGAAAGCATTTGGCGAGGTTGATCTGTACCACGTCGCGGGAGCGGTTGGGCAGCTTCCACATGAGCCAGCCAATGGCCGAACCCGATGCCTGCACCGCGCGCCAGGGCAGTAGCGCAAACAACCGCAGAGCGCCGACCAGCAAGGCGCCTTTCAACTTATCCACAGGTCACTCCTGAATTCATGGGCGTGTTGCGAGGCGGCTATTCTAACCACCGTTTGCCAGCTCGGCGTAACGGTCGCAGTCCTGGGTGTGGTCCATGACCATGCCCGAGGCCTGCATCAAGGCGTAACAAATGGTCGGCCCGACGAAGGTGAACCCGGCTTTTTTCAGGCCCTTGCTCATGGCAATGGCCTGGGGCGTGATGGCCGGCACTTCGGAGCGGTCCTTGAAGTGGTTGATGACCGGCTTGTCGTCCACGAACGACCAGAGGAACGCCACCGGATCCTCCAGGGCCAGCCAGGCTTGGGCATTGCGCCGGGCCGCATTGAGCTTGAGGCGGTTGCGGATGATGCCGGGGTCGAGCATCAGGTCGTCGATCTCGGCATCGCTCATCTGCGCCACCCGCTGTACGTCAAAGCCGAACAGCACTTGCCGATAGCGCTCGCGTTTGCGCAAAACGGTGATCCAGGACAGCCCGGCCTGGAACCCTTCGAGCAAAAGCAACTCGAACAAACCCTGCGCATCGCGCAGCGGCGTGCCCCACTCCTGATCGTGATAAGCCATGTACAACGGATCGTCAGAACACCAAAAGCAGCGTGGCATAAGGCTCCAGGGGGCGTGCGCACGAACGAATCGGGTATACTCCCGCTCTTTAAATCGCAGCCCAAGAAACAGGTGAATTTCGTGAGCCAGCCTACGCCAGCCGTGCGTACCTTCCAAGACTTGATCCTCGCCCTCCAGCAATACTGGGCCGAGCAAGGTTGCGTGGTACTTCAGCCCTACGATATGGAAGTAGGCGCCGGCACTTTCCACACTGCCACGTTTCTGCGTGCCATCGGCCCGGAAACCTGGAACGCCGCTTATGTGCAGCCCAGCCGCCGCCCGACTGACGGCCGCTATGGCGAAAACCCGAACCGTCTGCAGCACTACTACCAGTTCCAGGTGGTCCTGAAACCGAACCCGGAAAACTTCCAGGAACTGTACCTGGGCTCGCTCAAGCACGTGGGCCTCGACCCGCTGGTGCACGACATTCGTTTCGTTGAAGACAACTGGGAATCGCCAACCCTGGGCGCCTGGGGCCTGGGCTGGGAAGTCTGGCTCAACGGCATGGAAGTGACTCAGTTCACTTACTTCCAGCAGGCCGGCGGCATCGAGTGCTACCCGGTGACCGGCGAAATCACCTACGGCCTGGAACGCCTGGCCATGTACCTGCAAGGTGTGGACTCGGTCTACGACCTGGTATGGGCCGACGGCCCGTTCGGTAAAGTGACCTACGGCGACGTGTTCCACCAGAACGAAGTGGAGCAATCGACCTACAACTTCGAACACGCCAACGTCGAGAAGCTGTTCGAACTGTTCGATTTCTATGAAAGCGAAGCCAAGCGCCTGATCGAACTGGACCAGCCGCTGCCGTTGCCGAGCTACGAAATGGTGTTGAAGGCGTCTCATACCTTCAACCTGCTGGACGCACGCCGGGCGATTTCCGTGACCGCGCGCCAGCAATACATCCTGCGTGTACGCACCCTGGCGCGTTCCGTTGCGCAAGCCTACCTGCTGGCCCGTGCCAAGCTGGGCTTCCCGATGGCGACCCCGGATTTGCGTGATGAAGTGTTGGCTAAGCTGGAGGCTGCACAATGAGTGCTCAAGATTTTCTGGTTGAACTGGGCACCGAAGAACTGCCACCCAAAGCCCTGAACACCCTGGCCGATGCGTTCCTGGCCGGTATCGAGAAAGGCCTGCAAGCCGCTGGCCTGAACTTCGAAGCCAAGCAGGTCTACGCTGCGCCGCGTCGTTTGGCCGTGCTGATCACCGCCCTGGCGACCCAGCAGCCGGACCGCAGCATCAACCTCGACGGCCCGCCACGCCAGGCCGCGTTCGATGCCGATGGCAACCCGACCCAGGCCGCGCTGGGCTTCGCCAAGAAGTGTGGCGTGGACCTGAGCGAAATCGACCAGAGCGGGCCGAAGCTGCGCTACAGCCAGAGCATCAAGGGCAAGCCGACCGCCAGCCTGTTGCCGACCATCGTCGAAGACTCCCTCAATGACTTGCCGATCCCTAAGCGCATGCGCTGGGCCGCGCGCAAGGAAGAGTTCGTGCGTCCGACCCAATGGCTGGTGATGCTGCTCGGTGACCAGGTCATCGATTGCACGATTCTGGCGCAGAAGGCCGGTCGCGATTCCCGCGGCCATCGCTTCCATCATCCGCAGAGCGTGCGCATCACCTCGCCGGCCAATTACCTGGCCGACCTGCGTGCGGCCTACGTGTTGGCCGACGCCAACGAGCGCCGCGAACTGATCAGCAAGCGCACCGAAGAGCTGGCCACTCAGCAGGAAGGCACCGCCATTGTGCCGCCAAACCTGTTGGACGAAGTGACCGCGCTGGTGGAATGGCCAGTGCCGCTGGTGTGCTCGTTCGAGGAACGTTTCCTTGAAGTGCCCCAGGAAGCGCTGATCACCACCATGCAGGACAACCAGAAGTACTTCTGCCTGCTCGACGCCGAAGGCAAGTTGCTGCCGCGCTTCATCACGGTGGCCAACATCGAAAGCAAGGACCCGCAGCAGATCATCGCCGGTAACGAGAAAGTCGTTCGCCCGCGCCTGACCGACGCCGAGTTCTTCTTCAAGCAAGACAAGAAACAGCCCCTGGAAAGCTTCAACGAACGCCTGCAGAACGTGGTGTTCCAGGAAAAACTCGGCAGCGTCTACGACAAGGCCGAGCGCGTGTCGAAACTGGCCGCCTTCATCGCTCCACGCATCGGCGGCGACGCCCAGCGCGCGGCGCGGGCCGGCATCCTGTCCAAGTGCGACCTGTCCACCGAAATGGTCGGTGAGTTCCCGGAGATGCAAGGCGTCGCCGGTTACTACTACGCCCTCAATGACGGCGAACCGCAAGACGTAGCCCTGGCGCTGAACGAGCAGTACATGCCGCGCGGTGCCGGTGCTGAACTGCCGACCACCCTGACCGGTGCGGCCGTGGCCATCGCCGACAAGCTCGACACCCTGGTGGGCATCTTCGGCATTGGCATGCTGCCCACCGGCAGCAAAGACCCATATGCCTTGCGTCGTGCGGCGTTGGGCGTGCTGCGGATCCTGATCGACAAGCAACTGGACCTGGACCTGAACGACGCCGTGGCATTCGCCGTCAACGCGTTCGGCAGCAAGGTCAAATCTGCCGGCCTGGCCGATGCCGTTCTGGAATTCATCTTCGACCGCCTGCGTGCGCGTTATGAAGACGAAGGCGTCGATGTGGCCACCTACCTGTCGGTGCGTGCCCTGAAGCCAGGTTCGGCCCTGGACTTCGATCAGCGCGTACAAGCGGTGCAGGCTTTCCGCCAATTGCCGGAAGCGGCAGCGCTGGCGGCGGTGAACAAGCGGGTGTCGAATCTGTTGAGCAAGGTCGAGCCAACCATTTTCAGCGTACCTGAGGCGCGTTACTTTGATAACGCCGTGGAGTTCTCTCTTAACTCGGCTATCCAGCAGGCGTCTACGTCCGTGCAACCGCTTATGGAAAAGCGCGAGTATGCCGAAGCGCTGGCACGCCTGGCAGCACTGCGCGATCCTGTCGATGCGTTCTTTGAAGCCGTGATGGTGAATGCGGACAACGAAGACGTTCGCAAGAACCGCTATGCACTGCTGGCACGCCTGCGGGGCCTGTTCCTCAATATTGCCGACATTTCCATGCTGGGTTGAGGGGCTGCTGTTGAAACTGCTGATTCTCGATCGGGACGGAGTGATCAATCACGACTCCGACGCTTACATCAAATCGGTGGAGGAGTGGTTGCCACTCCCCGGTTCGATCGAAGCCATTGCGCAGTTGAGCAAGGCCGGCTGGACGGTGGCGGTTGCCACCAACCAGTCGGGCATTGCCCGCGGTTACTACGACCTGGCGGTCCTTGAGGCCATGCATGAGCACTTGCGCGAATTGGTGGCTGAGCAGGGCGGGGAAGTCGGGCTGATCGTCTATTGCCCACACGGGCCGGACGAAGGTTGCGATTGCCGCAAGCCCAAGCCCGGCATGCTGAAAACCATTGCCGCGCATTACGACATGGCGCTGGCGGGTGTGTGGTTCGTCGGCGACAGCCTCGGTGACCTGGAGGCGGCCAAGGCCGTCGATTGTCAGCCAGTTTTAGTAAAGACCGGAAAAGGCGAGAAGACTTTGGGCAAGACCCTGCCGGTGGGCACCTTGATTTTTGAAGACTTGGCGGCGATTGCCGCTGAACTTATCCACAATTAGAGCTCCCAAGACATCCTGATCAAGGACTGTTCGGGAAGCGCTTCAACAGGCGGGCATTGCCCGCAACGGTAAATGCCGCTATGTCGATATTGCAGGCCATCAGAACCTTCCTCTTTTACCTGCTGCTGGGCACCAGTTCCTTGCTGTGGTGCTCCTTGAGTTTTTTTGTCGCGCCTTTCATGTCCTTCAGGACGCGCTACCGTTTTATCAATGTGTACTGGTGCCGTTGCGCGCTGTGGCTGAGCAAGGTCTTTCTGGGTATACGGTATGAAATAAAAGGCGCAGAAAATGTGCCTGACCGGCCGTGCGTGATCCAGTCCAACCATCAGAGCACTTGGGAGACGTTCTTCCTGTCGGCTTACTTCGAGCCCCTGAGCCAAGTGCTCAAACGTGAGCTGCTGTTTGTACCGTTCTTCGGTTGGGCCATGGCAATGCTACGTCCAATCGCCATTGACCGGGACAATCCCAAGGTTGCCCTCAAGCAGGTGGCGAAAAAAGGTGATGAGCTCCTCAAGGACAAGGTTTGGGTGCTGATCTTTCCGGAGGGCACGCGTGTTCCCTACGGGACCATCGGAAAATTTTCGCGCAGTGGTAGCGCTTTGGCGGTAAACGCTGACCTGCCGGTGCTGCCGATTGCACACAATGCCGGTAAGTTCTGGCCCAAGGGTGGCTGGCTCCGGACCCCGGGCGTCATCACCGTGGTGATCGGCCAACCGATGTATGCCGAAGGTAGCGGGCCTCGCGCCATTGCCGAGCTTAATGAGCGCGTACAAGCCTGGAATGAACAGACACAACGGGAAATGGGTTCGCTTCCTCCCGGCCCTGTCGCGGAAGTGTCCACGGAACAAGCTGCTGTTTGATATCTGTGGATAACCTGTGTACCGTTTTTTCGTAATCCGTTACTTTTGTGTTTTATGTCTTTGTTTTTAATACATATTTCATAAACACATAAAACCCGCCTTCAGGTGCATAAGTTTTTATAGCAGCAAAAGATCGTCCCAAGGCTCGGGCCGCGTTCGGACGATCTTTTACTCTGCCAACAACGGAAATCGCAGGCTGAACGTTGTACCTTTACCTACCACGCTATGGCATTCGATTTTCCCCTCGTGATGGTCAACCACGGCCTTGACCATCGATAACCCCAAGCCAATGCCATCGACCCCTTGGGCCGACGAAAACCGACGATACTGACTGAACAGATCCGGCAGTTCTTCGGCACTGATGCCCTTGCCTTGGTCGGCGACGTTGCAGATCAACCACCCCGACGTGCAATGAACCTGCAGCGAAATGCAGGCGTCGGGCGTGCTGTACTTGATGGCATTTTCCAGCAGATTGAACAGGGCACGGGTCAGCAACGGTTGATCCGCCCTCACCATCGCCTCTTCATCCTCTATTTCATGAATCAACTGGATGCGTTTTACCTGGGCAATCGGCAGCGCTTGGTCAAGTACATCCAGCACCAACATGGCGAACAGCGTCGGCTGGAATTGGTAAGCCTCGGATTCGGCCTTGGCCAGTTGCACGAAGCCGTCGGTCAATTCCAGGGCGCGACGCACCTGGCGCTCGATCTGATCGAAGAGCGGATTATTCGCCCCCGTCTGATGCCGCTGCACATCCAGCAGCGCCAGGATCGCTGAGTGGGGCGCGCGCAAATCATGGGATAAAAAACGCAACATGACGCTGCGCTGCTCCTCGGCTTCGCGTTCTGCACTCAGGTCGATGAGGCTCAGTAACCAGCCAATCGGCGCCTCTCCATCAACAGGCAAGAGCGGTGCGCGTTCCAGACGCAGGCTGCGCTCCCGGCTGTCGCGAAACTCCACCAGTGGCAATGTGGATAACCGGTGAGGCTGCCCACGTTCCAATCCTGGGTAACCTAGCTGTGCGAGATGTTCCAATACATCACCCCCCGCCAAGCCATGGCCGAAGAGATCACGAGCTTTGCGGTTACCGAGCAATATTCTGCCTTGGGGATCGCTGATCATTGTGGCCACGGGCAGGTATTCGAGGCCATCGGCAATAAAACGGCGGGTGTCCCGAGTTCGCCCCATGGCTTGTTCCAGAGCCATGATCTGGCCCTGCAAGCGGTCGCTGCCCGTGTAGGGGGCACGACGCCGTTCGGGGAACACCTTGGGTTCCGCATCCAGGCGCGCCAGCTCCCAGCCAAAGTAGGCCAGCACCACGCTCAGGCGTCGCCAATTCCAGATCAGATAACCAAACACGATGCCCAGCACGCTCGCCATGGGCGACCACCACCAACCTTCAGCTGCGAGTACAACACTGATCAGCAGGGCCACACTCATGCCCCCCACTGTCGTCCATAGCGCCAGGCGAGGGCGCAGCAATAGCAACCCCAGCACGACGGCGACCACAAACACCGACAACAACGCCGCCCCTGGGCCGTGGCGAGTTGGTTGGGTACTGAACGACAACAACGCGGTGAGCGGTAACAGAAGAAGACTTATCCACAACCATTCCCGTACCAATTGGCGAAACATGCGTTGGACTTGGGTCGGTTCACGGCTTTCACGACGACGCTGGTTGCTCATAAGCACCCTGACAGAACATAGGAACGGGGGATTTTTTTCATGGGGGTCGCGTGTCGCACCAGCAGGCTGAAGACCAAAGACTATAGCGGACTCGATAGGTGGCGCGCTGCTACCTTTCCCTGCGCGTCATGAGCCGGTATTGTCACTGCCAGCGACAGGGGACCTGCAACCCGACAACTTATCGGTTCGTCGAAGCTACATCGGGCGAGTGGAATATTTGTTCAGATTGCATGGCCACCCTGGTGATGTCCGTTACTCTCGAGATCAAGGAATCGCATCCCATGCGTGTCGCCATACTGGATGACGAACCGGCCGAGCTGCGCCGGGTGGAACAGACACTGCAGCAGATCCCCGGCAGGGGCGAGCAAGCCTGGACCTTGCACAGTTTTGAGCGCGGCGAAGACCTGTTGCGGCAACTGCGCCGGGAAACCTTCGACCTGTTGATCCTCGACTGGCAATTGCCCGACATCAGCGGGTTGTCGCTGCTGCGCTGGACGCGCGAGCACATGGACTCGCCGCCGGCCGCCATCATGCTCACCAGCCGCGACGGCGAGCACGATGTGGTCCAGGCCCTCAATGCCGGAGCCGACGACTACGTGAGCAAACCCTTCAGGCCCAACGAACTCAAGGCCCGGGTCACCGCCGTGTTGCGGCGCCATAACCTGCAGCGCGCTCCAGCCAGCGACGTGCTGGTATTCAACGACCTGGAATTCGACGACGCCGAACTCACCGTCACCCGCGCCGGCATACCCATCAGCCTCACCGAACGAGAGTACCGTCTGGCCCGCTGCCTGTTCGCCAACCTGGGCCGCCCACTGTCTCGGGAGTATTTCTACGAACGCTTCTGGACCCACGAGGAAATGACCTCGTCCCGCCCCCTCGACACCCACATCTACCGCCTGCGCAACAAGCTTGGGCTGACGGCGGATCGGGGTTGGCAGTTGCTGACGATTTATGGGTATGGGTATCGGTTGGAGAGTGTGGCGGCGGGGAGTGAGGCTTCGGTGGCGAGTTAGGACCCTCGAGCGAAAAAAAAGGCCAACGCATATGCGTTGGCCTTTTTCGTTGGGGCAGGGTGGCCGGATCAGAAATCCAGGTTAGACACCGCCAACGCATTGCTTTCGATGAAGTCACGACGAGGCTCGACCGCATCACCCATCAGGGTGTTGAAGATCTGGTCCGCGCCAATGGCGTCTTCGATGGTGACTTTCAGCATCCGGCGCGAGCCCGGGTCCATGGTGGTTTCCCACAGCTGGTCCGGGTTCATTTCACCCAGCCCTTTATAGCGCTGGATGGTGTGGCGCTTGGTGCTTTCGGCCATCAGCCACTCAAGGGCTTCCTTGAACTCGGTGACGGCTTTCTTGCGCTCACCACGCTGGATGTACGCGCCTTCGTCCAACAGGGTGCTCAGTTGCGCGCCCAGGGAGACGACGGTCTTGTAGTCGTTGCTGCCGAAGAAGTCGCGGTTGAAGGTGACGTAGTTCGACAGGCCGTGGGAGATCAGTTCGACCTCTGGCAGCCAGACGTTACGCTCACGGTCTTCACGCAGGCTGGCTTTGTACACCAGGCCAGACTTCTCGACGGTACGCAGACGAACTTCGTACTGGGCCAGCCAATCCTGCATTGCAGCGTGATCGGACAGCTGTTCCATGCTGACAGCCGGCAGGTAGATGAAGTGCTCGGTCAGCTCCTGTGGGTACAGGCGCGACAGACGCTTGAGGGTCTTCATCACCAGGCGGAAGTCGTTAACCAGACGTTCGAGAGCTTCGCCAGAAATGCCTGGAGCCTCCTCGTTCAGGTGCAGGCTCGCATCTTCCAGGGCCGACTGAGTCATGTACTCTTCCATGGCGTCGTCGTCTTTGATGTATTGCTCTTGCTTGCCTTTCTTGACCTTGTACAGCGGAGGCTGGGCGATATAGATGTAGCCGCGCTCGATCAGCTCCGGCAACTGACGGAAGAAGAACGTCAGCAACAGGGTGCGGATGTGCGAACCGTCGACGTCGGCGTCGGTCATGATGATGATGTTGTGATAACGCAGCTTGTCGATGTTGTACTCATCGCGGCCGATGCCACAGCCCAGCGCAGTGATGAGCGTGCCGACTTCCTGCGAGGAGATCATCTTGTCGAAGCGCGCTTTCTCGACGTTCAGGATCTTGCCCTTGAGCGGCAGGATAGCCTGGGTGCGGCGGTTGCGACCCTGCTTGGCGGAACCGCCAGCAGAGTCACCTTCCACGAGGTACAGTTCAGACAGGGCAGGGTCCTTTTCCTGGCAGTCGGCCAGTTTGCCCGGCAGGCCGGCGATATCCAGCGCACCTTTGCGGCGGGTCATCTCACGGGCCTTGCGCGCGGCTTCACGGGCGCGGGCGGCGTCGATCATCTTACCGACCACCAGCTTGGCTTCGTTGGGGTTTTCCAACAGGAAGTCGGAGAAGTACTTGCCCATTTCCTGTTCGACCGCGGTCTTCACTTCGGAAGACACCAACTTGTCCTTGGTCTGGGAACTGAACTTCGGATCCGGCACTTTCACCGAAATGATCGCCGTCAGGCCTTCACGGGCATCGTCACCGGTGGTGGCGACTTTATGCTTCTTCGCCAGGCCTTCCTGTTCGATGTAGTTGTTCAGGTTACGGGTCAGCGCCGAACGGAAACCCACCAGGTGAGTACCGCCATCGCGCTGTGGAATGTTGTTGGTGAAGCACAACAGGTTCTCGTTGAAGCTGTCGTTCCACTGCAGGGCGATTTCCACGCCAATGCCATCTTCACGCTGGACGTTGAAGTGGAACACCTGGTTCACCGCAGTCTTGTTGGTGTTCAGGTATTCAACGAATGCACGCAGACCGCCTTCGTACTTGAACAGCTCTTCCTTGCCGCTGCGCTCATCCTTGAGGACGATGCCGACACCGGAGTTGAGGAAGGACAGTTCACGAATCCGCTTGGCCAGGATGTCCCAGCTGAAGTGGATGTTCTTGAAGGTTTCGCTGGAAGCCTTGAAGTGAATCTGGGTGCCGGTGGTTTCACTGTCGCCTACGATGGCCATCGGCGCCTGAGGCACACCGTGGACGTAGGTTTGTTCCCAGATCTTGCCACTGCGGCGAACAGTAAGGACAAGCTCTTCGGACAGTGCGTTCACAACCGATACACCTACGCCGTGCAGACCGCCGGAAACCTTGTAGGAGTTGTCATCGAACTTACCGCCGGCGTGCAGCACGGTCATGATGACCTCGGCTGCGGAAACGCCTTCTTCCTTGTGTACGTCTACCGGGATGCCACGACCGTTGTCACGAACAGTGATGGACTCATCCGGGTGGATAATGATGCTGATGTCATCGCAATGACCGGCGAGGGCTTCGTCGATGGAGTTGTCGACCACCTCGAACACCATGTGGTGCAGACCGCTGCCATCGTCGGTGTCACCAATGTACATACCGGGACGTTTGCGTACGGCATCCAGGCCTTTCAGCACTTTAATGCTCGTTGAGTCGTACGTATTTTCTTCGCTCAATGCCTTCACTCCCGATGGTCGTGGGTCTGGGTGATACGGCCCTGTTCCACGTGGAACAGAGCGACTGGCGTTTCCGTCTGCCAGCCTTCCCTCAATAATTCGTGATCTACACAGGTGATAAAAACCTGGCAGCGTAAGTCTTCCAGCAAGCGGCAGAGCGCGCGGCGGTGGGCTTCGTCCAATTCGGACGGCAAGTCATCCACCAGATAAATACACTGACCGCGCCGAGCCTGGCTGACCAAATGGCCCTGGGCAATACGCAATGCGCACACCACCAACTTCTGCTGTCCCCGGGACAAGATGTCCGCGGCATTATGTGCGCCCAATCTAAGCCGCAGGTCAGCGCGTTGCGGTCCAGCCTGGGTATGGCCCATCTGCTGGTCCCGCTGCAGCGAACCAGCCAGCACGGTGCTCAGTTCCCGGTCCTTGTCCCAGCCTCGGTAATAGCTGAGCGTCAGGCCCTCAAGCTCAACCAGTTCGCTCAAGGTCTGCTCGAAGACCGGTTTCAAGGCTTTGATGTAAGCGCGGCGGTATTCATCTATTTCAGCGCTGGCCTGGCACAGTTCCCTGTCCCAAACCGCTTGCGAAACGGCGTCAAGTGTACCATGCCGCAGCCAGGAATTTCGCTGGCGCAGCGCCTTCTGCAAGCGCTGCCAAGTGGCCATGAAACGCGGTTCCACGTGGAACACGCCCCAGTCGAGAAACTGTCGACGAATCTTCGGCGCGCCCTCCAGCAAGCGGAAACTGTCCGGGTTAATCAATTGCAACGGTAGGATCTCCGCCAGTTGCGCGGCGCTGCGGGCATTCTGCCCATCGATGCGGATCTGGAATTCGCCTTGCCGGTCCCGTGATATCCCCAAGGCACTGTGACCGCCTTGCGCCAGCTCCACCTGTCCGAACACGGTGCAGGCCAACTGATCGTATTGGATGACTGGTAACAGACGGGTGCTGCGAAACGAACGAGCAAGCCCCAGCAGGTGAACAGCTTCCAGAACGCTGGTTTTGCCGCTGCCGTTAGCGCCGTAAAGGATATTGATGCGGGGGGAAGGGGAGAAGGTCACCGGGTGCAGATTGCGCACCGCGGTGACCGAGACGCGACTTAAGGACATCTAGCTTCTGCTGGGCATGATTACAGACGCATCGGCATGACAACGTAGGCCGAGTCGTCGTTATCGGACTCCTGCACCAGCGCACTGCTGTTGGAGTCCGACAGGATCAGACGCACTTGCTCAGTGGTCATCACGCCCAGTACGTCGAGCAGGTAGCTGACGTTGAAGCCGATTTCCAGAGAGCCGCCGTTGTATTCAACGCCTACTTCTTCTTCCGCTTCTTCCTGCTCAGGGTTGTTCGCCTGGATTTTCAGCTGACCGTTGGCCAGTTGCAGACGAATGCCGCGGTACTTCTCGTTGGACAGGATCGCGGTACGGCTGAACGCCTCGCGCAGCGCCTGGCGGTCACCCAGGACCAGCTTGTCGCCGCCTTTTGGCAGCACACGCTCGTAGTCAGGGAACTTGCCATCGACCAGCTTCGAGGTGAAGGTGAACTCACCCGTTGTGGCGCGGATATGGTGCTGGCCCAATACGATGCTGACATTGCCGTCCGGCTCGGTCAGCAGGCGCGCCAATTCCAGGATACCTTTGCGCGGGACGATGACTTGGTGGCGGTCTGGCTGACCGATATCGGCCTGCATCGAGCACATGGCCAAACGGTGACCGTCGGTGGCGACGGCACGGATGATACCGGCGGACACTTCCAGGAGCATGCCGTTGAGGTAGTAACGCACGTCCTGCTGCGCCATGGCGAAGCTGGTGCGTTCGATCAAACGGCGCAATTTGCTTTGCTCGAGGCTGCAAGTCAGCGAGCCAGGGCCTTCTTCCACAGTCGGGAAGTCGTTGGCCGGCAGCGTCGACAAGGTGAAACGGCTGCGACCGGCCTTGACCACGAGCTTCTGCTCATCGACCTTGATGTCGATCAGCGCATCGTTGGGCAGGCTTTTGCAGATATCCATCAGCTTGCGCGCCGGCACGGTGATGGAACCCGGATCGGCCGGTTCTTCAAGCTGTACACGACCGACCAGCTCGACTTCCAGGTCGGTACCGGTCAGCGACAATTGCTGGCCTTCGACAACCAGCAGCACGTTGGAAAGTACCGGCAAGGTCTGGCGGCGTTCGACGACGCCTGCGACCAGTTGCAGGGGTTTCAACAGGGCTTCGCGTTGAATGGTGAAATGCATGGTCTAGTCCCTTGCCTTAATAAGCTGCGCTGGTGGTCATCAAGTGGTCAGTGTTCGCAGCAGGTTCTTGTAGTCCTCGCGGATGTCCGCGTCGGATTCCTTAAGTTCGTTGATCTTACGACAGGCGTGCAACACCGTGGTGTGGTCGCGTCCGCCAAACACGTCGCCGATTTCCGGAAGACTGTGGTTGGTCAGCTCCTTGGACAAGGCCATCGCCACCTGACGCGGGCGAGCCACCGAACGCGAACGGCGTTTGGAAAGCAGGTCGGATATCTTGATTTTGTAGTATTCAGCGACAGTGCGCTGAATGTTATCCACAGAAACCAGCTTGTCCTGGAGCGCTAACAAATCCTTCAAGGACTCGCGAATCAACTCGATGGTGATGTCGCGGCCCATGAAGTGCGAATGAGCGATGACCCGCTTGAGGGCACCTTCGAGCTCACGGACGTTCGAGCGGATACGCTGGGCAATGAAGAATGCGGCGTCGTGAGGCAGTTCGACCTTGGCCTGATCAGCCTTCTTCATCAGGATCGCCACCCGGGTTTCCAGCTCCGGCGGCTCGACGGCAACCGTCAGGCCCCAGCCAAAACGCGACTTGAGACGTTCTTCAAGACCTTCAATTTCTTTCGGGTAGCGGTCACTGGTAAGAATGACCTGCTGCCCGCCTTCAAGCAACGCATTGAAGGTATGGAAGAACTCTTCCTGGGAGCGTTCCTTGCGGGCGAAGAACTGAATGTCGTCGATCAGCAAAGCATCCACCGAACGGTAGAAACGCTTGAACTCGTTGATCGCGTTCAGTTGCAGCGCCTTGACCATGTCGGCCACGAAACGCTCGGAATGCAGGTACACGACCTTGGCATTCGGGTTCTTCTTTAATAAGTGGTTACCCACCGCGTGCATCAAGTGGGTTTTACCCAAGCCTACGCCACCATAAAGGAAGAGCGGGTTGTAGCCATGCTTGGGGTTGTCGGCGACCTGCCAGGCTGCCGCTCGCGCCAGTTGGTTGGACTTGCCTTCAACAAAGTTCTCGAAGGTGAAGGTGCGGTTCAGGTAACTGGTGTGCTTGAGCGCGCCTTCGACCTGGACGGTGCGTTGTTCAGCGCGCACCGGAGCTTGTTGGGAGCTGGCGCCGGCCATTGGGTCGAAGCTGTCCCGTGAGGGCTCCTCGCTGACTTCGGCCACTTTTTGTGCATTACGCTTGCTCGGTGCCGGCGTGGGGGCCGGTGCGGCATGGTTAACCGGCGCCGCGACAGCCTGGGCCTGGGAGGCCGCTGCGGCTAACGGGGCGTTGGGGGCCGCGCGCGGAGTCGAGCTGCGTTTGCTGCCTATTAATAAGGACAGCGCAGGCGCCATGCCATTGCCATGCTCATCAAGCAGCTCAAGGACCCGCCCCAGGTACTTTTCGTTGACCCAGTCAAGAACGAAACGGTTCGGTGCGTAGACGCGCAACTCGTCGCCTTCGGCTTCGACCTGTAGCGGACGGATCCAAGTGTTGAATTGTTGGGCAGGCAGCTCATCGCGCAAAAGCTCCACGCACTGCTGCCAAAGTTCCACTGACACGGATATCCCCTAAGTTGAAAGCCGGTGAGGCAAAAACAAGCGGCCATTGTAGCGAGCGGACGTCCACTTATCCACATGCAGGTTGCTCATCCACCATGATTTATCAATGCCTTAACCTAGAGCAAGACGACAGGCGGTCGGTGGATAAGGTCTGTGGATAACCTCCCCTAAGGTCGTTGCACAAGTGGGGGTTGAACTCGGTGGATAACCGTCCTGTGGATAACTGGCCATTCCACACACAGCTTATCCGACAGCGCAGCACAGGCTGAACACCGTTTTCCCCTGTAGTTGTCATTCTCTGTACATGGCGTAATACAAGGGCTCTGCACGGTTATCCACAGACACATGCCAGCCTTGCTTTTATAAGCTTTACAGAAAAGCTTTAAATAATCCCCTTCTTTTTATTTCTATATCTGGAGGTCTGAGATGAAGCCGCTATCCAGGCGGGACATCTATTTCAAGTAAACGCTGGTTGGAAATTGACCTAGAGGCTTGCTTTCTCTAGAATCCCCGGTCTCTTAAAACGGGGGCCATTCCGGCCCGTTGTGGACGAACCCAGGTAACACGACATGAAACGTACTTTCCAACCAAGCACTATCAAACGCGCTCGTACCCACGGTTTCCGTGCTCGCATGGCTACCAAGAACGGTCGTGCCGTCCTGTCGCGTCGCCGCGCCAAAGGTCGTGCGCGTCTGGCAGTTTGATAATCCGGCACTGGAGGTGAGTCAGGACTTCAGTCGGGAAAAGCGTCTGCTTACACCCCGGCATTTCAAGGCAGTCTTTGACTCCCCTACCGGCAAGGTTCCGGGGAAAAATCTCCTGCTCCTTGCGCGCAGCAACGATCTCGATCACCCCCGACTAGGGCTGGTTATCGGGAAAAAGAGCGTCAAGCTCTCCGTTCAGCGCAATCGCCTCAAACGTCTGATGCGCGAATCGTTTCGCCTGAACCAGGATTCACTGGTCGGTTGGGACATTGTTATCGTCGCGCGCAAAGGTTTGGGTGACGTAGAAAACCCCGAATTGATTCAGCATTTCGGCAAACTCTGGAAGCGCTTGGCTCGTAACAAGCCTGCACCGCCAGCAGTCAACACCGAAACTGTAGGGGTAGACAGTCCCGATGCGTAAACTGGCACTCGTTCCGATCCAGTTTTATCGCTACGCCATTAGTCCCCTGATGGCCAGTCACTGTCGTTTCTACCCCAGTTGTTCTTGCTACGCGTATGAAGCCATAGAAAATCATGGCCTTCTGCGCGGTGGCTGGCTGACCTTTCGTCGTTTAGGTCGCTGTCATCCGTGGAATCCCGGCGGTTATGACCCGGTTCCGCCTATCCCTACCTCCCGTTCTTCTTCGATGGCCGAGTAATCATGGATATCAAACGCACGATCCTGATCGTCGCCCTGGCAATCGTGTCCTACGTAATGGTTCTTAAATGGAACCAGGACTATGGCCAGGCTGCCCTGCCGACTCAGAATGTTGCAGCCAGCAATACCACCGCACCGAGCTTGCCGGACACCACCACTGGCAATAATACCGCCAGCAATGACGACATCCCGCGCGCGGCAAACGATACCACTGCTCCTGCCGAAGCCCCTGTGGCTGCAAGCAAGGATCTGATCCAGATCAAGACGGACGTGCTTGAGCTGGCAATAGATCCACAAGGTGGTGACGTTGCTCAGTTGAAGCTGCCGTTGTATCCGCGCCGCCAGGACCACCCGGAAATTCCATTCCAGCTGTTCGATAATGGCAATGAGCGGACCTATCTGGCCCAAAGTGGTCTGATCGGCACCAACGGCCCGGATGCAAACCCGGCCGGCCGCCCGGTTTACTCCTCCGAGAAGAAGACTTATCAACTGGCTGACGGTCAGGACCAATTGATCGTGGACCTGAAGTTCAGCAAGGACGGCGTCAATTACATCAAGCGTTTCACTTTGAAACGTGGCCTGTATGACGTGACCGTTTCCTACCTGATCGACAACCAGAGCGCACAGCCTTGGTCTGGTGCGATGTTCGCGCAGCTCAAGCGTGACGCCAGCGATGATCCTTCCTCCAGCACCGCCACCGGTACCGCGACTTACCTGGGCGCTGCCCTGTGGACAAGTTCGGAGCCTTACAAAAAAGTGTCCATGAAAGATATGGACAAAGCGCAGCTCAAGGAAACCGTCCAAGGTGGCTGGGTTGCCTGGTTGCAGCACTATTTTGTAACCGCCTGGATCCCGCAGAAAGGCGAGAACAACGTCGTCCAGACGCGCAAAGACAGCAAAGGCAACTACATCGTCGGTTATACCGGCCCGGCATTGACCGCTGCACCTGGTGCAACCGTCGAAACCAGCGCCATTTTGTATGCCGGTCCAAAAAGCCAAGCGGTGTTGAAAGAGTTGTCCCCAGGTCTGGAACTGACCGTGGACTACGGGTTCCTGTGGTTTATTGCCCAGCCAATCTTCTGGCTGCTGCAACATATCCACAGCATCGTCGGTAACTGGGGCTGGTCGATCATCTTCCTGACCATGCTGATCAAGGGGATCTTCTTCCCATTGTCGGCTGCCAGTTACAAATCCATGGCTCGCATGCGCGCAGTGGCACCGAAACTGGCCGCCCTGAAAGAACAACATGGCGATGACCGGCAGAAAATGTCCCAGGCCATGATGGAGCTGTACAAGAAAGAGAAGATCAACCCGTTGGGTGGTTGCTTGCCGATTCTTGTCCAAATGCCTGTGTTCCTGGCGCTGTACTGGGTGCTGCTGGAAAGCGTGGAGATGCGTCAGGCACCGTTCATGCTGTGGATTACCGACCTGTCGATCAAGGATCCGTTCTTCATCCTGCCGATCATCATGGGCGCAACCATGTTCATTCAGCAGCAGCTGAACCCAACGCCTCCGGACCCTATGCAGGCGAAGGTCATGAAGATGATGCCGATCATCTTCACCTTCTTCTTCCTGTGGTTCCCTGCGGGCCTGGTGCTGTACTGGGTTGTGAACAACGTGTTGTCGATTACCCAGCAGTGGTACATCACGCGTAAGATCGAAGCGGCTGCGAAAAAAGCCGAGGCGTAACTTGCTCTGTGGATAACCACACAAAACGCCCCCTAGTGGGGCGTTTTGCTATCTGCCACTTTTGTCTGGATACCGGTTTATGAGCGCACCTCGTGAAACCATCGCCGCCGTTGCAACTGCCCAAGGTCGCGGCGGAGTCGGCATCGTCCGTATTTCGGGACCTTTGGCCAGCGTTGCGGCCAAGGCCATCAGCGGTCGAGAACTCAAACCGCGGTTTGCTCACTACGGCCCTTTTTTCAGTGATGACCAGCAGGTGCTCGATGAAGGCCTGGCTTTGTATTTTCCCGGTCCCAACTCGTTTACCGGCGAAGATGTGCTGGAACTGCAAGGCCATGGTGGTCCGATCGTCCTGGACATGTTGCTCAAGCGTTGCCTTGAACTGGGGTGTCGTCTTGCACGGCCAGGCGAGTTCAGCGAACGCGCATTCCTCAATGACAAGCTCGACCTGGCCCAGGCCGAAGCCATCGCTGATTTGATCGAAGCCAGTTCTGCACAGGCTGCGCGCAATGCGTTGCGTTCCCTGCAGGGCGCTTTTTCCCAGCGTGTGCATAACCTCACCGAGCAACTGATCGGCCTGCGGATCTACGTCGAGGCAGCGATCGACTTTCCTGAGGAAGAAATCGACTTTCTCGCCGATGGTCACGTGCTGAGCATGCTCGATAAAGTCCGCGATGAGTTATCCACAGTACTGCGCGAAGCCGGGCAAGGCGCCCTGTTGCGCGATGGTATGACGGTGGTGATCGCAGGAAGGCCAAATGCCGGCAAATCCAGCCTCCTCAACGCCTTGGCAGGCCGTGAGGCCGCGATTGTCACCGAGATCGCCGGCACCACCCGGGATATTCTTCGCGAACATATCCACATCGATGGCATGCCCCTGCATGTGGTCGACACGGCCGGCCTGCGCGATACCGACGACCATGTGGAAAAAATAGGCGTGGAGCGTGCGCTCAAAGCCATTGGCGAGGCTGACCGCGTGTTGTTGGTGGTCGATGCCACGGCCCCGGAAGCGGATGATCCTTTCGCTTTGTGGCCAGAGTTTCTGGAAACCCGGCCTGACCCTTCGAAAGTCACGCTGATTCGTAACAAGGCCGACCTGTCCGGGGAACCCGTGACCCTGGAGGTCAGCGCCGATGGCCACGTCACCATTAGCCTTAGCGCGAAATCCGCGGATATGGGACTGGAGTTGCTGCGCGAACATTTGAAGGCCTGCATGGGTTACGAGCAGACATCGGAAAGCAGCTTCAGCGCCCGCCGTCGGCACCTTGAGGCGTTGCGCCATGCCAGCGCGGCGCTGGAGCACGGTCGCGCGCAACTGACCCTCGCCGGCGCCGGTGAGCTACTGGCCGAAGATTTACGTCAGGCCCAGCAATCTCTCGGGGAAATTACCGGGGCCTTCAGCTCTGATGACCTGCTGGGTCGAATCTTCTCCAGCTTCTGCATCGGTAAGTAACCCAATCCCTCAAGAACCGGGCTGCTATCGACCCTATAACGAGTCCATACAGCCGGTTTTCTCCCCTTTTCTGGAACGATTGCCCTGCATGGCGGCTTGCCTGTGGGCGGTGCCTGGATCAAAAGCCAATTTTTCGACGGATTAAGCCCTGTGAATAACTGACCCTGAGCTCAGTTGATAAACCCCCTTCAAAACTGAAGATAACGGCCTCTGTGGATAACCATCCCATTCATCCACAGGCTTACACCGGTTATCCAAGCCCCTCAGCCGTACCTGATCACAGGGTTTTGAATCTCTGTACATATTGAATATAAAGGCCTACAGAGATTTATCCACAGAAATGCGGGTCAGTAAGAATAAACATAAAAACAAAGGTTTTATAAATTTCTTTCTTTTTAATTTCTTTAACCTCGACTTCTCCACAGCTGGTTAAATTTTGTGCAAAGGGTTCTTTAGGAAAGGGGAAGTCCCTATACTTGCCGACCTGGCTCGAAAAACGCCCAAAGCCAGGCTCAAACCTATTTTCCGAATTACCTGAATTAAGCAGGCACGAGGTGCGTGGTGGATTTCCCTTCCCGTTTTGAAGTGATCGTCATCGGCGGCGGTCATGCCGGTACCGAGGCAGCACTTGCATCAGCACGCATGGGGGCTAAAACCCTGTTGCTGACGCATAACGTGGAAACCCTCGGCGCCATGAGCTGCAACCCTGCCATTGGTGGGATTGGCAAAAGCCACCTGGTCAAGGAAATCGATGCCCTTGGCGGGGCGATGGCCATGGCTACCGATAGAGGTGGCATCCAGTTTCGTGTATTGAACAGCCGCAAAGGCCCGGCCGTGCGGGCTACTCGTGCCCAGGCCGACCGTGTCCTGTACAAGGCCGCTGTCCGCGAAATCCTGGAAAACCAGCCGAACCTGTGGATATTTCAACAGGCAGCCGATGACCTGATCGTCGAGCAGGACCAGGTGCGCGGTGTTGTGACCCAGATGGGCCTGCGCTTCTTCGCTGATTCCGTGGTGCTGACCACCGGGACTTTCCTCGGTGGACTTATCCACATCGGCATGCAGAACTATTCCGGCGGTCGCGCAGGTGATCCACCCTCAATCGCACTGGCTCAGCGTCTGCGTGAGCTGCCGTTGCGTGTCGGTCGCCTGAAAACCGGTACGCCACCGCGCATCGATGGCCGGTCTGTGGATTTCTCGGTGATGACCGAGCAGCCGGGCGATACGCCGATTCCGGTCATGTCGTTCATGGGCTCCAAAGCGCAGCACCCGAAACAGGTGAGCTGCTGGATCACCCATACCAACGCCCGCACTCACGAAATCATTGCTGCCAACCTGGATCGCTCGCCAATGTATTCCGGCGTGATCGAAGGTATCGGCCCGCGTTATTGCCCATCGATCGAAGACAAGATCCATCGTTTTGCCGACAAGGAAAGCCATCAGGTCTTCATCGAACCCGAGGGCCTGACGACGCACGAGCTGTACCCGAACGGGATTTCCACCTCTCTGCCGTTTGACGTGCAACTGCAGATCGTCCAATCGATTCGCGGCATGGAAAACGCCCACATCGTTCGTCCGGGTTATGCCATCGAATACGATTACTTCGACCCGCGGGACCTGAAGTACAGCCTGGAAACCAAAGTCATCGGCGGTCTGTTCTTTGCCGGACAAATCAACGGCACCACCGGTTACGAAGAGGCCGGTGCCCAAGGCCTGCTGGCTGGCGCCAACGCCGCGCTGCGCGCCCAGGGCAAAGACAGCTGGTGCCCGCGCCGCGATGAGGCGTACATCGGTGTGCTTGTGGATGATTTGATTACCCTGGGTACCCAGGAGCCGTATCGGATGTTCACCTCCCGTGCCGAATATCGCCTGATCCTGCGTGAAGACAACGCTGACCTGCGCCTGACCGAGAAAGGTCGTGAGCTGGGGCTGGTCGATGACGTTCGCTGGGCCGCGTTCTGCAAGAAACGCGAGAGTATCGAGCTGGAAGAACAGCGGCTGAAAAGCACTTGGGTTCGTCCCGGTACCGAGCAGGGCGATGCCATCGCGACCAAATTCGGCACACCGCTGACCCACGAATACAACTTGCTCAACTTGTTGAGCCGCCCGGAAATCGATTATGCCGGTCTGGTGGAAGTGACCGGTCAAGGCGCGCAGGATCCGCAAGTGGCCGAACAGGTTGAGATCAAGACCAAATACGCCGGCTACATCGACCGTCAGCAGGACGAAATCGCCCGACTGCGCGCCAGTGAAGATACGAAACTGCCTGTGGATATCGATTACACGGGCATTTCCGGGTTGTCGAAGGAAATCCAGAGCAAGCTCGGTGCTACTCGCCCTGAGACTCTGGGTCAGGCTTCGCGCATCCCCGGTGTGACCCCGGCGGCGATTTCCCTGTTGATGATTCATTTGAAAAAACGCGGCGCGGGCCGTCAGTTGGAGCAAAGCGCTTGAGTTCGATGGTCACCTCGCAACACGCCGAAGAGTTATCCACAGGTGCCCGTCAGCTCGGCGTCAGCCTGACCGAAGCCCAGCACGCGCAACTGCTGAGCTATCTGGCCCTGTTGATCAAATGGAACAAGGCCTACAACCTGACCGCCGTGCGTGATCCGGATGAAATGGTCTCCCGGCATCTGCTCGACAGCCTCAGCGTCATGTCTTTCATCGAAGACGGTCGCTGGCTCGATGTCGGCAGTGGCGGTGGCATGCCGGGCATCCCGCTGGCGATCCTGTTTCCTGGCTCGCAAGTGACCTGCCTGGACAGCAACGGCAAGAAAACCCGCTTCCTGACCCAGGTCAAACTCGAACTCAAACTGGATAACCTGCAAGTTATCCACAGCCGTGTCGAAGCGTTCCAGCCTGTCCAGCCCTTCAACGGGATAATCTCCCGGGCATTCAGCAGCATGGAGAACTTCAGCAACTGGACTCGCCACCTGGGCGATGCCGATACGCGCTGGCTGGCAATGAAGGGCGTTCATCCGGCCGATGAGCTGGTAGCATTGCCGGCGGACTTCCACCTCGATAGCGAACACGCCCTGGCCGTACCCGGTTGCCAAGGCCAACGCCATCTGCTGATACTGCGCCGCACGGCATGATTGGGAATACAAGCAACAATGGCTAAGGTATTCGCGATAGCGAACCAGAAGGGTGGTGTGGGTAAAACCACCACCTGTATCAACCTCGCAGCATCCCTGGTCGCGACCAAGCGCCGGGTGTTGCTGATCGATCTCGATCCACAGGGCAACGCCACCATGGGTAGCGGTGTGGATAAACATGGCCTGGAAAACTCCATTTACGATGTCCTGATCGGCGAATGCGATCTGGGCCAGGCCATGCATTTCTCCGAACACGGCGGTTATCAACTGCTGCCGGCCAACCGTGACCTGACGGCGGCCGAAGTGGTTCTGCTGGAAATGCAGATGAAGGAAAGCCGCTTGCGCAGCGCCTTGGCGCCGATTCGGGAAAATTACGATTACATCCTGATCGACTGCCCACCGTCGCTTTCGATGCTGACCCTCAACGCCCTGGTGGCCGCCGATGGGGTGATTATCCCCATGCAGTGCGAGTACTTCGCCCTCGAAGGGTTAAGCGACCTTGTGGATAACATCAAGCGCATTGCCGAACTGCTGAACCCGGAGCTGAAAGTCGAGGGCCTGCTGCGGACGATGTATGACCCGCGCCTGAGCCTGATGAACGATGTATCAGCCCAGCTCAAGGAACATTTCGGCGAGCAGCTCTACGACACGGTCATTCCGCGTAACATCCGTTTGGCCGAAGCGCCGAGCTACGGTATGCCGGCCTTGGCCTACGACAAACAATCCCGGGGTGCGTTGGCCTACCTGGCCCTGGCGGGCGAGATGGTTCGCCGTCAGCGCCGAAACCCACGCACCGCTGCTGCCCAGCCAACTTAAGGAAACCCCATGGCCGTCAAGAAACGAGGTCTCGGACGTGGACTGGATGCACTGCTCAGTGGCCCCACTGTCAGTTCGCTGGAAGAGCAGGCCGTACAAGTCGATCAGCGCGAGCTGCAACACTTGCCCCTGGACCTGATCCAGCGCGGCAAGTATCAGCCGCGTCGGGACATGGATCCGCAGGCGCTGGAAGAGCTCGCCCAGTCGATCAAGAGCCAGGGCGTGATGCAGCCGATCGTGGTTCGGCCGATCGCCAACGGGCGCTTCGAGATCATCGCCGGCGAACGCCGCTGGCGCGCCAGCCAGCAGGCCGGCCAGGAAACCATTCCGGCGATGGTCCGCGATGTACCGGATGAAACCGCCATCGCCATGGCGCTGATCGAGAATATCCAGCGAGAAGACCTTAACCCGATCGAAGAGGCTGTGGCCCTGCAGCGTTTGCAGCAGGAATTCCAGTTGACTCAACAGCAGGTCGCCGAGGCGGTAGGTAAATCCCGCGTGACCGTGGCTAACCTGTTGCGCCTGATTGCGTTGCCGGAAGTCATCAAGACCATGCTGTCCCATGGTGATCTGGAGATGGGTCACGCCCGGGCATTGCTCGGTTTGCCGGAAAATCAACAGGTTGAAGGGGCGCGACACGTTGTCGCACGAGGTCTGACCGTGCGCCAGACCGAGGCACTGGTTCGTCAGTGGCTCAGTGGTAAACCGGCACCTGTCGAAGCACCGAAAACCGATCCGGATATCGCACGCCTGGAACAGCGCCTGGCCGAGCGCCTAGGCTCTGCGGTGCAGATTCGCCACGGCAAGAAGGGCAAAGGGCAATTGGTGATCGGTTATAACTCCCTCGATGAGCTGCAAGGTGTCCTTGCGCACATTCGCTGAAACAATTGCTCTTGTAGCGCGCAGTCGGAAATCACTACCTGGCAGTTGAATAGGGGCAGAACCGCCCCTATACTCTGCGCGCATTTTGTCGGCACAAATTATGCCAAGTTATTGAATTATGGCGGCCGATCATTGGAGAGCAAAAGCGATGGAAACACGCACGCCAAACCGCTTGCCGTTCCATCGTCTGGCTGTTTTCCCGGTGTTGATGACCCAATTCGTCGTTGTACTGATCGCTGCTTTGGCGCTCTGGCAATGGAAGGGAGTCGTCGCCGGATACTCAGGGCTTTGCGGAGGCCTGATAGCCTTGCTTCCCAATATTTATTTCGCTCACAGGGCATTTCGGTTTTCCGGCGCCCGAGCAGCCCAAGCCATCGTCCGGTCTTTTTATGCCGGTGAGGCGGGGAAACTGATTTTGACGGCAGTGCTGTTTGCATTGACGTTCGCAGGTGTGAAGCCACTGGCGCCGCTGGCTGTATTCAGCGTCTTCGTGCTGACCCAACTGGTTAGCTGGTTCGCTCCCCTGCTAATGAGAACAAGACTTTCGAGACCTTAGGGCGTTTGAGGCAACCATGGCAGAGACAACCGCTTCGGGCTATATCCAGCACCACTTGCAGAACCTGACCTTCGGGCAGCTACCCAATGGCGGCTGGGGCTTTGCTCACACCGCAGCAGAAGCCAAGGAAATGGGCTTCTGGGCCTTCCACGTCGATACCCTCGGCTGGTCGGTCGCACTGGGTCTGATCTTCGTACTTCTTTTCCGCATGGCGGCGAAGAAGGCGACTTCCGGTCAGCCTGGTGCACTGCAGAACTTCGTTGAAGTATTGGTCGAATTCGTCGATGGCAGCGTGAAAGACAGCTTCCATGGCCGTAGCCCGGTGATCGCACCGCTGGCACTGACCATCTTCGTCTGGGTGTTCCTGATGAACGCCATCGACCTGGTACCGGTCGACTGGATTCCTCAGCTGGCCATCCTGATCTCCGGCGATTCGCACATCCCGTTCCGCGCCGTGTCGACTACCGACCCGAACGCGACCCTGGGCATGGCGTTCTCGGTTTTCGCACTGATCATTTTCTATAGCATCAAGGTCAAGGGCATCGGCGGCTTCATCGGCGAACTGACCCTGCACCCGTTCGGCAGCAAGAACATTTTCGTTCAGGCCCTGCTGATCCCGGTGAACTTCCTGCTGGAGTTCGTGACCCTGATCGCCAAACCGATCTCCCTGGCCCTGCGTCTGTTCGGCAACATGTATGCCGGCGAGCTGGTGTTCATCCTGATCGCCGTGATGTTCGGCAGCGGTCTGCTCTGGCTCAGCGGCCTGGGTGTAGTTCTGCAGTGGGCGTGGGCTGTGTTCCACATCCTGATCATCACCCTGCAGGCGTTCATCTTCATGATGCTGACCATCGTCTACCTGTCGATGGCGCACGAAGAAAACCATTAAGGCCAGTCTCGACTAGTCTGATGTCCTTCCCGGTCACACGGGAAGGGGCCCGAACGGGCTTGATGAAACGATTTGTTTTACCGCTTTAATCTAAAAAACCTAAACCATACGACGTAAAAGTCGGGAGGAAAGATGGAAACTGTAGTTGGTCTAACCGCTATCGCTGTTGCACTGTTGATCGGCCTGGGCGCACTGGGTACCGCAATTGGTTTCGGCCTGCTGGGCGGCAAGTTCCTGGAAGGCGCCGCGCGTCAGCCAGAAATGGTTCCAATGCTGCAAGTTAAAATGTTCATCGTGGCTGGTCTGCTCGACGCCGTGACCATGATCGGTGTTGGTATCGCTCTGTTCTTCACCTTTGCGAACCCGTTCGTTGGTCAAATCGCTGGCTGATTACTCGGATGTCTCGAGTAGATTGGTGTGATGGACAACGTAACTGCGAGGTGTTGGCGTGAACATTAATGCGACCCTGATTGGCCAGTCCGTTGCGTTCCTGATTTTTGTACTGTTCTGCATGAAGTTCGTATGGCCTCCGGTCATTGCGGCATTGCACGAACGTCAAAAGAAGATCGCGGATGGTCTGGACGCTGCCAGCCGTGCAGCTCGCGACCTGGAGTTGGCCCATGAGAAAGTGGGTCAGCAACTGCGCGAAGCGAAAGCTCAGGCAGCTGAAATCATCGAGCAAGCCAAGAAACGCGGTACCCAGATTGTCGACGAAGCCCGTGAACAGGCTCGCGTCGAAGCTGACCGTGTGAAGGCTCAGGCTCAAGCCGAGATCGAACAGGAACTGAACAGCGTCAAAGACGCCCTGCGTGCCCAAGTGGGTGCCCTGGCTGTTGGCGGTGCTTCGAAGATCCTGGGTGCCACAATCGATCAAAACGCGCACGCAGAGCTGGTAAACAAACTGGCTGCTGAAATTTAAGCGAGGGCGATCATGGCAGAACTGACCACGTTGGCCCGACCTTACGCTAAGGCGGCCTTCGAGCACGCTCAGGCCCACCAGCAACTGGCCAATTGGTCAGCCATGCTCGGCCTGGCAGCAGCGGTGTCACAAGATGACACCATGCAGCGCGTGCTCAAGGCCCCGCGACTGACGAGCGCAGAAAAGGCCGCCACGTTCATTGACGTGTGCGGCGACAAGTTCGATGCCAAGGCACAGAATTTCATTCACGTCGTTGCCGAAAACGACCGTCTCCCGCTTCTGCCGGAGATCGCCGCTCTTTTCGACCTGTACAAGGCCGAGCAAGAGAAGTCGGTAGACGTGGAAGTGACCAGTGCTTTTGCATTGAACCAAGAACAGCAAGACAAACTCGCCAAGGTTCTCAGTGCACGACTCAACCGGGAAGTGCGTCTGGACGTTACGGAAGACCCTGCCTTGATTGGTGGTGTCGTTATCCGCGCCGGTGACCTGGTTATCGATGGCTCGATTCGCGGCAAAATCGCGAAACTTGCCGAAGCATTGAAATCTTGAGTTTGAAGGGGCAGCAGAGCAATGCAGCAACTCAATCCTTCCGAAATAAGTGAAATTATCAAGGGCCGCATCGACAAGCTCGATGTGACCTCCCAAGCCCGTAACGAAGGCACTGTCGTCAGCGTATCTGACGGCATCGTGCGGATTCACGGTCTGGCCGACGTCATGTACGGCGAGATGATCGAGTTTCCGGGCGGCGTCTACGGTATGGCCCTCAACCTGGAGCAAGACTCTGTAGGTGCCGTGGTATTGGGCGCGTACACGTCTCTGGCTGAAGGCATGAGCGCCAAGTGCACCGGCCGCATCCTCGAAGTTCCGGTTGGTAAGGAACTGCTGGGTCGCGTAGTCGACGCACTGGGTAACCCAGTTGACGGCAAAGGTCCGCTGAACAACACCGAGACCGATGCGGTCGAGAAAGTTGCTCCAGGCGTGATCTGGCGTAAGTCGGTAGACCAGCCTGTACAGACTGGCTACAAGGCTGTCGATGCCATGATCCCTGTCGGCCGTGGCCAGCGTGAGCTGATCATCGGTGACCGTCAGATCGGTAAAACCGCTCTGGCGATCGACGCGATCATCAACCAGAAGAACAGCGGCATTTTCTGCGTCTACGTGGCAATCGGTCAGAAGCAATCGACCATCGCCAACGTGGTTCGCAAGCTGGAAGAAAACGGCGCCCTGGCCAACACGATCATCGTGGCTGCCAGTGCTTCGGAATCTCCTGCGCTGCAGTTCCTGGCACCGTACTCCGGTTGCACCATGGGCGAATACTTCCGCGACCGCGGTGAAGACGCGCTGATCGTTTATGACGATCTGTCCAAGCAGGCAGTGGCTTACCGCCAGATCTCCCTGCTGCTGCGCCGTCCACCAGGCCGTGAAGCTTACCCAGGCGACGTGTTCTATCTCCACTCCCGTCTGCTGGAGCGCGCATCCCGCGTTTCGGAAGAGTACGTAGAGAAGTTCACCAACGGCGCAGTGACCGGCAAAACCGGTTCCCTGACCGCACTGCCGATCATCGAAACCCAGGCTGGCGACGTTTCCGCGTTCGTTCCGACCAACGTGATTTCCATCACCGACGGTCAGATCTTCCTGGAATCGGCCATGTTCAACTCCGGGATCCGTCCTGCTGTGAACGCCGGTGTTTCGGTATCCCGTGTGGGTGGTGCCGCTCAGACCAAGATCATCAAGAAGCTCTCCGGTGGTATCCGTACCGCTCTGGCTCAGTACCGTGAACTGGCGGCATTCGCCCAATTCGCGTCTGACCTGGACGAAGCGACCCGTAAGCAACTTGAGCATGGTCAGCGCGTTACCGAGCTGATGAAGCAGAAGCAATACGCTCCGATGTCGATTGCTGACATGGCGTTGTCGCTGTATGCCGCTGAACGTGGGTTCCTGACTGACGTCGAAATCGCCAAGGTCGGCAGCTTTGAACAAGCGCTGATTGCTTACTTCAACCGCGATCACGCCGATTTGATGGCGAAGATCAACGTGAAGGGTGACTTCAATGACGAAATCGACGCTGGCATGAAAGCCGGTATCGAGAAGTTCAAGGCCACCCAAACCTGGTAAGCCGCAGCGGGAGTCGCAAGGCTCCCGCTTGCTAACCTGATAGGTGTTACATGGCAGGCGCAAAAGAGATTCGCAGTAAGATTGCGAGCATCAAAAGCACGCAAAAGATTACCAGCGCCATGGAAAAAGTGGCGGTCAGCAAAATGCGCAAGGCACAAATGCGCATGGCTGCTAGCCGTCCTTACGCGGAGCGCATCCGCCAGGTAATTGGTCATCTGGCCAACGCCAACCCGGAATATCGCCACCCGTTCATGATCGAGCGCGCCATCAAGCGCGTCGGTTACGTTGTGGTGAGCAGTGACCGTGGTCTGTGCGGTGGCTTGAACACCAACCTGTTCAAGGCCCTGGTCAAGGACATGGCTGTAAACCGTGAACAAGGCGTCGAGATCGATCTGTGCGTGATTGGTAGCAAGGGTGCGGCTTTTTTCCGCAACTTCGGCGGTAACGTCGTTGCAGCTATCAGCCACCTGGGTGAAGAGCCGTCGATCAATGATCTGATCGGCAGCGTCAAGGTGATGCTGGATGCTTACCTGGAAGGCCGTATTGACCGCCTGTCCGTGGTATCCAACAAGTTCATCAACACCATGACGCAACAGCCTACCGTGGAGCAGTTGATTCCACTGGTGGCGACCCCGGAACAGGAACTCAAGCACCACTGGGACTACCTCTACGAACCGGATGCCAAAGAGCTGCTTGACGGCTTGATGGTCCGCTACGTGGAGTCGCAGGTTTACCAGGCGGTGGTCGAGAACAACGCAGCTGAACAAGCGGCGCGGATGATCGCGATGAAGAACGCTACCGACAACGCCGGTGATCTGATCAGTGATTTGCAGCTGATCTACAACAAGGCGCGTCAGGCTGCGATCACCCAAGAGATCTCGGAAATCGTCGGCGGCGCTGCCGCGGTTTAACGGTTCAAATATTCAGAGGATCCAGCTATGAGTAGCGGACGTATCGTTCAAATCATCGGCGCCGTTATCGACGTGGAATTTCCACGCGACAGCGTACCGAGCATCTACAACGCGCTGAAAGTACAAGGCGCGGAAACCACTCTGGAAGTTCAGCAGCAGCTGGGCGACGGCGTGGTTCGTACCATTGCGATGGGTTCCACCGAAGGCTTGAAGCGCGGTCTGGACGTGATTGACTCTGGCGCTGCCATCTCCGTACCGGTCGGTAAAGCGACCCTGGGCCGGATCATGGACGTACTGGGCAATCCGATCGACGAAGCTGGCCCGATCGCCACCGAAGAGCGTTGGGGCATTCACCGTCCTGCGCCATCCTTCGCTGAACAGGCTGGCGGCAACGACCTGCTGGAAACCGGCATCAAGGTTATCGACCTGGTTTGCCCGTTCGCCAAGGGCGGTAAAGTCGGTCTGTTCGGTGGTGCCGGTGTGGGCAAGACCGTAAACATGATGGAACTGATCCGTAACATCGCCATCGAGCACAGCGGTTATTCCGTGTTCGCCGGTGTGGGTGAGCGTACTCGTGAGGGTAACGACTTCTACCACGAGATGAAGGATTCCAACGTTCTGGACAAAGTGGCACTGGTTTACGGTCAGATGAACGAGCCGCCGGGAAACCGTCTGCGCGTAGCCCTGACCGGCCTGACCATGGCCGAGAAGTTCCGTGACGAAGGTAACGACGTACTGTTGTTCGTCGACAACATCTACCGTTACACCCTGGCCGGTACTGAAGTATCCGCACTGCTGGGCCGTATGCCTTCGGCAGTAGGTTACCAGCCGACCCTGGCTGAAGAGATGGGCGTTCTGCAAGAACGTATCACTTCGACCAAGGAAGGTTCGATCACCTCGATCCAGGCGGTATACGTACCGGCGGACGACTTGACCGACCCGTCGCCAGCGACCACCTTCGCCCACTTGGACGCCACCGTCGTTCTGTCCCGTGACATCGCTTCCCTGGGTATCTACCCAGCGGTAGATCCACTGGATTCGACTTCGCGTCAGCTGGACCCGAACGTGATCGGCCAAGAGCACTACGACACCGCTCGCGGCGTTCAGTATGTGCTGCAGCGCTACAAAGAGCTGAAGGACATCATTGCGATCCTGGGTATGGACGAGCTGTCGGAAACCGACAAGCAGTTGGTATCCCGCGCTCGTAAGATCCAGCGCTTCTTGTCGCAGCCGTTCTTCGTGGCTGAAGTCTTCACCGGTGCCTCGGGTAAATACGTTTCCCTGAAAGACACCATTGCTGGCTTCAAAGGCATCCTCAACGGTGACTACGACCACCTGCCAGAACAAGCGTTCTACATGGTCGGCGGCATCGAAGAAGCGATCGAGAAAGCCAAGAAACTGTAATCCCGGCGCCCGGCAACGGGCGCTAATTTAGGTTGAGGCAATCAGATGGCTATGACAGTCCATTGCGATATCGTCAGTGCGGAAGGGGAAATCTTCTCCGGTCTGGTCGAGTTTGTGGTTGCGCACGGTGAGCTGGGTGATCTTGGTATCGCCCTGGGTCACGCACCGCTGATCACCAGCTTGAAGCCAGGTCCGATTACTCTGACCAAGCAGGGCGGGGAAAGGGAGGTGTTCTACATCTCCGGCGGTTTCCTCGAGGTTCAGCCGAACATGGTCAAGGTCCTTGCCGACACCGTGCAACGTGCCGCCGACCTGGACGAGGCCTCTGCTCAGGAAGCCGTCAAGGCTGCCGAGAAGGCTTTGCACGAGCGGGGCGCGGAGTTCGACTACGGTTCTGCTGCCGCACGTCTGGCCGAGGCCGCAGCTCAGCTGCGCACCGTCCAGCAGATCCGCAAGAAGTTCGGCGGCTAAGCCGTCTGCTTTCTGTGCGATTGATTAAAAAGGGTAGCCTCGGCTACCCTTTTTTCTTTTCCCGACACTCATCATCTGGTCGCAGCCGCTGACCACCCAGGATTGGTAGCCAGTCATGTCTCTCGAAATCGTTATCCTCGCGGCGGGTCAAGGCACTCGCATGCGTTCGGCGCTGCCCAAGGTATTGCACCCGGTGGCCGGCAACTCCATGCTCGGTCATGTTATCCACAGCGCCCGGCAACTTGATCCACAGCGCATTCACGTGGTGATCGGCCACGGGGCGGATGCTGTGCGTGAGCGCCTGGCGGCGGATGACCTTAATTTTGTCCTGCAGGATAAACAACTGGGGACCGGCCACGCGGTGGCCCAGGCGGTGCCATTTATTACCGCCGATACGGTACTGATTCTCTACGGCGACGTTCCGCTGATTGAAGTCGATACCTTGCAGCGTCTGCTCAAGCACGCTGCTCCCCAGCAATTGGGCCTGTTGACCGTCGAGCTGGACGACCCCACTGGTTACGGCCGCATTGTGCGCAACGCCGACGGCCAGGTGACAGCGATTGTCGAGCAAAAGGACGCCAACGAAACCCAGCGCGCGATCACCGAAGGCAACACCGGGATCCTTGCCGTGCCGGCTGAGCGACTGGGCGACTGGATGAGTCGTTTGTCGAACAACAATGCCCAGGGCGAGTACTACCTGACCGATGTGATTGCCATGGCTGTCAACGATGGGCTGGTGGTCGCCACCGAGCAGCCGCAGGATGCCATGGAAGTGCAGGGCGCCAACGATCGCCGGCAACTGGCTGAACTGGAGCGTCACTATCAATTGCGCGCCGCCCGCCGCCTGATGGCGCAGGGCGTGACCCTGCGCGACCCGGCCCGTTTCGATGTGCGCGGTGAAGTCAGCGTCGGCCGCGATGTGGTCATCGACATCAACGTTATCCTCGAAGGCAAGGTCATCATTGAGGACGACGTGGTCATTGGCCCGAACTGTGTGATCAAGGACAGCACCCTGCGCAAAGGGGTGGTGATCAAGGCCAACAGTCACCTCGAAGGCGCCGTGATGGGCGAAGGCAGCGACGCTGGCCCATTTGCTCGCCTGCGTCCGGGTACCGTGCTGGAAGCCCGCGCCCATGTGGGTAACTTCGTCGAGCTCAAGAATGCCCACATGGGCGAAGGCGCCAAGGCCGGTCACCTGACCTATCTGGGTGACGCTGAAATTGGTGCACGCACCAACATTGGCGCCGGTACCATCACCTGCAATTACGACGGCGCCAATAAGTATCAGACGACTATTGGTGAGGACGTGTTCATCGGCTCCAATAATTCGCTGGTTGCACCGGTGACTATCGGTGATGGATCAAATACCGCAGCAGGTTCAACCATCAATCAGGATGTGGATAAGTCCCAACTGGCTGTGGCCCGTGCGCGGCAGCGCAACATCGATGGCTGGAAGCGCCCGGTAAAGATCAAGAAAAGCTAAGTTATCCACAGATCCTCTGTGGGAGCTGGCTTGCTCGCGAAAGTGGTGTATCAGGTAATCCAGTACCGCCTGACACGGCGCTTTCGCGAGCAAGCCCGCTCCCAC
>NZ_JABWQV010000199.1 GCF_014268615.1 Pseudomonas tehranensis | reverse complement strand
CAGCGGGAGCAAGCTCCCTCGCCACAACAGTGTTCACTTTAGTGGGTTAGTTAGCTTCTTTCACCGCACTCAGAAACGCACACGTACGCTCCTGCTGCGGGTTTTCGAAGATCTGTGCCGGGGTGCCCTGTTCGTGGATCTGCCCTTTGTAGAAAAAGCACACCCGGTCGGCGAATTCCCGGGCGAAGCCCATCTGGTGGGTCACCATCAGCATCGTCAGGTTGTGCTCGGCCCCCAGCTTGCGGATCACATTCAGCACTTCGCCGCACAACTCCGGGTCTAGCGCCGAGGTCACTTCGTCAAACAGCATCACTTTCGGCCGCATCGCCAGCGCCCGGGCAATTGCCACTCGTTGCTGCTGGCCGCCAGACAACTGCGAAGGGTAATGGTCGAGCTTGCTGCCCAGCCCCACCAGCTCCAATAAATCGGCGGCGCGCTCCCGTGCTTCTTTCGGATTCATGCCCAGCACCTGCACCGGCGCCTCGATCACGTTTTGCAGCGCGGTCATGTGGGGAAACAGGTTGAAGCTCTGGAACACCATGCCAATCTTGCCGCGCACGCGGCGGATGTGCCGGTCGTTGGCCGGCACCAGCACGCCGTTGCGATTGGGCATGTGGGTCAGGGAGTCATCTTCGATGCGGATCTGGCCTTGGTCGATGCCTTCCAGGGTCATCAATACCCGCAACAATGTCGACTTGCCCGAGCCGCTGGGGCCGATGATCGCGACTTTTTCACCGGGCGCGACGTCCAGATTCAGATGATCGAGTACCGTAAAGCTGCCATAGCTTTTGGTCACGTCCTGGAAACTCACGATCGGCCGGGACGGTGTCTGATCTTGCATGGCCGGGGCCTCCTGCTGCGACGCCAGTGTGTTGCGCCGGGACAAATCGGTGGGCGAGGACAGGGGTAAAGTCATTAGCGTAGCTCCATGCGCGTTTCAAGGCGCCGTACCAGCCAGGCCAAGGCGAGGCTCAGGGCGAGAAAGAACAGGCCGACCATGGTGATCGGCTCCAGGTAACGGAAATGCTCGGAGCCGATGTTCTTGGCCTGTTGCATGATTTCCACCACGGTGATTGCCGACAGCACCGGCGTGTCCTTGAGCATCGCCACCAGGTAATTGCCCAGCGGCGGTATGATCGGCCGCAGCGCCTGGGGCAGGATGATGTTGCGGTAAGCGTTGTACGGAGCGATGTTCAGCGCCGTCACCGCTTCCCACTGCGCCCGCGGCACCGCGTCGAGGCCGCTGCGATAGACCTCGGCGATGTAGCAGGCGTAGTGCAGGCCGATACCCAGGATCCCCACTTGCATGGCCGTCAGGCTCAAGCCGTAGTTAGGCAGCACGTAATAGAGGAAATACACCTGGATCAGCAGCGGCGTACTGCGAATGAACTCGATCACGGCGGTGGCCGGCCATGACAGCCAGACTTTTCGGCTACGCCGACCAATTGCCAGGAACAGTCCCAGGACAATCGCGATCAGAAAGCCGATCAGGGTGATGCCCACCGTGTTGAGCGAGGCGCGCAGCAAGTCCGGCAGGATCTGTGCAGCGTAGGACCAGTCGAACAGGGTCATGACAGACCTCCACGCATCCGGCCCCGGCTCAGTCGTCGTTCGACATGGCGCATGCCCAGGTTAATGGCCTGGGCGAGGATGAAATACATCACCAGCGCCAGGCTGAAGATCTCCAGGGTCTGAAAGGTTGCCTGATCCAGCTGCCGCGCGCGAAAGCTCAGGTCGGACAAGGTGATCAGCGATACCAGCGAAGTGTTCTTCAGCAATTCGATCAGCAGGTTGGTGCCTGGTGGGATCGCCGCCAGCAGGGCCTGGGGCAGGATGATCCGTTTGAAGCGCTTGAAGCCGCTGAAATTCAGCGCCGTGCAGGCTTCGTATTGCCCCTTGGCGACCGAGCTGATGGCGCCGCGCATGACTTCGGCACCATAAGCACCGATGTGCAGGCCCAGGCCGACAATCGCCACGGCGTAGGGGCTCAACTCAATGTTGAACGGTGGCAGTGGCAGCACGAAAAACAACCAGAACAACTGCACCAGCAGCGACGTGCCCCGAAACACTTCGATGTAAGTGATGGAAAACCAGCGCAGCGCTCGCCACGGTGACAGTCGTCCCAGGGCCGCCAGGACCGCAGCGACAATGGCCAGCAGCGAGCCGAAAAAGGTCACCTGAAGCGTGACCCAGGCCCCTTGAATCAATAACGGAAGTAATTCGCCCATGGTTCAACCCGATATCCGATGAAGCAGGGAACAGGCATCACGCAGCGCGCGTCATGCCTGTTTCGGCTATGGCTGAGCGCAGAGCTCGGCCGCGGTTTTGCTGGTCACGTTGGACTTGTCGAAACCGAACGGCGCAACGGCCTTGAGGTGTTCTTCAGAGCCTAGCCATTTCTTCAGCTCGGCATTGACCGCATCGCGCAGGTCTTTGTCTTCGGGGCGGAAAGCCAGGGCGCCGTAGCCGATGTGGGACGGGTCGTCCTTGAACTCGGTCATCGCTTCAACCTTGTCACCGCCCTTGCTGGCCAGGCCCTTCATGGTCAGTTGCGTGCCGACGGCCGCGTCCGCGCGACCGGCGCGCACCGCTTGCAACTGCGCGGTGGTGTCGGGGACCTGAAGGATCTGTTCATCCTTGACCCCGGAATCCCGGGCGTACGCCAGGTTCACCGTGCCGGCCATGATTGCCAGCTTCACGTCCGGTTGTTTGGCGATGTCTTCATAGCTGTGGAGTTGCTTGGGATTGCCCTTGGCCACGAGCAGGGCATCGGGCAACTGGTATTGCGGATCGGTGAACAACACCTGCTTGCAGCGCGCCGGGGTGATGTACATGCCGGCGGCAATCACGTCGAAACGGCCAGCGCGCAGCCCGGGAATCAGCGAGCCCCATTCGGTGAGTACGCCGTTGACCTGCTGGATGCCCATTTTGGCGAAGATGATCTTGGCGATTTCTGGCGATTCACCGGTCACGGTGCCGTCGGTTTCGGTGAAGGCGAACGGGGTTTCGTTGGCGTAGCCGATCCGGATGCTGCTGTTGCTTTTGACGGTATCGAGGGTGGCGGCGTGAACGCTGCCGGCCAGGCCAAGTACGGCACAGGTCATTAAGAGCCGACGCAGGGGCGCGCTGGTGACGGGAAGGAAATTGCTCATCGATAAAATCTCCTGTTTCTTGTGGATCCGTCGTTGGACGGCTCTGTGGTAGGAGGCAGTGGTACAAGAGCAAAGCGTACAGCGGCTGATCCGGCCTTGGCCTGGAATCGGGAACGGCGCCGGTACAGGTCGATCCGGCTTTTTTGTCGGGGGGTGAACCCGCCTGGATGACGACCTTGGACCGAGCATACAAAAGCCCCGGCACCGATTGTATTGCACTAGGACAATTGCTTTGCCGCGATAGCCGCGGGATGCTGTGCGCACCAGAACACATGCGGGTTGCAGCGTCATGGATAAGTGGAAATCAGCCTTGGAAGTCGCCCGCAGCGGTGAGTCCAAATACAAGATTCTGGTACAGGCCATTGCTGACGATATCGAGCAGGGCGCCCTGGCCAATGACCAACGCCTGCCGCCGCAACGGCAAGTGGCGGACGCCATGGGCATCAGCGTGCAGACCGTCACCAATGCCTACAAGGAGCTGGAGCGCCAGGGGCTGGTGCGCTGTGAAGTGGGGCGCGGCAGCTTCGTTTCGCGACGCATGAGTGATCGGGTCGCGACCTACATTCTCGACAGCCCCGAGCGCGCGCTGGTGGATTTTTCCATCACGCGAATCATGCACACCCGCGAGCACGACCAGTTCTGGCGCGACACCTGCCTTGAATTGAGCACCGAAGAAGACCAGCCGTGGATTCATGCTTTTCGTCCGATCGCAGGTTTTGAATCCCATCGCGAAGCGGCCGCCCAATGGATCGGCCGCCAGAGGTTGAAAGTTGATCGCAACGACATATTGATCACCAACGGCGCGGCCCATGGGATCTTTCTCGCCCTCGCGTCCCTGGCGGGGCCCGATGATGTGGTGCTCTGCGAAGGAGTGACCGACCACGGGGTGATCGGCAATTCCCAGGTGCTGGGTTTCACCCTCAAGGGCCTGGAGATGGATCACTATGGCATCGATCCTGAACACTTCGAGGACATGTGCAGCAACGAGCGCATCACCGCGCTGGTGTGCACGCCGAACCTGAACAACCCCACCACCAGCCTGATGCCCGACACCCGCCGCCGGGAAATCGCCGAGATTGCCCGGCGCTTTGGGGTGCACATTATCGAAGACGACGTATACGGTCCGCTGCTGGATGAACGCCGTGCGCCGCCCATCAGCCACTACCTGCCGGAGCTGTCGTTTTATTGCACCAGCATGACCAAGTCGGTGCTCACGGGGCTGCGCATCGGTTATCTGGTGGTGCCCAAGCGCCTGGCGCTACGCACCGAGAGCATCCTGCGGGTCAACAGTTGGATGGCCACGCCGATGGTCTCGGAGATTGCCGCGCGCTGGATCCGCGATGGGCGTGCCGAGTCGCTGGTGCATTTGCAGCGCCGGCTATTGGCGGGGCGTCAGGCGATGGTGACGGAGTACATGGGCGAGCACGTGCTGGGCCAGCATCCCCACGCGTTGAACGCCTGGATCGGCATCCCGCCCCATTGGGAGGTGGACAGCCTGGTGCGGGCGCTACGACACAAGCACATCGCGGTGACCTCTCCCGACCCGTTCACCGTGCGCGGCACCCCCAAACCGCGTGCGGTGCGGGTCTGCGTAGGCGCCGAATGCAGCGATGAGGAAATGCGCCATGCGCTGATCGGCATGCGTGACATCTTCAACCAATACCCGCAGATCCATGATTTCTGAAACGCCGTATCTCTGGACAACACATCCCCTGTGGGAGCGAGCCTGCTCGCGATAGCGGTGCGACAGTCAGCAGAGATGTTGAATGTGGTGGCCTCATCGCGAGCAGGCTCGCTCCCACAGGGGGCTGCACTCCATTTGCCGACGGGCGCGAACTAAATTGCCCTAGTACATTCATCACCACAATCCAGCCCTCTTAGACTGCGCCCAACACATCAGCTCGGGACGCGGTCATGGCAGTGTTGCAGCTACAGGATGTCTATCTCGCTCGCCAGCGCATCGAATCGCTGGTGCGACGTACGCCCATGGAATATTCCCCCAGCCTGTCACGGCTGATGGGCGTGGCGGTGTACCTCAAGCTTGAATCCCTGCAAATCACCGGCAGCTTCAAGCTGCGCGGCGCGAGCAATGCCGTGGCCCAGCTCAGCCCTGAGCAAAAAGTCTTGGGGGTGGTCACCGCATCGACCGGCAACCACGGCCGTGCGCTGGCTCATGCTGCTTCGCAGCAAGGGGTCAAGGCGATTGTCTGCCTGTCGAACCTGGTGCCGGCCAATAAGGTGCAGGCGATCCGCGACTTGGGGGCCGAGGTGTGCATCGTCGGCCAGTCCCAGGACGATGCCCAGCGCGAAGCCGAACGCATCGCCAGAGAACAGGGGGCGACCTTCCTGCCGCCTTTCGACCATCCGGCGATCATCGCCGGTCAGGGCACGCTGGGCCTGGAGATCCTCGAACAACAGCCGGACGTGGCCCAGGTGCTGGTGCCGTTGTCCGGTGGCGGCCTGTTCGCCGGCGTGGCTCTGGCGCTCAAGAGTGCGAATCCGGCGATTCAGGTGCATGGCATCAGCATGGCCCGAGGCGCCGCCATGGGGGCCAGCCTCGCCGCCGGGCATCCGGTGGAAGTCGAAGAGCTGCCGACGCTGGCGGACTCCCTGGGCGGCGGCATTGGCCTGCACAACCGCTACACCTTCGACATGACCCGGCAACTGAGCGATGACCTGCACCTGCTTTCAGAAGCTTCCATCGCCAATGCCTTGCGCCACGCCTATCACGAGGAACGTCTGGTGCTTGAGGGCGCTGCCGTGGTGGGCATTGCCGCGCTGCTCGACGGCCTGATCGAACCGCGTGGCCCCATTGTGCTGGTGATCAGCGGGCGCAACGTCGACACCGCGCAACATGCCCGCGTGATCGCCGGGGCCCATCAATAACCCTCAGCCGCAACGGAGCCAGCCATGAGTGAAGTCACCCTATTGAGCGAAGCGGATCTGCGCAGTTGCGTAGCCCTCGACTTGCCCAGCATCGATGCCATCGAGCAGGCCTTCGTGCTGCTGGCAACGGCGGCCGTGGCGATGCCGCCGATCCTGCGGCTGGACATCCCCGAACATAACGGTGAGGTGGACGTGAAGACCGCTTACCTGCCGGGCGTGGAACGGTTTGCAATCAAGGTCAGCCCGGGCTTTTTCGACAACCCGAAACTCGGCCTGCCCAGCCTCAACGGCATGATGATGCTGTTGTCGGCGCGCACCGGTTTGCTGGAGGCGCTGTTACTCGACAACGGTTACCTCACAGCCGTGCGCACGGCGGCGGCGGGCGCAGTAGCGGCGCGCTGCCTGTCTCGTGAGGCAAGCCGCCGCGTGGCGCTGATCGGTGCCGGTGAACAGGCGGCGTTGCAGCTCCAGGCGCTGCGGCTGGTGCGGCCCATCGAAGAGGTGCGGGTCTGGGCTCGCGATGCACAAAAGGCCCAGGCCTTCAGTACCGAACTGGCGCGTGAGACGGGGCTTTCGGTGACACCATGCGCAACGGTCGACGCCGCGCTGGATGGCGTAGACATCGCCATCACCTGCACCCCCAGTCGTGAACCGCTGATCGAAGCCCGGCACCTGCATCCGGGCCTGCATATCACCGCGATGGGCTCGGACGCGGAACACAAGAACGAGATTTCCCCGCAAGCCCTGGCAGCCGTCGATTGCTACGTCGCCGATCGTCTGAGCCAGACCCGCGTGCTTGGCGAACTGCATCACGCCCTGGCGGCCGGTGTCGTCGGCGATGAGTCGGTGTTGCTGGAGCTGGGCCAGGTACTGGCGGGGCAGCGGGCCGGGCGGACCGATGAGGCGCAAGTCACCTTGTGCGACCTCACCGGCACCGGCGCCCAGGACACCGCTATCGCCAACCTGGCTTTCGAGCGGGCGCGGGCGGCGGGCAAGGGGTTTCCATTCGGTCGTTGACCGATCTTTTATTCGTGCGTCATTGATCAGAGGGCAGGTGGATGTCAGAGATAGTCGTCAATCTTCCGTTCCAGCGGGAGGAATACGCCCAGCGCCTGGCGAAGGTCCGCGTGGCCATGCAGGTCCAGGGCCTGGAGCTGTTGCTGGTCACCGATCCGTCGAACATGGCCTGGCTCACCGGCTACGACGGTTGGTCGTTCTACGTGCACCAGTGCGTGCTGTTGGCACTGGATGGCGAGCCCGTGTGGTTCGGTCGCGGCCAGGATGCCAACGGTGCCAAACGCACGGTGTTCATGCAGGCCGATAACATCATTGGCTACCCGGACATCTACGTGCAGTCGCGCGAACGTCATCCCATGGATTACCTGTCCCGGGAAGTGATCACCGCTCGTGGCTGGGGCGCGCTGACCATTGGCGTGGAGATGGACAACTACTACTTCAGCGCCGCCGCGTACCTGTCGCTGCAAAAGCATTTACCTCAGGCCAAACTGGTGGACGCGGTGGGCCTGGTGAACTGGCAGCGGGCGGTCAAGTCCCCGCAGGAAATCGCCTACATGCGCATCGCCGCGCGCATCGTCGAGAACATGCACGGTCGGATTCTGGAGCGGATCGAGCCGGGTATGCGCAAGAACGAACTGGTGGCCGAGATCTACAGCAGTGGCATTCTCGGGGCCGACGGCCATGGCGGTGATTACCCGGCCATCGTGCCATTGCTGCCCACCGGTGCCGACGCCAGCGCGCCGCATCTGACCTGGGACGATTCGCCGTTCGAGAAGGGCGCCGGGACTTTTTTCGAGATCGCCGGTTGCTACAAGCGTTACCACTGCCCGCTGTCGCGGACCATCTACCTGGGCAAGCCACCGCAGCATTTTCTCGACGGCGAAAAAGCCGTGGTCGAGGGCATCGCCGCCGGCTTGGACGCGGCCAAACCGGGCAACACCACCGGCGACATCGCCGTGGCGTTTTTCAAAGTGCTGGAGAAGTTCGGCATCCACAAGGACAGCCGTTGCGGCTATCCCATCGGTATCAGCTATCCGCCGGATTGGGGCGAACGCACCATGAGCCTGCGCCCCGGCGACACCAGCGTGTTGCAACCGGGCATGACGTTCCACTTCATGCCGGGACTGTGGATGGACGACTGGGGGCTGGAAATCACCGAAAGCATCCTGATCACCGAGACCGGCGTCGAGACGCTGTGCAATGTGCCTCGTCAATTGTTCGTGAAGGATTGAGCCATGACTGACTTGCCTGCCAATCCCATCAGCGCCACGGTAGATTTCACCCGCGAGGGTGTGCAGCACGGCTTTCTCAAGCTGCCGTATTCGCGAGACGATTCGGCCTGGGGCGCGGTGATGATTCCCATCACCGTGATCCAGCGCGGCAGCGGCCCGACGGCGCTGCTCAGTGGTGGCAACCATGGCGATGAGTACGAAGGCCCGGTGGCCCTGAGCAAACTGGCCCAACGGTTGACCGCGCAAGAGGTGAGCGGAAGGGTGATTATCGTGCCGTTCATGAACACCCCGGCGTTCCATGCCGCACGCCGTACCTCGCCCATCGACAAGGGCAATCTGAATCGCAGTTTTCCCGGCAAACCGGACGGTACCGTCACCGAGAAAATCGCTGACTATTTCAACCGGACGTTGCTGCCTTTGGCCGACATCGTCCTGGACATCCACTCCGGTGGCCGGACCCTGGACTTCCTGCCGTTCGCCGCTTGCCACGTGTTGCCGGACAAGCAGCAACAGGCCCGTTGCGAGGCAGGGATGCTGGCGTTCAATGCGCCGTATTGCATGCGCATGCTGGAACTGGACGCCGGGGCGATGTACGACACCGCCGCCGAATCCCAGGGCAAGGTGTTTGTCACCACCGAACTGGGCGGCGGCGGCTCATCGACGGCTCGTAGCGTGGCGATTGCCGAGCGCGGCGTGCGCAACCTGCTGATCCATGTCGGCATCCTGCGCGGCGAAATCGAGCTACAGCCATCGTTGATGCTCGACATGCCCGATGCCAGCTGCTTCATCGCCAGCGAACACGACGGCCTGCTGGAAATGTGCCGCGACCTGGGAGAACACGTGACCCTGGGCGAGGTGGTGGCGCGCATCTACGACGCCACCCGCAGCGGCGTCGCCCCCATTGAATACCGCGCCGCTCGCAGCGGTCTGCTGGCGGCCCGGCACTTTCCAGGGCTGGTGCGATGTGGCGATACCTTGGCGGTGATTGCCGATGTGTTGGCGTGAAAACCGTTGGACACAAATCCCCTGTGGGAGCGGGCTTGCTCGC
>NZ_JABWQV010000198.1 GCF_014268615.1 Pseudomonas tehranensis | reverse complement strand
CCCACAAGGGTACTGCAGTGTTATTGCCGCTTCAGTAGCCTTCGGGCAAACTGCCCGCCGTTCGGACCCGACCAGAGGAAACATTCATGCACGCCATCATGCTCAAGGCCAAGCTGCACCGCGCCGAAGTCACTCACGCCGTGCTCGACTACGAAGGCTCCTGCGCCATTGATGGTGAGTGGCTGGACCTGTCGGGTATCGGCGAATACGAACAGATCCAGATCTACAACGTCGACAACGGTGAACGCTTCACCACCTACGCGATCCGTGGCGAAGAAGGCTCGCGAATGATTTCGGTCAACGGCGCTGCGGCGCACAAGGCCAAGGTAGGTGACCGGGTGATCATCTGCGCCTACGCCCATTACAGCGAAGCCGAACTGGTCAACTTCAAGCCCCGCATGTTGTATATGGCTCCAGGCAACGAATTGAGCCATACCAGCAATGCCATCCCGGTGCAGCTCGCCTGATCAATCTGATAAATCCCTGTGGGAGCGGGCTTGCTCGCGAAAGCGTCGGTACATTCAATATTGATGTGACAGACACTCCGCCTTCGCGAGCAAGCCCGCTCCCACAGCAAAAGCACCTCTTCGACTAGCCTCGCCGCACTTCCGTCTGTCGGACCAATCCCGCCCCTGTTGTATAAAAAAGTACCGGGAAACGGTCTGACAAAGCCAAGACAGATCGCAACGCGAGGTTTACTGTAGTCGCCCTGTGCCCATAGATCGTGTCGACGCAGTTGTCCGGACGCCCCCTGAGGCCATGCCGGAATTTTTAGTGTACAAAAGGTCGTTCAAGTAAAAAGGAAACCCGCAGCGATGGCGTATTACCGAACCCCTCACGACGTGACCGCTCTGCCTGCCTGGCAAGCGCTGAATGACCACCGCAAAGCCATGCAGGATTTCAGCATGCGCGAAGCGTTCCATGCCGATCCGCAACGTTTCAATCAATTCACCCTGTCGAGCTGCGGCCTGTTTCTCGACTACTCAAAGAACCTGATCAACGCCCAGACCCGTGACCTGCTGGTGTGCCTGGCCAATGAAGTCGACCTCAAGGGCGCGATCAAGGCGTTGTTCGAAGGCGAAATCGTCAATGCCTCCGAGAACCGCCCGGCCCTGCACACCGCGCTGCGCCGGCCGGTAGGCGATAAACTGCTGGTGAACGGCGTCGACGTCATGCCCGACGTACACAAGGTGTTGAACCAGATCACTGATCTGGTGGGCCGCATCCATGACGGCCTGTGGCGCGGCTACACCGAGAAACCGATTACCGACGTGGTGAACATCGGCATCGGTGGCTCTTTCCTCGGCCCGGAACTGGTCTCCGAAGCGCTGCTGTCTTACGCGCAAAAAGGCGTGCGCTGTCACTACCTGGCGAACATCGACGGCAGCGAGTTCCATGAACTGACCATGAAGTTGCGCGCCGAGACCACGCTGTTCATCGTCTCGTCGAAATCCTTCAACACCCTCGAAACCCTGAAGAACGCCCAGGCTGCCCGTGCCTGGTACCTGGCCCAGGGCGGCTCCGAAGCGGAGCTGTACCGCCACTTCATCGCCGTATCGAGCAATAACGCCGCCGCCGTGGCTTTCGGCATCCGCGAAGAAAACATCTTCCCGATGTGGGATTGGGTCGGCGGGCGCTACTCGCTGTGGTCGGCCATCGGCTTACCGATCGCCCTGGCCATCGGCATGTCGAACTTCAAGGAATTGCTCTCCGGCGCCTATTCCATGGACCAGCACTTCCAGAGCGCGCCGTTCGAACAGAACATGCCGGTGCTGCTGGCGCTGCTGGGCGTGTGGTACGGCAACTTCTGGGGCGCGCAAAGCCACGCGATCCTGCCGTACGACCACTACCTGCGCAACATCACCAAGCACTTGCAGCAACTGGACATGGAATCCAACGGCAAGAGTGTGCGCCAGGACGGCACGCCGGTGTCGACCGACACAGGTCCTGTGATCTGGGGCGGCGTCGGTTGCAATGGTCAGCACGCCTACCACCAGTTGTTGCATCAGGGCACCCAGTTGATCCCGGCAGACTTCATCGTGCCAATCGTCAGCTTCAACCCGGTTTCCGATCACCACCAGTGGCTGTACGCCAACTGCCTGTCCCAGAGCCAGGCACTGATGCTGGGCAAGACCCGCGCCGAAGCCGAAGCGGAACTGCGTGACAAAGGCGCGAGTGAAGAAGACGTGCAGAAACTGGCCTCCCACAAGGTGATCCCGGGCAACCGTCCGAGCAACACCCTGGTGGTCGAACGCATCAGCCCACGTCGCCTTGGCGCATTGGTAGCGCTGTATGAACATAAAGTGTTCGTGCAAAGCGTGGTCTGGGGCATCAACGCTTTCGACCAATGGGGCGTGGAGCTGGGCAAGGAATTGGGCAAGGGCGTCTACAACCGTCTGGTGGGCAGCGAAGAAAGCGCGGCCGAAGACCCTTCGACCCAGGGTTTGATCAACTACTTCCGCGGGCGTCATCGCGGGTGATAGTCTGACAGGGCGGCTCACCCGCCCTGTCGCTTTTCGTTCAGGACAGTTCCTACGGCTCGGGTTACCCGCACACCGTGGGGTACACGGCACTGTAGGAGCTGCCGAAGGCTGCGATCTTTTGATCTTGATCCTCCACTTGGTATTCAAGTGTATTGAGAGAAAAGATCGCAGCCTTCGGCAGCTCCTACGAGGGTAGTGCCGCTCCCCTCTTGTCGCAAAAACAAGAATAAGGAACCGTCATGTTCGATATCAGCCAGTACCCCCAAGCCGATGCCGTCCGCCGGGCTGCGCAACTGAGTCAGGACGAGTACACGCGGCTCTACAAAGAATCCATCGAACACCCCAGCGCTTTCTGGGCCGAGCAGGCGACGCGCTTTCTCGACTGGATGACGCCTTGGCAAACCGTCCAGCGCTATGACCTCAAGATCGGCGACGCCACCTGGTTCGCCGGGGGCCAGCTGAACGTCAGCGCCAATTGCATCGACCGCCATCTGGACACACGTGGCGACCAGACAGCGATCATCTGGGAAGGCGACAATCCCGCCGAATCGGCAGAAATCACCTACAGAAAACTTCATCACCATGTTTGCCGCCTGGCCAACGTGCTGAAAAGCCGCGGCGTGAAGAAAGGCGACCGCGTCTGCATCTACATGCCGATGATCCCGGAGGCGGCCTACGCCATGCTTGCCTGCACCCGCATTGGCGCGGTGCATTCGGTAGTGTTCGGCGGCTTTTCGCCGGATTCGCTGCGCGACCGGATTCTCGACGCCGATTGCCGCACCGTGATCACGGCCGACGAAGGCGTGCGCGGCGGACGATTCATACCGCTCAAGCGCAACGTCGATAAGGCCCTGGAAAGTTGCCCGAACGTCAGCACCGTGCTGGTGGTCGAGCGCACTCAGGGCGAAGTGGCCTGGGTCGAAGGCCGCGACCTGTGGTACCACCAGGCCATGCATGAGATGAGCGACGATTGCCCGCCGGAACCGATGGACGCCGAGGACCCGCTGTTCATCCTCTACACCTCCGGCAGTACCGGCAAACCCAAAGGTGTGCTGCACACCACCGGTGGTTATCTGCTGCAAGCGGCGATGACATTCAAGTACGTACTGGACTACCGCGACAACGAAGTGTTCTGGTGCACCGCCGATGTCGGCTGGGTCACCGGCCACAGCTATATCGTCTACGGACCGTTGGCCAACGGCGCCACCACGCTGATCTTCGAAGGCGTGCCGAGCTACCCCAGCAGTTCGCGCTTCTGGCAGGTAATCGACAAGCATCAAGTCAACATTTTCTACACCGCCCCGACCGCCCTGCGGGCGCTGATGCGCGAAGGTACCGGGCCGCTGCAGGAAACGTCGCGCAAAAGCCTGCGATTGCTCGGCAGCGTCGGTGAGCCGATCAACCCGGAGGCGTGGGAATGGTACTTCAACGTGGTGGGCGAACAGCGCTGCCCGATTGTCGACACCTGGTGGCAGACCGAAACCGGCGGCATCATGCTCAGCCCGCTGGTGAGTGCGCCGCGGCTCAAGCCAGGCTGCGCCACCCGACCGATGTTCGGTGTGCAACCGGTATTGCTCGATGAAACCGGCAAGCAAATCAATGGTGCCGGCAGCGGTGTGCTGGCGATCAAGGCGAGCTGGCCGGGGCAGATTCGCAGCGTTTATGGCGACCACCAACGCATGGTCGACACCTACTTCAAGCCCTACCCTGGCTATTACTTCACCGGCGACGGCGCCCGTCGAGACGAAGATGGCGATTACTGGATCACCGGGCGCATCGACGATGTGATCAACGTCTCCGGGCACCGCATCGGCACTGCCGAAATAGAAAGTGCCTTGGTGCTGCACGACAACATCGCCGAAGCCGCGGTGGTCGGTTACCCCCATGACCTCAAAGGCCAGGGCATCTACGCTTTCGTCACGCCGATGGATGGAATCGAGGCCAACGACGCGTTGAAAAAAGAATTGCTGGACCACGTCAGCAAGGAGATCGGCAGCTTCGCCAAACCGGAACTGATCCAGTGGGCGCCGGCACTGCCCAAGACCCGTTCGGGCAAGATCATGCGGCGCATCCTGCGCAAAATTGCCTGCAACGAGCTCGACAGCCTCGGCGACACCTCGACCCTGGCCGATCCGAGCGTGGTGGAGGGGCTGATCGATAAGCGGCTCAATCGCTGAGCCAGCAACACAAGAGTCTGTGGCGAGGGAGCTTGCTTGAGCTGGGCCTGTAGGAGCTGCCGAAGGCTGCGATCTTGTTCTTACACTTGAATCCCAAGTGAAAGATCAAAAGATCGCAGCCTTCGGCAGCTCCTACAGTACAGCCCAGTGGGAGCAAGCTCTCTCGCCACAGGTCGGTGCCCGGCTTCAGATCCGTATGCAATCCCAACCCGAGTATCCATAACTGCTAAACTCCCGCGCCTCATTTCTCTAAGGCGCGCCCGGCATGTCTTCCTTGAATCAGGCGCTGCGCGCCGCCCTCGATCAGCGTCAGGACCTGCTCGGCCAATTGCACCAGCAAGGCACCGATTGCTATCGCTTGTTCCATGGCAGCCAGGAAGGCGCCCCCGGCCTGACGGTCGACCGCTACGGCTCGCAATTGCTGGTACAGAGTTTCCATCAGTCGCTGGAACGCGATGCCTTGCTGCAATTGCACGGTATCGTCAACGAGTACCTGGGCCTGGACACCCTGCTGGTCTACAACGATCGCGCCCGGGGCAATTCGCGCGTCGACCGCCAGGACACCGTTTACCAAGCTGACGAAGCCGCCCTGCAAGACCTTGTCGGCCGTGAATGGGGCTTGAACTACCGCGTGCGCGGGCGCCATGCCGGGCAGGATCCGTTGCTGTTTCTCGACCTGCGTAACGCCCGTGGCTGGGTCAAGGAACACAGCCGCAACAAAAGCGTGCTGAACCTGTTCGCCTACACCTGCGGCGTCGGCCTGAGCGCCGCAGCCGGTGGCGCGCGCGAGGTGTGCAACCTGGACTTTGCCGAAGGCAACCTGGCGGTGGGGCGCGAGAACGGTCTGCTCAACCCTGATCTGCCGCCCATGGATTTCGTGCAATCGGATTACTTCCCGGCCATCCGCCAACTGGCCGGCCTGCCCATCAGTCAGCGGCGCGGACAGAAACTGCCAGGTTATGTGCGCCTGGAGCAACGCCAGTACGACCTGGTGCTGCTCGACCCGCCCGCCTGGGCCAAGAGCGCGTTCGGCACTGTCGACCTGTTGCGCGATTACCAGAGCCTGCTCAAGCCGGCGCTGCTCACCACCGCTGAAAATGGCGTGCTGATCTGCTGCAACAACCTGGCAAAAGTCTCCATGGACGACTGGCGCGAGCAAGTGCTGCGCTGCGCGGAAAAGGCCGGCCGCCCGGTGCGCGAATGGAAAATACTGACACCCGACAGCGATTTTCCCTCGCTGGACCAGCAGCCGCCACTCAAGACGTTGATCCTTCAGCTCTGAACCAGCGGTTCAACTCCTACGCCGAAAACGGATAAATCTGATAAATCACAGTGGCTTCGGAACCGTAAACGCATGCCATACTCCAAGGCACTCCGAATTCACACCAGATGAAGCCGCACATGCCCAAAGGATTGATTCGCGCTTTCGGCGCCCTGTTGACCGTACTGGCCCTCTACAGCCTGCTGGGTTTTCTGATATTACCCGGTGTTGCCTTGCGGATCGCCAATCAACAACTGGCCGACCATGCAACGGTGCCAGCCCGGATTCAGCGTATCGAGCTCAATCCGTTCAGCCTCGAAGTCACGCTTTGGGGCCTGAATGTCGGCGAACCGGGCAAGGAGCAGGTCGCCTTCGAGCGGCTGTACACCAACCTGCAGCTCGACAGCCTCTGGTCCGGCGCCCTGCACCTGACCGATATCGAGCTGGACAAGCCCAAGACCGAGATCATGTTCGCCAAGGACGGTCAGTTGAACCTGCTGGGCCTGTTCAAGCTGCCGGCCAGCGAACCCACCCCGACCGACCCCGACGCCAAGCCGTTTCCGCTGCGAATCGACCGGATCAAACTGGCCGGCGGTTACCTGCATTTTCAGGACCTGCGTCCCAGCGAGCCCATCGAATTTCTGTACGACACCCTTGATTTCGAGCTCAAGAACCTCAGCACTCTGCCCGACGACAACGCCGACATGACCCTGGTGGCCGTCAGCCCTCAAGGCGGCCGGGTCGACTGGACCGGCAACTTCAGCCTCACGCCGATCGCCTCCGAGGGTAAGATCAAAGTCACCGACGGCCAGATGAAAGTCTGGTGGCCCTACGTACGCGACGCGGTACCGCTGGTGCTGGAAAACGGCGTGCTGAACCTGAGTACCGACTACAAGCTCAACCTGGCCAAGGGCACCGAACTGCTGCTCAACAACGTGGCCGTCAGCGTGGCCCCCTTCTCCATCAAGGCGCCGGATGGCCGCCCATTGGCGAAGCTCGAACGCCTGGATGTGAGTGAAACAACCGTCGACCTGGCCAAGCAACAAGTCATCGTCGGCAAGATCCGCAGCCAGAAGCTGGAAACCTGGGCCGCGCGCGAGGCGGATGGGCAACTGGACTGGCAAAAACTCTTCGCCAGTCAGCCGGCTAAACCGCAGGTCAAGGTCGAACCGGCATCGGCCCCAGCAGCCGCCGATTCGCCCGAGCCTGAACCCCAAGCACCGAGCAAGCCCTGGCAGGTGCTGTTGAAGGACGTGCAACTGCGCAATTACCAGGTGCACCTGGCCGATCGTCAGGCGCAACCTGCCGTGGCCCTGGACGTGGGCCCGCTGAACCTCGACCTGCAGAACTACGACACCCTCAACGGTTCACCCTTTACCCTCAAGCTGGAGACCGGGATAGGCAAACAGGGCAAGATCCTGGCTGACGGCGAGGTCAACCTGAATCCGATCACCGCCCGGCTCAAGGTCAAGACCCAGGACATCGACCTACGGGTCGCCCAGGCGTACATCAACCCGTTCATTCGCCTGGAACTGCGCTCCGGGATGCTTGGCAGCGACCTGGCGGTGGACCTCAAGAGCACCGAGCCGCTGGCATTCGCCGTCACTGGTCGCGCCCAGGTCGATCAACTGCACACCCTCGATACCCTCAGGACCCGGGACTTCATCAAATGGAAACAGTTGGTGCTCGAAGGGCTCAACTATCAGCACGGCGATAGCCTGTCGATCGACAAGGTCAACCTGTACCAGCCTTACGCGCGATTCATGATCAACCGAGACCGCACCACCAACGTCGATGACCTGCTGATCCCGCAACCGGCCGACAGCGGTACGAACAACAGCCCGGCAAAACCGGCCTCCCAGGACAAACCGCTGGGCATCCACGTCGGCGGCATTGCCATCAATGACGGTTCAGCCAACTTCGCCGACTTCAGCCTGACGCCAAACTTCGCCACGGCGATCCAGCAGCTCAACGGCCAGATCGGCACCATCGACAGCCGCCAGGCCAAGCCGGCCACCGTGGACATCAACGGCAAGGTCGACCGCTATGCGCCTGTCACCATCAAGGGCGCGGTCAATCCCTTCGACCCGATGGCCAGCCTCGACATCGCCACCAGCTTCAAACGGGTCGAGCTGACGACCCTGACGCCCTATTCCGGCAAGTTCGCCGGCTATCGCATCCGCAAGGGCCGACTCAACCTCGACCTGCATTACCGGATCACCAAAGGCCAGTTGCAGGCCGACAACAAAGTGGTGGTCGAGCAACTGCAGCTGGGGGAAAAGGTCGACAGCCCGGATGCCGTGAGCCTGCCGCTGAAGCTGGCCGTCGCGCTGCTGAAGGATTCCGAAGGCAGGATTTCCATCGAGCTGCCGGTTTCCGGCGACCTCAATGACCCGCAATTCAGCGTGATGCCGATTGTCTGGCAAACACTGCGCAACCTGGTGGTACGCGCGGCCCAGGCGCCATTCAAACTCATCGGTGGACTGGTGGCCGGGGGTGCCTCGCAAGACTTGGGCAGCGTGTCATTCGCCCCGGGCTCAAGCGAACTGAACCCGGACAACGAAGGCACGCTGCTCAAGTTGTCCGAAGCCCTCGGTAAACGTCCGGAGTTGCGCCTGGAGATCGAAGGCACCGCCGCCCAAAGCAGCGACGGTCCGCTGCTCGCCGCCCAGCGTCTGGAACGTGAATACCAGTACAACTACTACAAGATGCTGCAGCGCAGAGGCGACAAAGTCCCTGCCAAGGCCTCGCTGCTGGAGGTGCCCGAGGATGAAAAGGCACCGCTGCTCGAAGGCATCTATCGCACCCGTCTCAAGACCCAGCCACCGGTGGAATGGACGCAACTGGATAAAAAGGCACGCACGGAAAAACTGCGCGAAGGCGTGATCACGTTCTGGAGTGGCAACGAAGTGCTGTTGCGCCAGCTGGGACAGGAGCGTGCCAGCAGCATCAAGGACTTCCTGGTGGACAAAGGGCAATTGGCCGATGACCGTGTGTATTTCATCGACGCCAGCCTCGGTCAGGCCGAAAGTGACGGGCGCGTGATCACCCCTATGCATCTGGATGCCGAATAAGATGAAACGTCTGCACGGGCTTAGCCTGATCTTGCTGCTCGCCAGCGGCCACGTGTCGGCGGCCGATACATTGCGTTGTGGCAGCCAGTTGATCAGCGTCGGTGATCGCTCCAGCGAAGTGCTGCAAAAATGCGGGCAACCCGCGGCGCGGGATGACCTGGGCTACGAGCGCAGTGTCAATCGCCGGGAAGAATACCCGGTGGAAGAATGGACCTACGGCCCCAACAACGGCATGTACCAGTATTTGCGCTTCAAAGGTAACCGGTTGGTGCAGATCACCAGCAAGCGGGGGCGCTAAGCGGGCCACTGCACAATCGGCAGGCATGTGGGTTAACGTGCCGCCGCCTTCGCGAGCAAGCCCGCTC
>NZ_JABWQV010000197.1 GCF_014268615.1 Pseudomonas tehranensis | reverse complement strand
GGGAGCGGGCTTGCTCGCGAAAGCGGTCTGGCATTCACCCAATTATTTGGAAGACCACCGCACCGACCCATCCTCCCCATAAAACGTCTCTTCGATGTTCTCCCCCACCAGCCGCACCTTCACATACCCGTTCAACACCCGCTCCGGATACGCCTCATCCCCCGCCAACTGGGTTTCCGACCACAACACCCCGGCGTGTCCGTTCAACTCGCTGGTAGTGCCGTAGGGTATCGCCCCGTGTCCGGCGCAGCGTGCGTGCAACCCGCCCTGGGTGGCGTAGCAGATGCCGTTGTGCAAATGCCCCCAATACCAATAGTCCGGCTCACGCCCGAGGGCATCGCAGACGGGTTGGTAAAGCGCGGTCTTGTGGTGCCCGGAAATATCGAAACCCTGATGATGACTGAGCACCATGAGCTTTTTGCGCTTGGGCAGGCTTTTCATCCAGTCAATCTGTTGCGCGTTGAGGGTGCCGTCCATGTACAGATTCATGGCGTCCGAGGCGTAGGCACTGTCCAGGCCGACGACCAGCCAATCGTCGTTGTACAGAGCAAAGTAACTGGTGCCCTGTTGCACCGGGAAACGCTTGGCCAGCTCCTTGAAATAGCCGTGGGCGCCGCTGTACATCTCGTGGTTGGAATTGAGCGTGAACGAGCCGTGCTTGCCCTGGGGCCAGCCGACCATGTCGACGTCTTCCTGGGAATGGGTGCCGGCGTAATACACATCGCCCAGATGAATGGTGAAGTCGGCCTCGGCCAGTTGCATCTGATTGGCGACAGCCACGGCCGGAGCATGACTGTCGAACGGTCCGGTGCCCCAGTCGCCAGCGATCGCCAACACTACGTCGCTGTCCATTTTCACCAGCGCCGGGTTAGTGGCGAACGGCGCGTGATGGCGCAGGTTCTCGATCCACTTGAGCAACGCCTCACTCCACAACAGGTCGAGCAACTCCCATTTGCGGCAACCGAGCAAGGTGCCGTCCTTGAGCACGCGGGTCGGCAGTTCGTCCTCGGTTTGTGGCAAGGCGCTGGCATTGCCGATCTTCAGGATCGAAAGACCGTGGGCCAGCTCCCACGGCACGGCCGGTTCGTCATCCGGCAGGTCGCCGTGATCGATGACGTGCCGGGCCTGATCGTGGCCGCGCTGGAGCAACTTGACGATGGCCTCGAACTCTTCAGGCTCCAGGTCGTTGACGAGTTTCTTCCAGGACATCTCCAGCCGCGTGACCAACCCGTGCAGGCGGACTTTGACCTTGTCGAACTCATGTTCCCAATGGTGCAGTAATGACATGTGAACGCTCCTTCGCAGTGCCCTGGGCTACAGGGTTTTCATGAATTCGATCAGGGCCCGTTTGTCGGCATCCGACAACTGCGTGCCATACAGGTGGCCGCCGTTGTGGTTGCCTTCCAGGCGGGTGTCGTATTTGAAATCCGCCGACGCCTTCATCTGCGCGCCGCTGGTGATGAAGCCGACCTTCTCCTGGTCGTAGATGTCGGAACCGGTGTAGAACACTTGCGGGCGCAACTCGGGCGGTTGCAACAAGTCCCACAGGGTCGGCACCGAACCGTTATGCAGGTACGGCGCCCTTAGCCAGACGCCGTCGGTGGGGGTGTTGCTGTAGCTCTGGGTCTTGCGGTACGCGCCGAAGTCGAACGGCGGTTTCTTGAAGCCGTGGAACGCCGTCACCAGCCCGACGGTGAAGGAGTTCAGGCGATGGGGATCGGTGCCCAACTGGTCGATGTTGGTGGTGACCTGTCCTGTGTCGGCACGGCCGAAGTCGTGGCAAGCGGCACAGTTCTGCTCCCAGATCGGTTTGCCCTGGGCGACTTTCGCCTGGTCCAGGGCGAACGGCCACGCGGGCGCCTTGTGGCCCAGCAACCAATTGGTCACCCGGTTGAAACTCGGCGGCAGCACCGATTGCGGCGTCGCCCCCACGGCCATGGCCGCCGCGTAATTGCGTTCGTGAATCTTGTTGTTATTGCCGTCCCAATGCAGATACATCGACTCACGGGGTTTCTGGTTCCAGACCTGCGGCAAGTCCACGGTGCCGATGGTGGAGTCATCCGGGAAGCCGAACACCACCATTTTGGTCGGGTTGAAGGTATCGGTTCGCCCTGGACCTTGGGCCGGACGCAGCTTCTGCCAGGCGTAGGCCTGCTTCTGCTTGAGCAGCGCGCTCTTGGCCATGGGGATGATCAGGTAGCGGTTGTACAGCTTTTCGAAAAAGCCCAGTTGGAACTTGTTGTTGATCGCCGCCATGACCGCATCAGGAGTGAATTTCGGGTCGCTGGCACAATCGTAGGCAAACCACTGGAAGGCCTGCAATTGCAGGGTGTTGGCCGGTGCGGTGGCGACCGGAACCGCTACGTCACTGGCATTGGCCCGGTACGAGCCGGTGTGGCACAGCGCGCAGTTCGGCTCCACGGTGGGATAACCCAGTTGCCGCTTGGCCATGCCGATGGGCAAGTCGTTACCGTTCTCATAGAGAAACCCGAACACCTCGTAACCGCCGGGTTTGGGCAGTTTTTCCGGGCACATCTGCGGCAGTACAGCGAACAGGTAATAAGGGATCCGCGCTTCGATGCCCAGGCCGATGGCGGCGTATTTGTAATGGTCTTCGTCGGAAGCGAAGTCTGGCTGGGGCACCTCTCGTATCATCTGGTACCAGGTCTGGTAGCCGATGAAACCCAGCAGCAATACCACCACCAGCGTGCCGACCTTGAAGCCGTGACGGTGCCAGCGCCGCGCCCAACCGACTCGCCACTCCCGCCAACCGGCGCAGAGCAGGGCCAGAGGACGCTGGGCGACCGGGCTGCCCAGGTACAGCAGCACGCCCAGAATCAGGAACATGCTCAAGTCGCCCATCAACATCGGCACGAACAACTGGCCCTGGTTATTGGTGTTGATCAGGTAGATCCAGAACACCACCGCCACCAGCCGCGACAGCACGCACAACCACGAATGCACCACGAAACGCGGCGCATTGAACCCCGAGGGCATATAGAACAGGCTGATCCCCACCAGCAACATGCCGGTGTTTTCCAGCCAGGGATCGGACAACACGGGCGGCAGGCCGAGCATGGACGTCAGCAACGCCGGCGCGAACAGCGCCGGAATCGCGAAGACCATGTTCATCACAATCCCCACCCAGATGATGCGTTGGAACCAACGGATGTAAGTGTTCATGGCATCCATTTCCTTATTCGTGAACCGGAGCAAAGCTTTTGTGGCGAGGGAGCTTGCTCCCGCTGGGTCGCGCAGCGGCCCCCAGATTTCAGGAACGACGACTGCTTCGCAGCCGAGCGGGAGCAATCTCTGGCCACGGGTCAGTCTCCTAACCGAGGGCGGTCTTCTCCAGGTGTTCGAGGATGATCGGATACACATCCACCACCGCATCCTTGCCGAACATGCAATCGATGTGGCCGTAGCCCGGCACTTCGTGGCGGCTGAACAGCTGCGGGCCGTGCATATCGCACAGTCGCTCGTAGGTCTTGAGGGTGCTTTGAGGGAGGTAGCACTGGTTCTCGGCACCGCTGATGAAGCAGATCGGCAATTTCAACCGATCGAAATGCGGCATGTAGACGTCGTTGCCCTTGAAGTCCACCAGATGCCCCTTGCGCACGATCAGCGCCAGGTGCTCGAAGGTCTGGATGTTCGACTCACCGAACAATTCATGCAGGTTGTCGTGCAGGGTTTCGTTGAGGGTGTCGTGGCGGTACAGCGACGCATACATGAACGTGATGCGGTGGCAGACCGGGTTGGTGCAATAGCCCTGGGCCTCGATCCGGGCATAACCGTTGAGGGCCTTGTCGTAGAGTTTGTTGAACCAGCTTTCCTTGGTGTCGGCGTAGGCCGTAAGGGACTTGATGCCGATGGCATCGAGCATCCCCGGCAAATGCAAACCGGCCTTCAGTCCGGTGGCGGTGGCAACCACCGTGTCGGCGGCGATCTGCGAGCAGACCACCGAGCGCACCCCTTGCAGCCCCGCCAGCATCGACATGAAGAACGTCGTCGCCCCGTAGCAATGCACCACACATTGCACGTCGCGGGCCAGCGTGGCCTGCTGGATCTGCTCGATAGCTGCCTTGAAGTCGTACTGGGCCACCTGGTCGCCGTTCCATTCATGCTTGCTGGCCGGCAGCAGGATGCTCACCCGCAAGTCCAGCAGCCAGACGTCGTACTCGTGCTTGCACAGGTACTCCAGCAGGTTGGTCTGGATGGTGTCGGTGGAGAAAATATTCGACCCCACCCCCAGGCCATGCACCAGCATCACCGGGCCTTTGCTGCCCGCTTGATAGCGAGTCAGACGTAGCTCGACGTTGTCCTCGGTCTGGAAAAAATGCACGGTCGGCGCCGGGGCGTCCAGCGGCCGCTTGCTGCGGGGCGGCGCGTCCGGGTTGAAGTACACATCGCCTGCAAATACCCCACCGTAGCTCTCCCACAAAATGCCGGCGAAGAACTTGCCGAAGCGGGCCAACGCTTCCACTCGCTCACGCTCGTTGCGGGCGTTGAGCACTTTCATGGTGGTCATCTGCTTGGCGAAGTCGGCCGGCAGAATGTGCATCACCCCCGAGCCGATGACCTCGCCGCTCTTGTCCGGCCCGCGATACAGCGTGACATAGAGCGTGCTGGTGTCGTGCCAGATGTTCAGCACCCCGTTGTCCTCGGGCACAGTCTTGAAGGCACTGAAGTAATAATCGCTGCCGTCCTCGGCGGTCAGTTTCATGTCGTAGTTCATGTGCCGCACATCCACCTGTTCCTGATATTGCTCGAACAGGTTGAACACCCCGTTGCTGGCGACCAGCGGCTTGGGCGAGAGCAGCGGCGCATCCAGCGTACCCACCAGGGTTGCAGCGTGTTCCGGTTCCTTGATCAGGCGATTGAGGTCGGCGGCGGTGATGGTCAGGGTGAACTCGATGGTCGAGTTATCGGCTTTGCCGCGCTTGGCCGCCGCTTCGTAAAGCGAAAGATCAGTGCCCGGGGGCTGGGTAAATGCCGTGGAGAAGTAACCCTTCATGGTTTCAGTGAACTGCACGCCCAGGGTCGGCGCCGCCACCGGTTTGCGCGGGGCCGAGGGTAGCGTGTAATCGATGATCCAACCGCGATCGGCCGCCAGCAGGCCCATGTTGCGTTCGCTCACCGCCGAAATGGTCAACAACGGGTTAACCGCCAGGGAAGTCGGGATCACCGCACCGTCGGTCACGTACAGGCCAGGGTAGACATCCGTACCGCTGGCGCCACTGAACACTTGGCCCTTGTGGTTGACCACGCCTTGCGTCGCGTCTTCCCCCATCACGCAGCCGCCCAACGGATGGACCGAAACGATGCTGTGCTTGAGCAGCTTGGTCCAGATCGGATTTTCGACCCAGATCCCGCCCAACGCCTTGGTGCTCTGGTGCAAACGCTCATTGCCCAGCGTCACGTTTTCCTGCTCGCCGACGCCGGGCCAGTCGATGCGCAACTGATCCTTGTTGTCGAGCACCATGCGCCCCTTGCCGTTGTCGTGACTCATGATCAGGTACGTCTGCATGTTATGCAGCGCGCCGTAGTACGGGCCGCGCAGAAAGCTCTCGGCTTCCCGGGCCTTGTACTTGAGGCTGGCACCCAGACCCGTGTCGGTGGGCACACCAATCATCCCGGCGAACGCCGCCATGCTCGGCACCATGGGCCGGCCGAGTGCGCCGGGGATCGAGCCCTCCTCGATGACCATCCGGCTGCGCCAGTCACCCTCGGTACGCATGTCGATGATCGAGGTGATGCAAGGTCCCACCGGCTCCAATTCCTTGGCCGAATGGGCGCCGAAGCCGATGCCATTGATGGTCTGGTCGCAGTTGTGACCAAAGCCGAGGATGTCGCCGTTGCCGCTCATGTTCTCGCCCAGTTGACTGGACATCGACAGGCCTTTGTCCCGGGAACGCAGCATGATCTCGGTAGAGCCCAGGGTGCCCGCGGACACCACCACGATGTCGGCGCGCACGAACAGGGTTGGCGCCGAGAACATCTCGCGGCCGCTGTCCAGGTACTGGAAGTGCACGATCCAGCCATCGCCGTCGCGCTCCAGGTGCCTGACTTCGGCCTGGCAGAAAATCTCCGCGCCGTGGTTCCAGGCATCCGGCAGGTAATTCATCAGCGTGGTGTTCTTAGCCTTGTTGTTACAGCCCGAGACGCAATCTCCACAGCCGTTGCACGGCAACTGCTCGACGCCGACGTGGTTGAGGTTGTTAGGCAGCTTGTCGAACGTCACATTGATGGGCGGCTTGTAGAAATGCGCGTCCTGCTTGAGGTAACTGGCCGATTTGCGGTTGGCGTCGAGCTTGGGCAGCTTTGGCGACGAGTCGGGATACGGGTTGGGCTTGAGCATTTCCCGGGCCCGCGCATAACCGTCCTTGAGCAGCGTGTCGCGATGTTCGCGCACCGCCAGTGGCCAACGCGGGTCCTCGAACACACCGGGCTCCGGCTCCAGCGAAACGTTGGCGTTGATCAGCGAAGTGCCGCCCAGGCCGCAACCGACCACCACGTTCTGCTGGGCGTTGACGTGCAGATCAAACAGCCCGGTGCGCGATCCGATGTGACCGTCCGGGTCATGCACCTGCAACTCCTCGGTGGCCGCAAGCATGGTGTTGGGGTATTCGCCGGGCTGGATCTCCCGGCCCCGCTCCAGCAGACAAACCTTGCGCCCGGCCCGGGACAAACGTGAAGCAGCAATGCCTCCGCCGTAGCCGGAGCCGATGACAATAACGTCGTAATGCTCCTTGATGTCGCTGATGGGGGTCGAGATCCGTGTCATGTTCAAGTCCTCAAGGCAGATGGGGCAACTCTGCGGTTGCCTGCAAATCGACAGGCGCACGAACGCCTGGCCACTATCCCGTACGGGTTGGAGCGGCAGTCAACGGTGCTACAGGGGAAACTCAGGGCTCAACGAGGCGCTATAGACGCGCACGCTGATTGGTCGCGCGACGACGTCTGCGTTTGGGTAAACGGGTGGGAGGGGTCGGAGTACAGGTCGCAGCCGAGATCGGGTACCAGCAGGGGGGCTTGCTATCCATCATGCGTTCTCCCTGAACCAGATGTGGATAAAGTGGCGGTGTCCTTGTGCCATGAGTGAAGACAGCCGCCAGGGCCACGTCAAGGTGGATCCTTAGAACTGTATGAAATTTGATCTATCGCGTCTGGGCCTATGCCCGCCGTGGCCCTTACGCTTTCGCAAACAAGTTATCCACATGTCCACCCACAGCTAATGGGGACAAGTGCATCATTGCGACCTGTTTTTTTAAGTAAAAGCTAAAGAAAAACCGTGACTTATGAACAAAGAGCGTTTCTTTTCCATATCGATCAAAAACTGATCAGCGGCGTGAAAGCCTTGTCTGTCCTGGCTTCTGGAGGAGAGCGAACACCTTATCCACAGAAGCGCCAACAGTGTTTGGGGGTAATTCTGACGGTTCTGTGGAAAACCGCGTCTGTGGCCGGTAAATAGCGGTTTTAGCGGAATTTCCCGGATAAAAATGACGGATTGATCATTTTATAACCAACCTCATGAAAGCCCCGTTCCGTATGGCTTGTAGACGGGAGCGAACATCTTATCCACAGAAGCGCCAACAGAGATTGGGGGCAGATTCTTTTTTCCCTAAGACCTGCTCAACGAAAAATCACAGAAAAAACCGTGACTTAGGCTGATCATTTATTACCCGCAGGCCTGCAAGCCTTGATTTATCTGAGGTTTAGCGATGGACGAACAGGTTATCCACAGAACCGTGCACAAAGTATGTGGATAAAACAGGCGCAAATGAGAAAACCTACCTTTCATTTTTATTAAAACTCTTTCCCTTGGCATTCGTTGCCAGAATTTCCAATAGTGACGGCGGCACACTGAGCCCGAGAGAAATTTTCAGTCATGTTCACAAAAAATCGCTTGTTCATGCTCGCCTTGTCGCTAACTTTATTACAACAGGCAAGCCTCGCCCTCTCAACCTACTTCATTGCTATGGCGGGTGAAGCGTTATCGTTTCAAAATTACGCTTCTATTAAAAACTATATCGTGTATTTTTTTGCCTTCGCGCTGCTCGCTTATTTAATAAGCTCAGCGGGAGAACTTATCCGTGTTCGATTACACAACGCCACCTGGAAGGATTACGTCATACAGACTTTCACTCTCCTGAGAAAAGACATAAGCCTCTCCTCCAACAAGAACAACAAACTGACCACAAACTGGCTGACCGGTGAAGCAGCAGGTACCCTTGAGCACGCTGCAGCGTTCTATATTGGTATGTCCTCTACGTACCTCAACATTATTTTTACACTGGGTGTGTTTTACCTGACGCTTGGTTTTTTGATTTCCAGCGCGCTCTTGACCTCTCTCGCAGTTTCCATCGCGTTCGTCCTCGTCATGAGGGCCAAAATAGATGAATACGCCACCCGTCTGCAAAAAACCAAACTTCAGGCGCTGCTTGAAATTGAACCGCTCTGGCACAACTGCCATTTCGCCAGCTCGCGGATGTTCGAATTCAGAAAAGCCAAATACTCGGATCAGTCAGACATCTATTTCAGGACGACAGAAAAATATGTGCTGCTCGAACAGCTAATCGCCTGCCTGCCCATCTGCACCGCGGTGCTCATTATGATAATTGCCTTGTATTTACCTGCCGAGGTAACCGCTGTGCCTTTGGGCGTATTGGTGGCCGTACTGCCGAGAACTTTACAGCTGTTCGGCAGTGTTCATGCCCTCAGCATGTATGGCAGCCAACTCGTGATTGTCAGGCGAAAAGTAAAAAACCTTATTCACTTCACAGAAACCCTCGAAGCGCAAGATATTGCTGCGCAGATCGATGCCGAGCACATCACCATTGAAGAAGCCACTACTCACCAACGCTATGACCTGGCTCACTTCCAGTACAGTCTCATACACAATCAGTTAAATGTCGGGCGCTACCTCGTACAAGGCAGTAATGGTTCGGGAAAATCATCCTTCCTGAAACTGATCAAATCCCTGCCTGGCGAAACGGTACTTATATCACCCGACATAAATTTTTCAGAACCGGATGAAAATCTGTCGACGGGTCAGCGGCAAATGAAACAAATCTCAGGATTATTAATGCAACCCGCGGATGTTTTCTTGCTGGATGAATGGGACGCGAATCTGGATAAGCTCAACAGGGACATATTAAGTGCTGAGATCGATAGAATCGCGGCGCAAAAAATAGTCATTGAGGTAAGGCATTTGAATCCCAGATACGCGGAAAAACCTGAAAAAACCGTAGGTTAGGTTGAGTGTTTTTTGAGCACTGCCTTGGAGAGCCCGGTTGGCATGGTGTGCCGCGAGGGGCGAACAGGTTATCCACAGAGGCGCGCACAGGGATTGTGGGTAAACCCCCATCCTTACTGTGGGAGCGGGCTTGCTCGCGAAAGCG
>NZ_JABWQV010000196.1 GCF_014268615.1 Pseudomonas tehranensis | reverse complement strand
CACAAGTTCTGCGGCGGGTTCAGTTGCATTGGTTATTCCCTTTCGAAGTAAAAAGTTCCCCTGTCATAAAATCTTTATCTGACAGCAACTGCGCTGACACAACCCACCGCCAAGATCCCCTCCAACACCAGCGGGCTCAGTTCCGCGTGTTTTCTAACGGCATAGACTACCAACAGGGGAATTCTTCGATGATCCGTAAGCACTTCGCAGGTGTTGCCGCCAGCGCACTGGCAATGGCAGTAACCGCCCAGGCTTTCGCCGGCACCGTGACTACCGACGGCGCCGATATCGTGGTCAAAACCAAGGGCGGCCTTGAGGTCGCTACCACTGACAAAGAGTTCAGCTTCAAGCTTGGCGGTCGTTTGCAGGCTGACTACAGCCAGTTTGACGGTCTCTACACCGACAATGGCAATTCGGCCGACGCCGCTTACTTTCGTCGCGCTTTCCTGGAACTGTCCGGCGTGCTGTACACGGATTGGGCCTACACCCTCAGCTACGACTTCTCTCATAACGCCGGCAGTTCAGACGACGGTTACTTTGACGAAGCGTCCATGGCCTACAACGGCTTCAAGCCGGTCTCGATCAAATTCGGTCGTTTTGACCCGGATTTCGGCCTGGAAAAAGCCACCAGTTCCAAGTGGGTGACCGCGCCGGAGCGTAACGCCGCCTACGATCTGATCGACTGGGCCAACGGCCACCAGAACGGTCTGGGCCTGCAAGCGTCCAGCACCTTCGCTGATTCGTTCTATGCCTCCGCTGGCGTATTCGCCAAGGACAACAACGATACCGATGGCGACAGCGTCAAACAGGTCAACGGTCGCTTCGTATTCGCGCCGATGCACGATTCCGGCAATGTCCTGCACTTCGGTGTGAACGTTGCTTCCCGTGACGTCTCCGACACCGTATTCGATGCACGTTATCGTTCCCGCCTGGGCATGCGTGGCGTCGAAACGCTGGGTGGCAACGATGCCGGCCCTAACGGCAACCGTCCGTTGCTGGGTGGCGCGAACAACTCGCCGGCCGGTTCGTACGACACCGACACGGCGTTCGGCCTGGAAGCCGCTTTCGCCATGGGCCCAGCCTCGATCCAGGGTGAATACATCTCCCGCAAAACCAAGGCTGACAGCGACGCCTTTGAAGACATCAAAGGTCACGGCTTCTATGTTCAGGGTGCCTACACCCTCACCGGTGAATCCCGCGGTTATAAAGTCGGCAAGTTCGACGCAATCAAACCTCAGAACAAATCTATCGGCGCCTGGGAAGTGTTTTATCGCTACGACAGCATGACCGTCGAAGACGACAACATCACCACTGCCTCCGCGACCCGTGACGTAGGCGATGCCGAAGCCAAGGTGCACAACCTGGGCGTGAACTGGTACGCCAACGAAGCGGTGAAAATCTCCGCTGCCTACGTCAAGGCCAAGGCCGACAACGTGACCAATGCCAACGGCGACGACGATGGCGACGGTTTCGTGATGCGCGCCCAGTACGTGTTCTAAGTCGTGCTGACTTGATGCAAAGCTTCACCTTTCATCCGTTATAGCTCCTTTGAACCCCGCCTCTGGCGGGGTTTTTTTTATCTGCCCGGTCAGAATCGGCGATACTCGCGCCATCCGCATTCTGGATCTCGGGGAACTGCATGCCGCTACACGTTCTGGACAGCCTGTCCACCATCGCGCCGCACGAGTGGGACGCACTGGTTCCGGCCAATCAACCCTTCCTGCGCCATGCCTTCCTCACGGCCCTTGAAGACAGTGGCAGCCTGGGCCCGCAATCCGGCTGGCAGGCCGAGCATTTGCTGCATATTGAAGACGGTCGTTTGCTGGCGGCTCTGCCCAGTTATCGCAAATGGCATTCCTACGGCGAATACGTGTTCGACCACGCCTGGGCCGACGCCTGCGCCCGGGCCGGGATCGACTATTACCCCAAATTGCTGACGGCGGTGCCGTTCAGCCCGGTCAGTGGTCCGCGGCTGCTGGCGGCGAGTGGGGAAGACGGGTTGGAGCTGCTTGGCAGCCTGCCGGGTTATCTGGAAATCGAATCGCTTTCCAGTGCCCACATCAACTTCACCGATGCCTTCACCGACGCAGCGTTGGCCGGGCAACCGGGTTGGTTGCAGCGGATCGGCTGCCAGTACCACTGGCAGAACCGCGGTTATCGGGACTTTCAGGACTTTCTCGACGCGCTCAGTTCCCGCAAGCGCAAGCAGATGCGCAAGGAGCGTGAACAAGTGGCGGGGCAGGGCATCGAGTTCCAATGGCTGGAAGGTCAGCAACTGGACCAGGCCCAGTGGGATTTTGTCTACGCCTGTTACGCCAACACTTACGCGGTGCGTCGGCAAGCGCCGTACCTGACCCGGAGTTTTTTCAGCCTGCTGGCCGAGCGCATGCCCGAGGCCATTCGCGTGGTATTGGCCAAGCAAGGTTCACGGCCGGTGGCGATGGCGTTCAGCCTGGTGGGCGGTGACAGTTTTTATGGGCGTTACTGGGGTTGCCTGGCGGAATTCGACCGTTTGCATTTCGAGACCTGTTTTTATCAGGGCATGGATTACGCCATTGCCCACGGCTTGCAGCGTTTCGATGCCGGTGCCCAGGGCGAGCACAAATTGATTCGCGGTTTCGAGCCGGTGATCACCCGTTCCTGGCACTACTTGCGCCATCCTGGTCTGAAGGCGGCGGTTGCAGATTTTCTGATCCGGGAGCAGGAGGGCGTGTTGGCGTACGCCGAAGAAGCGAAGACAGCACTGCCTTATCGGCAGTGCTGATCTTCGCCGGGGTGGCTCAGCTGTTTTCCTTGCCTAGCCAGCGGTAAGACACACCGCCGACGACAGCGCCCAGCAGCGGTGCCACCCAGAACAGCCACAGTTGCTCGATGGCCCAGCCGCCGACGATCAGCGCCGGACCGGTACTACGGGCCGGGTTGACGGAGGTGTTGGTGACCGGAATCGAGATCAGGTGAATGAGCGTCAGGGCCAGGCCGATGGCAATCGGTGCCAGTCCGGCCGGTGCACGTTTATCGGTGGCGCCGAGGATGATCAGGATGAACATGGCCGTCATGACCAGCTCGGTCACAAAACCGGCCACCATGGAATACTGACCGGGCGAATGTTCGCCGTAACCGTTCGCCGCCAGGCCGGAAGCGGCGAGGTCGAAGCCTTCCTTGCCGCTGGCGATGAAGTAGATCAACGCGGCGGCCAGCACCCCACCCATGAGCTGGGCAATGATGTAGGCGGGCAGTTCCTTGGCCGGAAACCTCCCACCTACGTACAAGCCCACCGACACGGCCGGGTTCAGGTGGCAACCCGAGATATGGCCGATGGCGAACGCCATGGTCAACACCGTCAGGCCGAACGCCAGGGCAACCCCCAGCACGCCAATCCCGGAAGCGGCCAATACAGCGCTGCCACATCCGCCCAATACCAGCCAGAACGTACCCAACAACTCAGTCGTTGAACGTTTGAGTAAAGACATAAGCATCCTTGATAAAACAGTCGTGATAATCGGTTATGCATCCAGCAGAATTACGACAGGTTCATCTCCAGAACCTGGGCTGAGTACAGCAGAACGTTGCGACAAATCCAGTGGCATTAAAAAACCGCCAGAGTCAGGGACTGTGGCGGTTTCGGCCTTGGACGGTGGAAAGTATGTCGCTGTGGTGTGCGCAGGATGGATCCTGGACAGATTTTTTCAGAAAGACTTGGGGCTGCATTCCGCAGAAGTAGAGCAAAGCGCGGTCAGCTTTTGTGGCGAGGGGATTTATCCCCGCTGGGTCGCGTAGCGACCCCACAGCAGTTGCATATAATCGGTTTGGTACACCGTGGTGCAAGTTTTTGGGGCTGCTTCGCAACCCAACGGGGATAAATCCCCTCGCCACAGGTTCTGTGATGGTCCAAGCATCCTCATCACCGGTTCAGTCGATCCCCACAAATCCACCCGTCTGATGCTGCCACAACCGCGCATACAACCCGCCATGGGCCAGCAGTTCTGCGTGGCTGCCGGTCTCGGCGATGCGGCCGTTTTCCAGCACCACCAGCCGGTCCATCCTCGCGATGGTGGAGAGGCGGTGGGCGATGGCGATCACGGTCTTGCCTTGCATCAGGGTCTCGAGGCTTTCCTGGATCGCCGCTTCGACTTCCGAGTCCAGCGCTGACGTCGCTTCGTCCATGATCAGGATCGGCGCATCCTTGAGCAGCACCCGTGCAATGGCAATACGCTGACGCTGGCCGCCGGACAGCTTCACCCCGCGTTCACCCACATGGGCATCAAAACCGCTGCGACCTTCGGCATCCGACAGCAATGGAATGAACTCATCGGCCCGGGCCTTGTGCACCGCTTCCCAGAGTTGCGCATCGGTGGCGTCGGGCTTGCCGTAAAGCAGGTTGTCGCGAATGGAACGGTGCAGCAGCGAGGTGTCCTGGGTGATCATGCCGATGCGCTCGCGCAGGCTTTCCTGGCCCACTTCGGCGATGTCCTGGCCGTCGATGAGAATGCGCCCGCCCTGCACGTCATAGAGGCGCAGCAGCAGGTTCACCAAGGTGGATTTACCCGCACCGGATGGGCCGATCAGGCCGATCTTTTCCCCCGGCTTGATCACCAGGTTCAAGTCGCCAATCACCCCGCTTTTCTTGCCATAGTGGAAATCCACATGCTCGAAACGCACTTCGCCACGGGCCACGGCCAAAGGCTTGGCCTGGTCGCGGTCGGTAACGCTGACGGGCTGGGCGATGGTCTGCAAACCGTCCTGGACCATGCCGATGTTTTCGAAGATGCCGTTGACCACCCACATGATCCAGCCGGACATGTTGACGATGCGGATCACCAGCCCGGTGGCCAGGGCAATCGCACCCACGCTGATCAGCGACTGGGTCCACAGCCACAGGGCCAGCGCCGTGGTGCCGACGATCAGCAGCCCGTTCATGCTGGTGATGACCACATCCATGCTGGTCACCACGCGGCCGGCCAATTGGGCTTTCTCGGTCTGCTCTTCGATGGCTTCGCGGGCGTATTGCTGTTCGAAATTGGTGTGGGCGAACAGCTTCAAGGTGGTGATGTTGGTGTAGCCGTCGACGATCCGCCCCATGAGCTTGGAGCGGGCATCGGACGACACGACGGAGCGCTCCTTGACCCGCGGCACGAAGTAACAGAGCGCGCCGATGTAAGCGGCGATCCACATCAGCAGCGGGATCATCAGGCGCCAGTCGGCTTCGGCAAACAGCACCAATGAGCTGATGGCATAGATCAGCACGTGCCACAGCGCGTCCACGGCCTGCACCGCGGAGTCGCGAAGGGAATTGCCGGTCTGCATGATGCGCTGGGCGATGCGCCCGGCGAAGTCGTTCTGGAAAAAGTTCAGGCTCTGCTTGAGCACGTAGCTGTGGTTTTGCCAGCGGATCAGGCTGGTCATGCCGGGACTCAGGGTCTGGTGCACCAGCAGGTCATGCAAGGCCACGAAGATTGGCCGAAAGACCAGCGCCACCACGGCCATCCAGGCCAGCTCCAGACCGTGGATCTTGAAGAAGTCGACGTTGGGCGTGCCCTGTGTCAGGTCGATGATGCGGCTCAGGTAGCTGAACAGCGCCACCTCGATCAGCGCGCCAATCAGGCCCACCACCAGCAGCACGGCGAAGCTGGGCCAGACCTGTTTCAGGTAATAGGTGTAGAAGGGCAGGACGCGGTTCGGGGGGGCCGAGGTCGGGGCGTCGCGGAAAATGTCGATCAGTGTTTCGAAACGGCGATAAACCATGGGGTACATAGCCCGGGCCGGGCTCTCCTTTTTTTCCTGTGAGCGGCGCGCGATTGCCGCCGCCGCTCAGGCTTGCCCTGTGCTGTTTAGTCGATGCGCTTGGCCGACTTGATGATCACAGGGTCGATCGGCACGTTTTGCATGCCTTGTTTGGTGGTGGTCTGGGAGTTGACGATGATGTCCACCACGTCCATGCCCTTGACCACTTTGGCGAACACCGCGTAACCGGCGTCACGGCCCGGGTCGAGGAAGGCGTTGTCGGCCACGTTGATGAAGAACTGGCTGGTGGCCGAGTTCGGGTTGGAAGTACGCGCCATCGACAAGGTTCCGCGCACGTTATGCAGGCCATTGCTGGCTTCGTTCTTGATCGGTGCCTTGGTGTCTTTCTGTTGCATCTGCTGGGTGAAACCGCCGCCCTGGGCCATGAAGCCGGGGATCACACGGTGGAAAATCGTGTTGTCATAGAAGCCGCTGTCCACGTACTCAAGGAAGTTCTGGGTACTGATCGGCGCCTTGACCGGATCCAGTTCGATTTCGATCTGACCGTTGGTGGTGTCCAGCAATACGTGGGGCGCCTTGGTTGGCTGCGCGGCCATCAGGTTAGCGGCAAACAGGACGGAGCCGGCGACGAGGGCGATTTTTTTCAGCATGGGTTCAGTGATCCTGAGTAGTTGAGTCGACTGCGGTCAAAAATTCGAGCAGGGTTTGGTTGAAGCGTTCGGGTTGATCCAGCGGGGTCGCGTGCCGTGAGTCGGCTATGACCACCAGCCGGGCATCGGGCAGCAGTTTCACATAGGCTTCTTTCAATGCCACGGGGGTGTAGTCGTGGTCGGCGCAAATGACCAGGGTTGGACAGGCCACCTGCGACAGTCGTTCCTGAACCCCCCAACCCACAATGGCATCGAAGCTGGCGAGATAAGCACGTTTGTCGTTTTTTGCCCAGCGCCGGGCCATTTCCAGGCGTAACTCGGTCTGTTGCGGTTTGGGAAACAACTTGGCGCCCAGGGCCTTGCCAATGGTTTCAAGGCTCAGAAGGCGCATCAGGCTCCAGCGCTTGAACCATTGCCAGCAGTCATCAGGCGTGCGGACTTTGACTTGCGGCGCGCTGTTGACGATGCACAGGCTCTTGATCCGCCCGGGTTCGTCCACCGCCAGTTGAAAACAAATCATGCCGCCCATGGACCAGCCCACCAGATGCACCGGGCCCAGGTCCAGGTGTTCGATCAGGGCGATCAGGTCGGCGCTGAAACCTTCGATGCTGTAAGGCCCACGAGGTTTGTCGGAGCGTCCATGGCCGCGTACGTCCACCACGATCAAACGGTAGTGGGCGGACAATACCGGGATCTGTTTTTCCCAGTCGCGGGTGCTGGAGCCCAGCCCGTGGACCAGGACCAAGGGCGTGCCGTGGCCGTATTCCTCGTAGTGCAGGTTGCAATCTTCGTGGGCGAAATAGGCCATTGGCAAAGTCCTTGTCAGGCTTGTTCAGGGGCGGCGAACGGCGCATCCAGCGGCGCAGTGTCGAAGGTGCGCAGCAGCTCGATGAGGATTTGCGTGGCCGGGCCCAGGGGTTTTTCCTTGTTTGAAAAAAGATAGAACGTGGAGTTGCGGCTGCCGCCTTGCTCCAAGGGTAGACGCTTGAGCAAGCCTTCCTTGAGTTCCCGCTCGATCATGTGCCGCGGCAGCCAGGCGAAGCCCAGGCCGCTGCCGACGAACGTCGCGGCGGTGGCCAGGCTGCCGACGGTCCAGCGTTGCTCGGCGCCCAGCCACCCGACATCGCGGGGTTGCTGGCGACCGGAGTCGCGGATCACCACCTGCAATTGGCTTTCCAGGTCCTGGAAGTTCAGCTCGCGGTTGAGGCGGTGCAGGGCGTGTTCGGGATGGGCCACCGCGACGAACTCAACATCGCTCAGTTCGGCGCCCAGGTAACCGGGAATGCTGAAACCGCTGATGGCCAGATCCGCCACGCCTTCGAGCAGCACTTCCTCGACACCCGACAGCACCTCTTCGCGCAGGCGCACCCGACAGCCACGGCTTTGCGGCATGAACGCGGTCAAGGCACGTACGAGGCGGGCGTTGGGATAGGCGGCATCGACCACCAGCCGCACTTCCGCTTCCCAGCCTTGCTCCATGTGATGGGCCAGGTCTTCCAGCTGGCTGGCTTGTTTGACCAATTGACGGGAACGACGCAACAGTACGCCGCCGGCTTCGGTCAGTACGGCCTTGCGCCCATCGATGCGCAGCAACGGTACGCCGAGCTGGTCCTGCATGCGCGCCACGGTGTAACTCACCGACGACTGGGAGCGGTGCAGCACCTCGGCAGCCTGGGCGAAACCGCCGTGGTCGACCACCGCTTGCAAGGTTCGCCATTGATCCAGGGTCACGCGGGGCGCTTTCATATTGAGCTCCTCTTGTCCTAAGCTGGCGGTCCCCTGGTGGAGACTGCCTAATGAAGAAAATCTGTTGTGTGCTGCTGGCGCTGTTGCCGCTGACTGCGTTTGCCTACCCGATCGATGTGGAAAAACACCTCAATGGCCTGAGCATCGACTACACCGCCTATGACACCGATGCCGACATCGGTTCCATCCAGGTCAACAACTACGGCAGCACCGATGCGGCCTGCACCGTGGTGTTTCGCAACGGTCCCGAAGCACCGCGTACCCGCAAGATCGAAGTCGCCGCCGGCAAGTTCAAAAACGCCACCGCCAAGTTCAACCGCAACATCATCAAGCTGCGCATCACCCTGACCTGCCAGCCGAAATAAGCCGGTGGCGCAGTAGCGAGGCAATCCGTGCTCCGCTTATAAACGAATTTATCGATGTTTTGCAGCAATTATTTGCGCTTTTTGATCGATGTAACCATGTTTAATCTTCACTCCATCGACTGACAACATTTTCCGATGGAGGCTACATCCCATGTCCCGCGTTCTGATCATCGAAAGCAGTGCCCGCCAGCAAGACTCGGTTTCCCGTCAATTGACCCAGACCTTCATCAGCCAATGGAAAGCCGCGCACCCGGCCGATCAAATCAGTGTTCGTGACCTGGCCATCAATCCGGTGCCGCACCTGGACGCCCATCTGCTGGGTGGCTGGATGAAGCCCGTCGAGCAGCGCAACGACATCGAAAACGCCTCCCTGGAACGCTCTAACCAGTTGACCGATGAATTGCTGGCCGCCGACGTGCTGGTGATGGCCGCGCCGATGTACAACTTCGCCATCCCCAGTACCTTGAAAGCCTGGCTGGACCACGTACTGCGTGCCGGCGTGACCTTCAAGTACACCCCCACCGGCCCTCAGGGCCTGTTGACTGGCAAACGCGCCTTCGTGCTGACCGCCCGCGGCGGCATTCATGCTGGCGCCAGCTCTGACCACCAGGAACCCTACTTGCGTCAGGTCATGGCCTTCATCGGCATCCACGACGTGACCTTCATCCATGCCGAGGGCATGAACCTGGGCGGTGATTTCCAGGAGAAGGGCTTGAATCAGGCCAACGCCAAGCTGTCCCAGGTCGCCTGATCCGTTAATCCTCAGGTAATCGCCAGGTGGTCTAGTGGCCTGGCGCTCCCTTCAAGCTGTTTTGCGCATCGAACCTCCCTTGGCACTTGTTGCTCCTGAGTGCAGTCGCCCGATTGAACGCTTTAGCGAGATCGGGCTTTTTTTTGCCCGCGATTCCATGCCTGCCGCGTAATCCCTTGTGGGAGCGAGCCTGCTCGCGA
>NZ_JABWQV010000195.1 GCF_014268615.1 Pseudomonas tehranensis | reverse complement strand
CTCGCTTCGCTCGGCAGCTCCTACAGGGCCAGCAACTTTTCCAACTGCGCCGTGGTATCCACCGCGCCCATGGTCCGGGCTGCATCCAGGGCCGAGACGCCGTTGGCGTCCTTGGCCTTGGGGTCGGCGCCTTTGCTGATCAGGTAATCGACGATTTCCACACGATTGAACATCGCCGCCATCATCAACGCGGTGCGACCATCGAAAGAAGCGCCTTCCACCTGCGCCCCGCCATCCACCAGCGCGCTGACCACGGCCAGGTCGCCCTTGAACGCTGCGCCGGCAATCGGGCTCTGGCCGTTGTCGTTGCGGATTTCCGGATCGGCCTTGTTTTCCAACAGCACTTTCACCGTCTCCACATGCCCGTGGTAAGCGGCCAGCATCAGCAAGGTGTCGCCTTTGTGATTACGCAGGTTGGGCGGCAGGCCTTTGCTCAGCAAGGCGGCCATCATCGCAGCGTCGCCCTGGCGCGCGACATTGAACACCTGTTCGGCAAACTCCGCAGCCTCTTCCGGGGTCATTTGGCGGCTTGTATCGGACATGGGGAACTCCACTTAAGTCTTCGCAAAGCGGCTAGTTTCCCGAGGGACTCCAGGCCTGTCATCCCTTTTTTCTCTGCACCGCGCATAGCCAGAATCAATAACGGTACTGCCCTTGCTGAATCTGCGCCGCCAGTTGCCGGTCGACCCGCACATAGGTCGCGGTGCCGGGCAGCCAGGCATAGACCGGCTCATCGCCCGTGGCGCAAGGGTCGAAGGCTTCGCTCCTGAGACGGTTTTTCTGGTATTTGAAGGTGCCGGTGGTGTCCATTTTTACCTTGATGCGCAAGAACAACGGCACCGCATAGGCCGGCAATTTGCACTGCAAAAACTGCAACAGCTCAGCAAAATCCAGGGTCGCCAGGGATTCGGACGGGGTAATCGCCGCCATGCCGGCGCGGCCATTGGTGCCATCGATCTCGACGCCATAGGCCACCGCCTCGGCGACCTGCGGGTGCTGCAGCAATACATTTTCGACTTCCGTGGTGGAAACGTTCTCGCCTTTCCAGCGATAGGTGTCACCGAGGCGATCAACGAACTGCCCATGGCCAAAGCCGATGTTGCGCAACAGGTCACCGGTATTGAAATAACGGTCGCCAGGCACGAAGACATCTTTGAAGATGGTTTTTTCGGTCTTGGCCGGATCGGTGTAGCCGTCCAGCGGAGCCTTGTCGTCGATGCGCGCCATCAGCAGGCCCGCTTCGCCCTTGGGCACTTTCTGCATTCGGCCTTGCAGGTTGCGCAACGGCGCCCCGCTGTCATGGTCGTACTGCACCAGTTCCCAACCCATCAGGGAAAATCCGACGGTGTTGTCAAAGTTCAGCACATTGGTGAAGCCGATATTGCCGTCGCTGGCCGCGTACAGCTCGCAGATATGGTCGACACCAAAACGTGTCTTGAAGGCCGACCATGCCCCGGGGCGCAAGCCGTTGCCGATCATCTTCCGGACCTCATGCCGCCGGTCCTCGGCACTGGCGGGCTGGTCGACCAGGTAGCGACACAATTCACCGACATAGCCAAGGGTAGTGGCCCGGTAACGGCGAACGTCACTCCAGAACTGACTGGCGCTGAACTTGCGCCGGATCGCAAACCCCGAGGCGCCACAGATCGCCGCCCCCCAGCACACGCACAGCCCCGTGGCGTGGTACAGCGGCAGCGTGCAATACAAAACATCCGCAGGCTGCATGTCCAGGGCGATCAGGCCGAAACTGGTGGAAGTGCGCATCCAGCGCCCGTGACGGAACACCCCGGCCTTGGGCAAGCCGGTCGTGCCCGAGGTATAGAGATAAAAACACGGGTCGTTGAAAAAAACCTGCTGGCTGCTGGCCGGGTTTTCGCCTGGGTGACTGGCGCTGCTGCTTATCAGGTCGATGAAGCCGCAAGGCACGGCAGCGCTGTCCTGGTCGGCTATCCACCAGGTTCGCTCGCCTGACAGCGAAGTGCGGGCTCGCACGTCGTTGAACGCCGCGACCCGTTCTTCCCCGACCACCACCGCGACAGGGGCGACCAACGCCAGGCTGTGCACCAACGCATCCCCGGTCTGTGAGGTGTTGACCATGGCGCTGACCGCCCCCACTTTCGCCACCGCCAGCACCGTCACCAACAACTGTGGCCGGTTCTCGATGAAAATCGCCACGCAGTCGCCCTTGCCGATCCCCTGCGCCAACAGGTAATGAGCGATGCGATTGGCCTGTTCATTGGCTTGTGCATAACTCAACACCGTGTCGCCACACAGCAACGCTGGCCCTTGGGGATTGCGCTGGGTGGCCTGTTCGAAACACCAGCCCAGGCCGCAAGGCTGGGTCGGGTCCTGGACGTTGGCCAGCTTCATGCCTCTGACGATACGGGGAATGGCCCTGGCAATAGTGGGTAGCTTGCGCAGCATCTTGCCCCAGGTAATGGCGTCGCTGGATGTACGACTCATGGTCACTCCCGTTTGACCTCGTGGGTCTGGGTTCTTGTTGTCGGGCTGGAGCTCAATTGCGGTCGAAATTACGCCAGCGATTCCGGCGCTGTACATGCGGTTTTTGCAATGTTTTGTATCCACCCTTCCAGACAGGCGGAACAAGAGCGCCAGAAATTCAATTGGTTCAACAAAAGATCGCCCGACCACGCAAAATGCAGGATGCACGGTGGCCATTCATGCAAGTTGCACGAAAGCAAAAATGAAGGGAAATGTTAACTGATTGTTTTATAACGATTTTTAATCAAGCCCAACGCTGGCACAGACACTGCAACACCCTCTCCACGGTTTGCCACCACCCTGGAGCAGTCAAATATGAACATGATTCAAGAAAAGTTTGCGTCCCTGTTTTCCAACTACGAAGTGACCACCCAGGCCCGCCCGGATGGCGGTATCCTGCTGACCTTGCGCAACAGCGAAGGCAAACTGTTTAAACGCACAATTTCCTACGCCCAGTTGCACGCCGGGGACCAACTGTCCTGGGCAATCAGCGCCATCCGTCGCGACCTGGCGGAACAAGCCAGCGAGTTGCCACAGATCGCCATGCTGCAAAGCCAGCATCGTTTTGCGCTGCCGACCTATCACAGCGCCTGATTCTCTTTGCAGAATCGTGTGGGAGCGGACTTGCTCGCAAAGGCGGTGTATCAGCTAACCGATATGCCGCCTGACACGCAGCCTTCGCGAGCAAGCCCGCTCCCACAGGTATCAAAAGGCTGAAGGTTCAATCCGAGCAAAACTGTCCACCGTGACATGCCCTTGCAGCTCACCGCCCTCGCGCGCCAATCCGCACGTCGCCATGCCGGCATCACGAGCCGCGTCCAGCTCCTGGACGATATCCGACAGAAACAGAATCTCCCCCGGCGCTACGCCCACCGCCGCGCTGATGCGCTGGTAGGACTGCACCTCCCGCTTGGGCCCTGATGTGGTGTCGAAGTAACCACTGAACAACGGCGACAGATCGCCCGCCTCGGAACAGCCGAAAATCAGCTTCTGTGCCTGGATCGAGCCCGAGGAATAAACGAACAGTTGGAAACCTTCCTGATGCCAGCGCTGTAGCGCCTGCACCGCATCCGGGTAGACGTGCCCTTTCAACTGCCCGGCCTGATACCCCTGCTCCCAGACCATGCCCTGCAACGCCTTGAGCGGTGTGGCCTTGCGGTCTTCGGCGATCCACTCCAGCAGGATCGCGATGACGCGCTCCAGGTCAGCCCCCGGCTCACCCTTGTCCTGACGCACCGCTGCCAATTGCTCGGCCACATCGGCGCGGTCGGCATGCTGGCGAACGAAATCCGGAAGATGTCTGGCGGCATAGGGAAACAACACATCGAACACGAAACTCACCGCGCTGGTGGTGCCTTCGATGTCAGTGAGAATGGCTTTGATCGGCACAGGTTCAGTCCTCCAGGCGCGGGAAACGGCTGGCGATGTCGTCGCCAGTGAACTTCGCCACCCAACCTTCCGGGTTGTTGAACAGGCGAATGGCAACGAAATGCGGATGCTCGCCCATGTCGAACCAGTGCGGCGTGCCAGCGGGCACCGAGATCAGGTCGTTCTTTTCGCACAGCACCGCGTAGACGTAGTCGTCGATGTGCAGGGTAAACAGGCCACGACCGGCGACGAAAAATCGTACTTCGTCTTCAGCATGGCGATGCTCATCGAGGAATTTGGCCCGCAGCTCGGCTTTTTGCGGGTGATCGCTGTTGAGGCTGATGACGTCGACCGTGACGTAGCCACGCTCGCTCATCAACCGGTCGATCTGGGTCTGGTAGGCGGCAATCACTTCGTCCTGGCCGGCGCCGGGCTGGATTTTCGTCGCCGCTTCCCAGCGGTCGAAACGAACACCTTTATCGGCCAGAGTCGCGGCAATGTCTTCGAAGTGGGTCAGCACCTTGTTCGGAATGTCGGGGCTTGAGACGTGGTAGACGGACAGGCTGCTCATGGTTAGGGCTCCAGCAAATTAACGGTTCAGGAGTGCGCGGGTCTTGAGCTCACACTCAAACAGGAACTCGAACGCTTCGATCTGGCGCAGGGCATCGTTCATGCTCGGCCCCCAGGTATACAGGCCATGACCGCGAATCAGGTAACCGACGCAATCGGGGTGAGCCTCGAGCCACGGCTGCACCTGGCCGGCCAGGCGAGCGATGTCCTGGTCGTTGTCGAAAATCGGCACGCGGACACAGGATTCGTGGGTCGACACACCGCTGAAGGCTTTTTGCAATTCGTAGTCTTCAAAATCGATGAAAGTCTGGTGGGTCAGGCGCGACAACACCGTGGCATTCACCGAATGGGTGTGCAGCACCGCGCCGATCTCCGGGCGCCAGCGATACAGCTGGGTGTGCAGCAAGGTTTCGGCGGAGGGTTTCTTACCGCGTTCCAGGCTGTTGCCGTCCAGGTCGGTGGCGAGCACATCATCGAGGCCCAGTTGCCCCTTGTGCTTGCCGGACACGGTGAGCAAGGCCTGGTCAGGGGCAAGCCGGGTCGAATAGTTGCTGCTGGTGGCCGGGGACCAGCCACGGCCATATAAAAAACGCCCGGCGTCGATGATTTCCCGGGCGAGCTGTTCACGGGTAAGGCTCATGGCCTGTCCTCTTGCATACGTGTGGCAATGATAACGGCTGCAGCGAAGGCTGCGAGGCTGGCGATGCTGAAAGTCCAACTGGCACCCAGGGCGTTCCAGCTGTAGCCGGAATACAACGCGCCCAACGCCCCGCCCATGCCGGCCAGGGCGGCGTACAACGCCTGGCCCTGGCCTTGCTGGCGAGGGCCGAAGCTACGTTGCACGAAATGGATGGCAGCGGCGTGAAAACTGCCGAAGGTCGCCGCGTGCAGCACCTGGGCAAACAACAGAACCCAGAGAAACTCGGCCAGTGAACCCAGCAGCAGCCAACGCAACGCCGCCAGCAGGAAACTCACCAGCAGCACCCGACGCACGGAAAACCGCGCCAGGATCCGGCTCATCAGCAGGAAGATCAAAACCTCCGCCACCACGCCAATGGCCCAGAGCATACCGATCAACCCGCGACTGTAACCCAGGCCTTCCAGGTGCAGCGTCAGAAAGGTGTAATACGGCCCGTGACTGACCTGCATCAGCCCCACGCAGCCATAGAACGCCAGCACGCCAGGGTTACGCAACTGCCGCAGAAAACCCTCCCCCGCCACCCGCGGCCCCTGGGTCGGCTGGGCATTGGGGACCCAGAAACTGGCGAGCACGATGCCGCCCATGATCAGCACCAGCGCCACCGGGTAGATGTCCAGGCTCAGCCATTCAAACAGCCGGCCGAGCGCGACCACGGTGATGATGAAGCCGATGGAGCCCCACAGGCGGATCTGGCTGTAGCGCGACGTCTGCCCGCTCAAGTGGGCCAGGGTAATGACTTCGAACTGCGGCAACACCGCATGCCAGAAGAACGCGTGCAGCGCCATGACCAAGGCCAGCCAGGCGTAGCTCTGGTCGATGAAGATCAGCGAGAACGTCAGCAGCGTGCAAATGGCACCAAAGCGCACGATCGCCAGGCGCTGGCCGGTGTAGTCCCCCAGCCAGCCCCAGATATTCGGTGCCACGCAACGCATCAGCATGGGGATCGCCACCAGCTCGCCGATGCGCGCCGCGTTGAACCCCAGGTGATCGAAATACAACGCCAAAAACGGCGCCGTCGAACCGAGCAGCGCAAAATAGAACAGATAGAAACTGGAGAGCCGCCAGTACGGCAGAGCCGCCATGGTCGTCAGGCCACGGCGGTCGGCAGGCCAACCATCAAAGCTGGCCCAGCACCGGGGTGCTGACCCGCACGTCGGCGTTCTGGCCGCGATGACGCAACAAGTGATCCATCAGCACGATCGCCATCATCGCCTCGGCGATGGGCGTGGCGCGGATGCCGACGCACGGGTCATGACGACCCTTGGTGATGACGTCCACCGGGTTGCCATGGACGTCGATGGAGCGCCCCGGCGTGGTGATGCTGGAGGTTGGCTTCAAGGCCAGGTGCGCCACGATCGGCTGGCCCGAGGAAATGCCACCGAGGATGCCGCCAGCATTGTTACTCAGGAAACCTTGCGGGGTCAGCTCGTCGCGGTGCTCGGTGCCGCGCTGGGCGACACAAGCGAAACCGGCGCCGATTTCCACGCCCTTCACCGCGTTGATGCTCATCAGCGCGTGGGCCAGTTCGGCGTCGAGGCGGTCGAAAATCGGCTCGCCCAGGCCCGGCATCACACCTTCGGCCACCACGGTGATCTTCGCGCCGACCGAATCCTGGTCCCGGCGCAGTTGGTCCATGTAGGCCTCCAGCTCCGGCACCTTGTCTGGATCGGGGCAGAAAAAGGCGTTCTGCTCCACCGAGTCCCAGGTCTTGAACGGGATTTCGATGGGACCCAACTGGCTCATGTAGCCACGAATCACGATGCCCTGGCTGGCCAGGTACTTCTTGGCAATCGCGCCGGCCGCCACGCGCATGGCGGTTTCCCGGGCCGAACTGCGGCCGCCACCTCGGTAGTCGCGCTCGCCGTACTTATGGTGATAGGTGTAGTCGGCGTGGGCCGGGCGGAACAGATCCTTGATGGCCGAGTAGTCCTTGGACTTCTGGTCGGTGTTGCGGATCAGCAGGCCAATGGCGCAGCCGGTGGTGCGTCCTTCGAACACGCCGGACAGAATTTCGACTTCATCGGCTTCCTGGCGCTGGGTGGTGTGGCGGCTGGTGCCCGGCTTGCGCCGGTCCAGGTCACGCTGCAGATCGTCCAGGGAAATCTCCAGGCCCGGCGGGCAGCCGTCGACAATGGCGACCAACGCCGGGCCATGGCTTTCGCCCGCGGTGGTGACGGTGAACAGCTTGCCGTAGGTATTGCCGGACATGCAGGGTGCTCCGTGAAATCGCTGAATTCGTGATGGGCGCCAGTATACGCAGGCTCCCTCAGTAGTTCATCCTCGAACCTTATCGGTGGACGCCAGTCCAACCGGCACCTTCGTAACCAATGGCGTAATGATGTTAAAGCTGCTTGCCTTAAGCCTTGCCCTGTTTACCGGCCTGCTTTCCAGCCTGGCCCAGGCCACCGTCCTGCAACGACCGATCAGCCTTGACACGGGTAACGGCGAGCTTTTCGGATCGCTGCTGTTACCCAAGTCCGACGCACCGGTGCCGGTTGTCCTGATCATTTCCGGGTCGGGTCCTACAGATCGTGACGGAAACAACCCCGACGGCGGGCGCAACGATAGCCTCAAACGCCTGGCCTGGGTGCTGGCCAAACACAACATCGCCAGCGTGCGCTATGACAAACGCGGGGTGGCCGCCAGCCTTGCGGCGACCCCGGACGAACGCAACCTGAGCGTCGAAGCCTACGTGGCCGACGCTGTGGCTTGGAGCCGCAAACTGGCTGCCGATCCGCGAATGGGTCCGTTGATTCTGCTGGGTCATAGCGAAGGCGCGTTGATCGCCAGCCTCGCCGCCCCCCAGGCCAATGCAGCCGCGGTCATCTCGCTGTCCGGCAGTGCCCGGCCGATCGATCAGGTGCTGCGTCAACAACTGAGCAGCCGCCTCCCTCCCCCCCTGATGGCGCGCGCCAATGAGCTGCTGGACAGCCTCAAGGCCGGTCGCCTCGACCAGAACGTACCGCCGCAACTGCAGGTCATCTTTCGCCCCAGCGTGCAGCCCTACCTGATCTCGCTGTTCCGCCAGGCGCCGGCCCAGGCTTTCGCGGCGCTGAAGATGCCAGCGTTGATTATCCAGGGCAGCCATGACATTCAAGTCAGCGTCGATGACGCCAGGCAGTTGCAAGCCGCCAAACCCGATGCCGAGCTGGCGCTGATCACGGGCATGAACCACGTCATGCGCATCGTTCCCAAGGACATGAAAGAGCAATTGGCTTCCTACAAAAATCCAAACCTGCCCCTGGCGGCCGAATTGGGCACGAAAATCCTCGGTTTTATTAGCTCATTACCCGCTCGATAGACGGTTTTTCCCCTCCAGTCCTGGCAAAAACGGCCGATAGACCGGTGTCGGACAGCGCTATGGCTGCCGATCAGCCGGCCTGGACAGGATTTTGCCGTTATGACTGACACTCAAACTTCACCCGACACCCCCGCCGAAACGCCCGCCGCTCCAGTGGTGGAGCTGCCTTGGGCGGATGTGCAGGCCGAGCACCATAAAATGCTCCGCCTGGCACCGCTCAAGACCGACCGAGCCACGGGTGCGCGACCGCTGCGGTTTGTCGAGTTCAGCTACGTCGAGCGCCACAGCAAGGAGCGCAGTTTGCTGCGCATGAGCATCCAGTTGCCGGGCCAACGGGTGCGCAAGGAACAGAATCATCTGGACGTCTGGGCCGATCACGTCGAAAAACGCCTGTATTTTTCCCCGGACAGCTTGCAGGTCGAGCCGCTGAACCGTGGCATTGGCCGCTTCCTCGCCGCACAGGGCATTACCTGGGCCAAGAAGCGCTGGTCGAGCTACCGGGTCGATGGCAGCGATCTGAATAACAAGGACGCGCTGAACGAAGACACCCGCCTGCGCCGCGACCACTTCCTGAAAGCCCATGGCTTTGAAGTGGTCTACGCCGACGCCCAGCACCTCAAAGGCAGCGTCAAGCCAGCGCAGGTGGGCAATCTGCTGGGGGACTGGAACACCGAAAAACTGCAGTTCGTGGAAATTCTCGAAGCCGCGCAGATGCTCCAACAAGCCGAGCAGAACCTGGCGGAGCAGGAGGTCAAACTCAAGCAGCAGGAAGAAAAGGTCGCCAAGTTCAAGCGCGAAGACAACGGCCTGCGTTTCACCATTACCTGCCTGGTGGCATTTGCCATGTTCCAGGCTGGGTTGTTGATCTGGATTGCGACGCGGCACTGATTGCCGGCTGCTTGACACATAACCCTGTGGCGAGGGGATTTATCCCCGCTGGGCTGCGCAGCAGCCCCCTGCAAGAATTCTGATACTCCGCAGGTGGCTGGTTTTAGGGGTGCTTCGCACCCAGCGGGGATAAATCCCCTCGCCACA
>NZ_JABWQV010000194.1 GCF_014268615.1 Pseudomonas tehranensis | reverse complement strand
GCGAGCAGGCTCGCTCCCACAGTTTTTGATTGCGGTGTTCACAGATTCTATGCCAGCCACACATCCCCCTGTGGGAGCGGGCTTGCTCGCGAAGACGGCGGCCCGTCCAACATCACCAGTTCAGACAGATCGCTATAGCGAGCAGGCTCGCTCCCACAGTTTTTGATCGCGGTGTTAACAGATTCTATGCCAGCCACAGATCCCCTGTGGGAGCCGGTGTTCTTGTCCTTCCAAGTCCTATTTTTGGCGTTGTGGTATGACGACTTCTGTTATTTTGGATGCGATAAATAACCTCTTCGCTATGGAAATCCCACCATCTGTTGGTTTTTGTTTGATTTACGGGTTGACAGTCTGACGGAAACGTCCGAATAATCGGCTACGTTGTATGACGACATACAAATAAAAATCACAGCACATGGTGTTCTTCCCCTATGAGAATCACAGGCATTCACGTCGAAGTCTTTTCCACCCCTTCGCGCCGCGCTCAAGACAGCGCCGGTCACGCTCATCCGGGCGAGGAGGTTCTGATCAAGATGGCCTTGCTGCGAATTGGCTGCGACGACGGCAGCGAGGGCTATGCCTTCGGTCCGCCTGAGTTGATTCGTCCGCACATCATCGAATCCTTTGTACGCAAGGTGCTGATAGGCCGGGACCCAATGGACCGCGAAAGCATCTGGCAAGACTTGGCGCACTGGCAGCGCGGCAGTGCCGGGCAGTTCACCGACCGCGCGTTGGCGCTGGTGGAGCAAGCGCTGTGGGACCTGGCCGGGCGCAAGCTCAAGTTACCGGTACACAAGCTGATTGGCGGTTATCGCGACAAGGTGCCCGCGTACGGTTCAACGATGTGTGGCGATGATCTGCCGGGTGGCTTGTCGACACCGGATGAGTACGGCCAATTCGCCGAAAAGCTGGTCCAGCGCGGCTATAAGGCCATCAAGCTGCACACCTGGATGCCGCCCATCTCCTTTGCGCCGAATCCGCAGATGGACATTCAAGCCTGCGCCGCCGTGCGTGAGGCAGTCGGTCCGGACATCGCATTGATGCTCGACGGCTACCACTGGTACAGCCGGATGGATGCGCTGACCATCGGCAAGGCCTTGGAGAAACTCAATTTCGCCTGGTTCGAAGAGCCGATGATGGAAGACTCCGCGGAGTCCTATGCCTGGCTGGCGGCCAACCTGGACATCCCGGTACTGGGCCCGGAAAGTATCGCCGGCAAGTTCCACAGCCGCGCCAGTTGGGTCACCCACAAGTCGTGTGACATCCTGCGCGCCGGTGTGGCCGGGGTCGGGGGGATCGGGCCGTGCCTGAAGGTAGCGCACCTGGCCGAGTCGTTCGGCATGGATTGCGAAGTCCATGGCAATGGCGCGGCGAACCTGGCGGTGGTGGGCGCCATCAGCAACTGTCGCTGGTATGAACGCGGCCTGCTGCATCCGTTTCTCGACTACGAAGAGGTCCCGGCACACCTCAATAGCATCGTTGACCCGATGGACGCTGACGGTTTTGTGCACCTGTCTGATCGGCCAGGGTTGGGCGAGGACATCAACTTCGCGTATATCGAAGCCAATACCTTGTCTCGACATTGATCGCGCACCACGTCCCAGGCCCATAGCTGCCCGGACGACAAGTCTTTATAAATATAAGAAAGGACTGAACCATGAAACTCTGGCCCAAGCGCCTGACCAGGCTGCTGTGTGTCACTGTGGCCCTGTGCACAGTGCAGTTGCCCGTCAGCCTGGCTCAAGGCGAAACGCCCCCCGACCAATTGGTGGTGGGCATGAGCATGATCAACCTGCTGTCCCTGGACCCGGCCGCGGCAACCGGCCTGGAGGTCGCCGAGGTCAACGCCAACGTCTATGACATGCTCCTGGAGCAGGACGCGGCGCATCCGGACACGCTGATCCCGGCCCTGGCCAAAAGCTGGGAAGTCAGCCCTGACCGCATGCGCCTGACCTTTCAGTTGCGCGATGACGTGCGTTTTCACTCAGGCGCACCGCTCACCGCGCAAGACGTGGCCTGGTCGCTACAGCGCGTGGTCACCCTCAACCGCGCCCTGGCTTCGACCTGGAAAGCCTACGGTTTCACCGCCGACAACGTCAGCAAACTGATGCGCGCCGAAGGCCCGCATACCTTTGTCATGGACCTGCCGCGCAGCACCGACCCGATGCTGGTGCTTAACACTCTGGCGACCTCTCCCAGCGCCTTCATCATTGATCGCTCGGTCGCTTTGCAACATCAGGTCGGTGACGATCAGGGCGCCGCATGGCTGGCGACCCACACCGCCGGGTCCGGAGCCTTCAAGCTCGACATCTGGCGCGCCAACGACGTGATCCTGATGAGTCGTCATGACGACTATTGGCGCGGCCCTGCGAAGTTGCGCCGGGTGATCATGCGCAACATGACCGAGTCTCAGGCCCTGCGCCTGATGGTGGAGCGCGGTGATCTGGACGTCGCCCGAGGCATGGCGGCCACCGACATCAAGGCGCTGGGCAAGGTCGACGAGGTGCGCATCCAGAGCATCGCCCGTGGCACGCTGTATTACGTGGCGATGAGCATGCAACAGCCGCTGTTTCAGGACATCCGCGTGCGCCAGGCCATCCGCCTGTTGATCGACTACCGGGGCATCAACGATGTGGTGATGCCGCACTACGGGGTGATCAATCAGCGGCCGATGCAACTGGGGCTGCCGGCACGCCTGGAAGATCCGGGCTATCGCCTGGATGTGGTCGAGGCCAAGCGTCTGCTGGCAGCGGCGGGGCACGCCGAAGGCTTCAAGGTGAGCATCCGCTCGCTGACCGATCCGCCGTTCATCAACATCGCCACCAGCCTGCAAGCGACACTGGCCCAGGCAGGTATCCAGGCCACCATCATCACCGGCACGGGAAATCAGATTTACGGTGCAATGCGCGACCGCCAGTTCGACATCCTCGTCGGTCGTGGTGGTGGCGGGGCGGAGCGTCATCCCCACTCAAGTCTGCGCGCCCTGGTCTACAACCCGGACAACCGCACCGAAGCCAAGCTGAGCAACTTCCAGGGCTGGCGCACCTCGTTCTTCAACCCGCAGCTCAATCAGTTGATCGAACAGGCTGAGCGTGAGCGAGACCCCGAGCGCCAGCGGCAAATGTACGCGCAGATCCAGACCCTCTACGACCAGCAGGCCGGAGCAATCATGCCGGTTTCACAGATGGTCGACGAAGTGGTGATCCATGCGGACGTGCGCAACTACATCGGCCATACCGCCGCCACCACACGTCTTCGGGACGTCTACAAGCAGCGCTGAAATCGACGGCCGATACGGCCAAGGCAGGAATGAACATGTCGACTGCATCCTTTTCAATCTGGACATCCCGGGTCGCTTCGGCGTCCCGGCGCAGCGGGTCGGTGGCGGTGACGCTGCTGGGGCTGCTGCTACTGACCTTTTTCATCGGACGGGTCATGCCCTTGGACCCGGTGCTGGCCATTGTCGGCCCGGACGCCGACGCCTCGGCCTACGCCCAGGTGTATCAAGAGCTGGGCCTGGACAAGCCGTTGTGGACACAGTTCGCCATCTACCTCGGTGACCTGCTCCACGGTGATTTCGGCATGGCCTTGTTGACCGGCAACCCGGTCATCACCGACATCGCCCGGGTCTTCCCGGCCACTTTGGAACTGGCCACCCTGGCCATTCTGTTCGGCGTGTTGGCGGGCTTGCCGCTGGGCGTCTACGCCGCGACCCATCAGGGGCGTGCCGGGGACCATATCGCGCGGCTGATCACGCTGTTCGGTTATTCCACGCCGATTTTCTGGATCGGCATGATGGCCTTCCTGGTGTTTTACGCCTGGCTGGGTTGGGCCGGTGGCGTCGGGCGCATCGGCCTGGCCTATGACGGGCTGATCCCCAAACACACCGGGCTGCTGTTGATCGACACCGCCTGGTCCGGCGACTGGGAAGCCTTTCGCAGTGCGTTGCGACATATCCTGCTGCCGGCGGTGATCCTCAGTTTCAACTCGGTGGCGTACATCAGCCGCATGACCCGCAGCTTCATGCTCGAGCAGTTGTCCCAGGAATACATCATCACCGCCCGGGTCAAGGGTTTGTCCCAGCGGCGCATCGTCTGGGGTCATGCCTTCGGCAACATCCGCGTGCAGCTGCTGACCATCGTCGCACTGGCCTACGGCGGTCTGCTGGAAGGTGCGGTGTTGATCGAAACCGTGTTCGCCTGGCCGGGCTTCGGCCAGTACCTGACCAGCAGCCTTTTGCTTGGTGACATGAACGCGGTGATGGCCTGTGTCCTGCTGATCGGCCTCATTTTCGTGACGCTGAACCTGATCAGCGACGCGCTGTACAAGATCTTCGACCCGAGGACACGCTAATGAACCTGCCTCTTGCTTCCAGCGCAGCCGGCAGTGCCGCGCTGCCATCTTCAAGTACGGCAGCGATGGCCGTCAGTGCCTTGCGCCTGCTGCGTTTTCTGCTGCGCAACCCGATGACCTTTGCCGGCCTGATCGTCGTCTCGACCCTGATGCTGGTCGCGGTTTTCGCGCCATGGATTGCCGGTCACGATCCGCTGTTGCAGAACCTTGCCGGGGCGTTGCAAGCACCCAGCAGCGTCCACTGGTTCGGCACTGACGAATACGGTCGCGATGTCTTCGCCCGATTGGTTTACGGCTCGCGCATCACCTTGTACATCGTTTTGCTGGTGACCGTGATTGTCGGGCCGATCGGCTTGCTGGTGGGCACGGTGTCCGGTTACTTCGGCGGTTGGGTCGACAGCCTGTTCATGCGCATCACCGACATCTTCATCTCGTTTCCCAGTCTGGTCCTGGCGCTGGCGTTCATCGCCGCCCTTGGCCCGGGCCTTGAGCATGCGGTGATCGCCATCGCACTGACCGCCTGGCCGCCGATTGCCCGACTCGCCCGCGCTGAAACCCTGCCGCTGCGCAACGCTGACTTCGTCGTGGCGGTGCAGCTTCAGGGCGCGTCGAGTACCCGGGTCATCCTGCGCCACATTATCCCGATGTGCCTGTCCTCGGTGATCATCCGCCTGACCATGAACATGGCGAGCATCATTCTCACCGCTGCCGCCCTGGGCTTTCTCGGCCTCGGCGCCCAGGCACCGTTGCCGGAATGGGGCGCCATGATCTCCACCGGGCGGCGCTACATGCTTGAAAGCTGGTGGTTGGTGGCGGCACCCGGTGCGGCGATCATGCTGGTCAGCCTGGCCTTCAACCTGTTGGGTGACGGTTTGCGCGACGTCCTTGACCCACGTAGCCAATCCTGAGGAGCCGCCCCATGACTGAGATAAAACTTGCCGTACAGGACTTGTGTGTGGAATTTCGCAACGCCGGCAAAACCTCGTTGGCGGTGCGTGACGTGTCGTTCACTCTGGGCCGGGAAAAACTCGCCATCGTCGGTGAGTCCGGCTCGGGCAAGTCCACCGTTGGCCGCAGTCTCTTGCGCCTGCATCCGCCGACGGCGCGGGTCACCGCGAAGACGTTGCGTTTTGCCGATATCGACTTGCTGGCCGCCAGCGAAAAGCAGATCCAGGCGATTCGTGGCGCGCGCATGTCGATGATCATGCAAGACCCCAAGTACTCGCTGAACCCGGTGGTGCGGGTCGGCGAACAGATCGCCGAGGCGTACCTGGCCCATCACAAAGTACCCCATCGCGAAGCTCGCGAACGCGCCCTGGACATGCTCGCCAAGGTCCACATCCGCGACCCTCAGCGGGTCTACGATTTGTACCCGCACGAGGTCTCGGGCGGCATGGGCCAGCGCATCATGATCGCCATGATGGTGATCACCGACCCCCAGGTGATCATCGCCGACGAACCCACTTCTGCCCTGGATGTGTCGGTGCGCCGTCAGGTGCTCAACGTGCTGGAGGAGTTGGTCAGCGAGCGGGATCTGGGGCTGATTTTCATCAGCCACGATTTGAATCTGGTGCGGCATTTCTGTGACCGCGTGCTGGTGATGTACGCCGGCCGCGTGGTCGAGTCGATTGCCGCCGCCGACCTTGATCAAGCCAGCCATCCCTACACCCGTGGCCTGCTGGCCGCACTGCCGAGCCTGGATCATCGGCGCGCCACCCTGCCGGTGTTGCAGCGTGACCCACAGTGGTTGAATGCTTGAGGAGCCTGTCATGAGCATGATTGAAATCGCCAGCCTGAGTCTTTGTTTTGGCACCGGCGCGGCACTGAACGCGGTATTGCATGACGTCGATTTGAGTGTTGCCGAAGGCGAGGCATTCGGCCTGGTAGGGGAGTCCGGTTCGGGCAAGACCACCGTCCTGCGCTGTCTGGCCGGGCAGTATCAGCATTGGACCGGGCAACTGCAGGTCGCCGGCCAGACCGTGACCCGCAACCTGCCGCTGAACCACTACCGTACGGTGCAGATGGTGTTCCAGGATCCCTACGCCTCGTTGCATCCGCGCTACACCATTGATGCCGCGTTGCAGGAACCGTTGCGCATTCACGGCATCGACGGGCGTGCGCAGAAGGTCAGCGAGATCCTGCGCAAGGTCGGCTTGAACGACAGCTTCCGCTTTCGTTACCCGCATCAGTTATCCGGTGGCCAGCGCCAGCGCGTGGCGATCGCCCGTGCGTTGATCCTGCGTCCCCGGGTGCTGTTGCTGGACGAGCCGACCTCGGCGCTGGATGTCTCGGTGCAAGCGGAAATTCTCAACCTGCTGGCCGACTTGCGCCGCCAGGAAGGCCTGACCTACCTCATGGTGACCCACGATCTGGCGGTGGTTGCGCACTTGTGCGATCGGGTTGCGGTGATGCAGCAGGGCAGGGTGGTGGAAACCCTCGACAGTCAGCTTCTGGCGAGTGACGGTGCCACGCACGCTTATACCCGTTTACTGGTGCAGGCCAGTCGAGACATACAAGGCATCCCCATCGCCGTTTGAACTAAACCCTGATTCATCAGTTGCACTTGTTTTAACCCGCAAAAGACGTTGAACCCCAGGTTTCAATGCCGCGCACGCGCTCGCCTGTGATTTAGCGTTTAACCCAACTAACCCGTTCAACCAACAAGAATAAAAAACATGAAAAAAACACTGGTAATACTTTCTCTCGCTTCCTTGTTTACTTCGGTTATTGCTCAGGCCGATACCGGCTATATCAATGTGCGCCACCAATATGCGGAAAAAAGTCGCATGCACGCCGACCGTGCCAAGTTTGGTATTCGGCTGGACAGCGGCCTGGGTCTGGAGGGTGAACTCAAATACAAGACCGCCGGTGACCGGCAAGACGTCGCCTTCGACAATACCGTCGGCAGCGGTCACGAATTTACCGTCAACTACCAGCACAAGATCAATGATCGCTGGATGCTGACGCCCTCGTTGGCCCTGGACAGCGACGAAGAATCCACCACCTACAAGCTGGGCCTGCGTCTGGGTTACCGCGTGACCAAAGAGTTGAGCCTTGCCGGTCGCTACCGTTTGGATTCAGCCAAGCTGGACCGCGACAAGATCGACCGTGACGTGCCGCATAACGGCCAGGACGATCAGACGGTCAACCGTTACGATGTTTATATCAACTATGGCCCCCAAGGACCGTGGGCCTATGAATATCAGTTGACTTACTTCGATGCCGACTATATTCGCTATGACGGCGGCACCGACGACTATGAACAGAACGCCGTGGTCAAATATCAGTGGGATAAACGCTGGGCACCGTTCTTTGAAGTGGGCGATATCAAAGTCAACTCGGTCGACAGCGATCGCCAGTTGCGGCTGCGGGTCGGTGTTAAATACAGCTTCTTCTAAGTTGTGTGAACACTGGGATCAACTTGTGGGAGCGAGCCAGCTCGCGATAGCGTCGGATCAGTTGGCATCTATGTTGAGTGTGCCGCCGCCTTCGCGAGCAGGCTCGCTCCCACAGAACCAGTGGGCATTATTCGTTGTAAAAAGCCTGCCGTTGTTGAGTTTCACACAGGCGCATGCGGCTATTGCTCAAATGCAGGTACATGGCCGCCCGCGCCGCGTCGACATGACCACTGGCGATGGCGTCGAAGATCTGTTGATGTTCGGCGTTGATCCCCTGCAGGTAGGCGCTGCGATCACTCTGCCCGGAATAGGCGGAGTTCATCCGGGTCCGTGGGATCAGCTTGGTACCCAGGTGCTTCATGATGTCGATCAGGTAGTAATTGCCGGCGGCCTTGGCGATTTTCAGATGGAACTGGAAATCGGCATTGATGGTGGTGCCGGATTTTTCCGGGCCTTGCAGCAACGCTTCCAGCGCCTGGGCCAGTTCGGCCAGGGCTTGGGGCGTAGCGCGCTCGGCAGCCATGCCGGCGGCCTGGACTTCCAGGCTCAGGCGAAACTCCAGCAGGTTGAGCACATCCGACAACGTGGCAATCGTCGCCGGCCCGAGGGTGAAACCCTCCGGCGCCGGCATGTCCAGGACAAAAGTGCCGACGCCATGCCGCGTCTCCACCAGCCCCGCCGCCTGCAAGCGCGACAGCGCTTCACGCACCACCGAACGACTGACGCCCTCGGCTTCCATGATATGCACTTCGGTGGGGAGCTTTTCGCCGCGCTTGAGAATGCCTTCACGCATGCGCTGGGCAAAGCGGTCCACCAGTGTTTCGGCGAGGCGGCGCGGTTTATTCAATGGAGATAACGCTTGGTCCGTCATCGGCTTGCTCTAGTGTGATCAGCCGGCATTATAGTGCGTTTCGACGTTAGGTCGCGGCTATAATGCCGCGATCGTCTGGCTTTAATGGATAGGTGCAATGGACCGTGTCACACCCGATCGACGCCTGAGCATGACCCAGCAACTGGTGGTCGATCTGACGCAGCAGATACTGGCCGGCGAACTGCCCGCAGGCAGCAAACTGCCGACCGAGCAGGTCATCATCAAGGACCGTGGCGTCAGTCGGACGGTGGTCCGCGAAGCCATGTCGCGGCTGCAGGCCGAAGGCCTGGTGGAAACGCGTCACGGCATCGGCACTTTTGTAGTCGACACCGCCCGCCCGGGAGACTTCCAGGGCAGCAAGCACGTCAAAGGTGGCGCGTACGACGCGCTGGCGGTGATCGAATTGCGCCAGAGTCTGGAAGTCGAAGCCGCCGGCATCGCCGCGCAACGGGCGACCCCGGAACAGTTGCAGGCGATGCGCGCAGCGCTCGATGCTGCGCATGCTGTTGAGGCAACGGATGACGAAAGCGCCCGGTTGGATTTTGAATTTCATCTGCAGATCGCCCGGTGCACCGGCAACAGCTTTTTTATGGATGCCATGACCCATGTGGGCAACACCCTGATCGCCGTTGTGCAACAGGCCGGGCCTGCTGTCACGGCGCAGAATCGGGCCTTGGTGATTCGTGAGCGCGAACAGATCTATGCCGCATTGGCGCGCCATGATGCGCAAGCGTCACGGGCTTCGATGCGCTTGCATTTGATCAACATGCTGCAGCGGGTGCGGGGAGTGGTTGACTCGACGACGCAATAACCTCCACAAAACCTGCGCCCACCACACCACCCTGTGGGAGCGAGCCTGCTCGCGATG
>NZ_JABWQV010000193.1 GCF_014268615.1 Pseudomonas tehranensis | reverse complement strand
TGCTCGCGAGGCGGCCTTATAGCCGGCCTGTCTCTCCGGCCGTACCTCGATCCCATTGTGGGAGCGGGCTTGCTCGCGAAGGCGTCGGCACAGCTTGCATCAATGCAAAGCGCTACCCCTTGGTTTCAGGCGCCGCCATCTCTTTTGTTTCCAGATGATCCAGCGCCCGCTCTACCAACAACTGAACCCCATCAGCCATGCGGCTGATCGCCAAGGCTACGCAGCGGCGTGAGTCATCGACATCGTCAGCCAGGTCGGCGGCGATGGTGCTGATGGAGAGCAGGTCTTCGGAGGCGTTGGCCAGCAGGGTTTCGGTGTCGATGTGGGGCGAGACGATGAAAAGCTGGTTTTTGTCGGGTTCGGGCGGGGAGGGTCGGGGTTTGAGGTAGTAGTCGAGGGCGCGGGTGGCGGCGTCTTCGAGCTTTTTTTCTTCGAGAGTTTCGACGCGGGATTTGTGGCCGCTTTGCGGCGGATTCGGTGAAGGCTTAACCATATTTATGTACCAGAGTTGGGGTTGGCATCCTTTCGCTTGCATTCGAAGAGGCGGCAACTGTGCGTAGGTGTGCAAGACCGGTCCGGTACCGCCGGCAGACCCGAAGGTCTCCCACGCACAATCGCCATAACGGACGCGAGCATAAAAAAATGCTCGGTCAATAGCTATAACCGATTGGGTACCAGTCCGGACTTGCACGTCCGTGTCACCGTTTTTTGCGATGACGAATAGAGGTTAGCGGCGCTCGAAAGCGCTGCCTAGTTCATGAACAGCCCGGCGTTTTGAAGGAAATGTCCGAGGGGTTTGGCGGGGAAAAGATCAAAAGATCGTCCGAAGGCTGCGATCTTTTGATTTTTTGTTCTATGACTTGGCAGTCATCTTTCGCGAAAACAAGCTTATCTTCCGCCAAAGCGATCCGATGATGGCGTTACGCCGAAGAATCGCTAAACTGCCAAACATTCATTTTTCTTTCGAGGCCGTGCCCATGAAGTTTCGTTTTCTGCTGTGGATGCTGGGGTTGTTGATGGGCAGGGCCAGTCGGACCAATCCGGCGTTCCAGCAGCAGTTGGGCGATAAGGCGTTGGTGTTCCAATTGCAAACCCTGGACGGCAAAGTCGCCCGGCATTTCACCGTGAAGGACCAGCGCATTACCAGCCAGTCCGGCACCTACCCGACGCCGGCGTTCGCCATCGCCTTCAAGGACGCGGCCTATGGGTTCGCCACGATGCAGGCGAAGAACAAGCAACTGGCCTTTATGACGGGGATCCAGGACCAGTCGATCCAGATCAAGGGCAACCCGGCGCTGGTGATCTGGTTTCAGGGGCTGACCAAGTACTTGAAGCCGAAGAAGGCCAAGAAAGCCTAGCCGAGAACCCCGTGGCGAGGGAGCTTGCTCCCGCTGGGCTGCGAAGCGGCCCCAGCATGGGTTGATGCAGCCTTTCTGGCGGATCGCGTCAGTTAGTTTTGCGACTGCTGCGCAGTCGAGCGGGAGCAAGCTCCCTCGCCACAAGAGCTTCACTCACCTGCAGTGACCCGGAGAGCCTATTCAGCCGTGGCTGAACTGCGAAGCCAGTTCGCGCAACAACACCTCAGCCTCCAGCACTTTGCTGACCACTTCATTGGCTTTGTCGCGACTCAGGCCGACGCGTTCGAGCAGTGCGTCGGGAATCTCCTCGTCGGGGCCTGAGCCAATGCCACGGGCGCGCAGCAGCCGCACGGCCAGGCACACCAGGTTCGGGTAGGCGGCGTATTCGCCGTCGTAGTGCGGGTCGTGCTGGAAGCGCAGGGCGGTGGCCAGTTCGTCGGGCATGTCCCAGTAGCGCATCAGCCATGAACCGATCTGCTCGCGACTGATGCCCAGCAGATGCTGTTCCACGTAGCTGTGGCACAGGTGCGGGTTGACCTCCAGGTGCCGGCAGATCAACGAGAAGTGCGGCGGGAACACGTGGGCCAGCAACAGGTAACCGAAGTTGTGCAGCAGGCCGGACAGGTACGACAGGCCGCCTTCGGGGCGCTGGGCGCGGGGCATGGCGCGGGTCAGGCCCTCGATGACGGCGGCGGTGTAGATGGACTGGTGCCAGTACGGCGTGGTGTGTTGCGGATGGTCCTTGGGCAGGCTCAGGGTCTTGCCCAGGGCCAGGCCCAGCGCCAGGTTGATCACCAGGTCGAAACCCAGCACCCGGACGATGGCGTCTTCCACTGAACGGATCTTGCCGGGCGAGGCGTAGTACGGCGAGGCGGCCCAGCTCACCACTTGCGCGGCCAGCGCCGGGTCGGTTTCCACGACGCCGGTGATGTCATCAATGGTGGCGTCCGGATCGACACGCAGCTTGATAATCTTTTGCGCCGTTTCGGCCAGTGGCGGAATTTCGATGGTTTCTTCCAGCCGTTGCTGGATGCGCCGGGCGGTAAACGCCTGCACGGCCTGGGTGATTTCTGCGCGGTCGTCGTGCGGACGGTCCAGGTTGGGAGTGATATTGCTCACGGCTTCGCCGAACGTCGCGGCGCTGGCCTTGGTGAGCATGGTCCTGAACGCCTCGCTGGTCACTTCCAGCAGCAGCCCCGGTTCACCCGAGTTGATCAGCAGCTTCGGCTCGCGCAGCAGGCTTTCTTCATACAGGCAAGGGGAGCTGGTCAGGGCCGGCAGGCCGGGCAACAGGCTCAGGTGGTGCTTGCCGAGCATGCGCTCCAGACGGTCAGTAGGCACCGCCGTGAGTTTGCGACCGGTGAGTTCGGCCAGGCGGTTGAGGTCCAGCAGCTGGCTTTGCGGAAACAGCACCATGAGGGCGCCAACGGCATCGTGCAACAGAACGGCCTGCACTTTACGGGCGGGGTTCAGGCCTGGTCGTTCGATTACTTCGTCAAAGCCGATGCCCAGTTTCTCGAGCAACAGCCGAATAACAGACGGAGCGTGCGGGGTTTCGGGGACGAGGGCAGCTTCTGTCATGGTCTGTATCCGTTTTCCTACAAGTTCCGCAGTATAACCAGCTTGCCGGGCAGGTGCGCCCAGAAACTGAGAGCGTGCTCACACTTGGCCGTATTGCTGCCCGTGACGCAACCAGCGATCCAGCAGCGGGCTGACATGCTCCGGCCAGCGCTCCAGCAACGCCTGGGCGGCGTCGCGTACGGCGGGGAGCAGATCGGCGTCGCGCATGAGGTCGGCTACCTTGAATTGAAGCAGGCCGGTCTGGCGCGTGCCGAGCATTTCACCGGGTCCGCGCAATTCCAGGTCCTTTTCGGCGATGACAAAACCGTCGTTGGTTTCGCGCATGATGCCCAGGCGCTGGCGACCGATCTGGGACAGCGGCGGGTGATACAGCAAGACGCAGTGGCTGGCGGCGCTGCCCCGGCCGACCCGGCCACGTAGCTGGTGCAACTGCGCCAGGCCCAGGCGCTCGGGGTTCTCGATGATCATCAAGCTGGCATTGGGCACATCGACCCCGACCTCGATTACCGTAGTGGCGACCAGCAATTGCAGGGCTCCGGCCTTGAATTCGGCCATCACGGCGGCTTTCTCGGCGGGTTTCATACGCCCGTGGATCAGTCCGACCTTGAGTTCGCCGAGGGCGGCGGTGAGGTCTTCATAGGTGGTTTCGGCCGCCTGGCAGGTCAGCTCTTCCGATTCTTCAATCAGCGTGCACACCCAATAGGCCTGTCGCCCTTCGGCACAGGCGCCGCGCACGCGCTCGATCACTTCGACACGTCGGGTGTCGGTGACCAGCACGGTATTGACCGGCGTGCGCCCGGGAGGCAGTTCGTCGAGGATCGAGGTGTCGAGATCGGCATAGGCGCTCATGGCCAGGGTCCGCGGAATCGGCGTGGCGGTCATAATCAATTGATGAGGGCACATCCGCCCGCCGACGCCTTTCTGCCGCAGCGCCAGGCGCTGCTGCACGCCGAAGCGGTGCTGTTCGTCGATGATCACCAGCGCCAGGTTCTTGAACTGCACTTCGTCCTGGAACAAGGCATGGGTGCCGACCACCATCGGTGCACCTTCGGCGATCTGCGCCAGGGCGGCTGCGCGATTCTTGCCCTTGAGCTTGCCGGCCAGCCACGCGACCTCGATCCCCAGTGGTTCGAGCCAGCGCTGGAAGGTGATGAAATGCTGTTCGGCAAGAATCTCGGTAGGTGCCATCAACGCCACTTGATAACCCGCCTCCAGAGCCTGAAGCGCGGCGAGGGCGGCAACCACGGTCTTGCCGGCGCCGACATCGCCCTGGATCAGCCGCAGCATCGGCTCGGGCTGGCTCAGGTCGTAGGCGATTTCGTTGCCGACCCGCTGCTGGGCCCCTGTGGGTTTAAAGCCCAGGTTAGCCAGGTAACGGGCGGGCAGGTCCTTGGCCTTGGGCATGGCCGGGGCGCGCAGGGAACGCAGGCTTTCGCGCAGGCGTTGCTGGGACAGTTGATGGGTCAGTAACTCTTCAAAGGCCAGTCGGTGCTGGGCCCAGTGATGCCCCAGGGCGAGCTCGTCGACATCGGCATCGGCCGGCGGGTGGTGCAGATAGCGAATCGCATCAGCCAGCGGCGCCAGTTGATAATCTCGGGCCAGTTCGTTGGGCAGCCAGTCGGGCAGGCTGCTGGGGCCGAGCAGGGTCAGGGTTTGCTGGCAGAGCTGACGCAGGCGCTGTTGGGTCAGGCCTTCGGTGAGCGGGTAGACCGGGGTCAGGGTTTCATCCACCGGCGGCGGCTCGTCGCCGGTGATGGCGCGGTATTCCGGGTGATAGATCTCCAGCCCGGACGCACCGGGCCGTGCTTCACCGTAGCAGCGCACGCGGGTGCCCCGCTTGAGGCCTTCCTTTTGCGCATTGCTGAAGTGATAGAAGCGCAGGCTCAGGCCGCCGGTGCCGTCCTGCAGGCGCACCACCAGGCTACGGCGCCGCCCCATGACCACGTCGGCGCCGCTGACGGTGCCTTCGATCACGGCGTCCTGGCCCGGGCGCAAATGCCCGATGGGCACGACGCGGGTGCGGTCCTGGTACCGCAGCGGCAGGTGGAACAGCACGTCCTGGAGGTTTTCCAGGCCAACCTTGGCCAGCTTCTCGGCCATGGCTTCACCGACACCCTTGAGTGCCGTGACCGGCACTTTCGACAGCTCAGTCATGGCCGCGGCTTACTTGGCAGTGGGCGGCTTGGCCACGGAACACAGGCGGATCGAGTCAGCGAGGATCTCGATGGCCTTGGGTCGCGGAAAGCTGGCGCGCCAGGCGATGGCAACGGTACGGAACGGCACGGGCGGCGTCAGTGGGCGAACCTCGATCACGCCAGGGGCGTAATGATGGCTGTCCACCGCCGACAGCGGCAAAATCGAAATGCCCAGGCCCGAGGCGACCATGTGGCGAATGGTTTCCAGGGAGCTGGATTCCACCGTGGTGTGCTTGGCGCCTTCGCTGCCTTTGGTCAGGGTCGGGCAGGCTTCCAGCACTTGGTCGCGGAAGCAGTGGCCTTCGCCGAGCAGCAGCAGGCTCTTGTCGTTGAGCAGGGCGGCGTCGATGGATTTTTTCTGGGTCCATGGATGCTGGGCCGGCATCAACACGTAGAACGGCTCGTCGTAGAGCGGCAGGGTCAGGACATCGGCTTCGTTGAACGGCAGGGCGATGATGATCGCGTCCAGTTCGCCGTTGCGCAGTTTGTCGCGCAGTACATGGGTGAAGTTTTCTTCGATGTACAACGGCATCTGCGGGGCGACCCGGTGCAGTTGCGGAATCAGGTGAGGGAACAGGTACGGGCCGACGGTGTAGATGGCGCCGACTTTCAGCGGGGCGGTCAGTTGGTTCTTGCCGGCCTGGGCCAGTTCACGGATGCCTTGGGCCTGTTCCAGGACTTTTTGCGCCTGGGCAACGATACCTTCGCCCACCGGGGTCAGGCGTACGGCGCTTTTACTGCGCTCGAAAATCAGCACGCCGAGCTCGTCTTCAAGCTTTTTCACGCCCACCGAAAGGGTCGGCTGGCTGACATGGCAACGCTCGGCCGCATGGCCGAAATGCTGCTCCTGGGCGAGGGTGACGATGTAGCGTAATTCTGTGAGGGTCATGGCGAGCGTCCGTGAAGTTGCAAGCCAAGCATACCGGCTGCAATCGATAGACGCACGTTATCAGACTGGGGGTGCGGTGTGACACTGCCTAATGTGGGTGACGAGGGCTTTGTAGGAGCTGCCGAAGGCTGCGATCTTTTGATACTCAAGCATCAGGGAAAAGATCGCAGCCTCGCTCCGCTCGGCAGCTCCTTCAGACCCGGCAGTACGGTGTGGCTAACGCCGGCGCTTGTCGATGGAGTACACAAACGGCGCGACGATTTCGATGGAGCCGTTCACCAGCATGTCGGCTGGCGGCTTGGGCAGTGGCTGGGCGCGGCGAATCATTTCTAGGGTCGCCCGGTCGAGGGCGGCGTTACCGGACTTGCTCACCAACTCGAAGGACAACACATTGCCTTCGGCGTCCACCACGAACCGTAAGCGGTTCAAGCCTTCCTTGCCTCGCGACTGAGCACTGGCCGGGTATTTCTTGTATTTGCCCAAGTGCGCCAGCAAGGTGCCTTGCCAACTGGCTTTGGCCGCCATTTGCGCCGGCGAAGGGCCAGGAGCCGGTTGCGCGGATTTCTCGGTCGGTGCCTTGGTCGGTTGCGCGTCGCTGGGCTTTTGCTCCGACGGTTCTTCCTTGGGCGGCTCCGGTTTCTTCTCCACGGGCTTGGGTTTGGGCTTGGGCGGTTTAGGCTTGGGCTTGACCGGTTTGGGCACTGAAATTTCCGGTTTCTCGGCTTCGGCGATTTTAGGCAGCGGCAGTTCTTCGACCGGCTCCGGAGGTTGCGGTGGCGTGACGACTTTAGGCGGTGCAGGCGGCGGTGGGGCCGGAACCGGCGCCAGCTCGACCATCATTGCCTGGGGCGGCAATTCAATGGGCGGGTTTGACGTCCAGTTCAGCGCCAGGGCGATGGCAAGCGCGTGCACGCCCAGCACCACGGCCAGGCTACCGCTGTAACGCGTCAGCTTTTGGCGCGTCGTGATCATTTCTTGGGCGCCGTCTCAAGTCCGACCAGGCCGACCTTCAAGTATCCGGCGGCACGCAGGGCGTCCATCACGTTCATCAGGTCGCCGTAATCCACGCCTTTATCAGCCTGGAAGAAGATCGTCGTGTCCTTTTTGCCCTGGGTCTTGGCGTCGAGGGTGGCGCCGAGGCTATCGGCCTTGACCTCGTCTTCGCCCAGAAACAGTCGCTGGTCGGCCTTGACGCTGAGGAACACCGGTTTCTCGGGCCGTGGCGAAGGCTTGGCCGTCGACGCCGGCAGGTCGACCTTGATGTCCACGGTGGCGAGTGGCGCGGCCACCATGAAGATGATCAACAGCACCAGCATCACGTCGATGAACGGCGTAACGTTGATTTCGTGGTTCTCGGCCAGATCGTCGTCTGCGCCTTCTTTCAAATGCAGGCCCATGGCCGATTACCCCACTTTCACCATGTGCGGTTGCGAGCCACGCTCGGGCGGCAGGTGGTCGAGGTCGCGGCTGACCAGCAACAGGACTTCGGCCGAAGCGTCGGAAACCTGCGCCTTGTAACCGGCAATGGAGCGGGCGAACACGTTGTAGATGACCACCGCCGGGATCGCCGCGACCAGACCCAGAGCCGTTGCGAGCAGGGCTTCGGCGATGCCGGGGGCCACGACAGCGAGGTTGGTGGTCTGGGTCTTGGCGATGCCGATGAAGCTGTTCATGATGCCCCATACGGTGCCGAACAGGCCGACGAACGGTGCGGTGGAACCGATGGTGGCGAGCACGCCGGTGCCGCTGCTCATGTTGCGACCGCAGGCCGCGACCAGACGCTCGAGGCGGAAGCTCACGCGCTCCTTGATGCCTTCTTTCTCGCGACTGTTGGCCGACAGGCGCATCTCTTCGAGGGCGTCGTGAACCAGCAGATTGGCCAGGGTGCCTTCTTTGGCCGCAGAGGCGCTGGCCTCTTTGAGGGTGGTGGCTTTTTTCAGGTTGGCGATTTCACCGCGCAAGCGGCGCTTGGCGCCCATCAGCTCGAAGCCCTTGGCGATCCAGATGGTCCAGGTGATGATCGAGGCGATGGCCAGGCCGATCATGACGATTTTCACGATAATGTCGGCGTTCTGGTACATGCCCCATGGCGACAGATCGTGGGCCATGCCCAAGGTGTTGTCGGCTTCGAGCACTTCAGGGGCGTCTACGGCGTTGGCTTCAACGGCCTGGGCCGGGTCGATGGCCTGGGGAGCGGTTACGGGCTGGGCGGCATCGACAGGCGTTTGGATGGCAGCGGGGGCTTCGGCCGGGGTCGTGGCTGGCGCTTGTGCGTCGGCGAATGCGCTGGGCGCCAGCAGCAGGCTGAGCAGCAGGGCTGCCATGGCGCTCCAGGTGCGAGGTCGATTGGTTGGCGAAGCGGAGGGGAGATAGCGTGTCATGCTGGCCGGACCTGAGAGAAAAAGAAGGTTGATGTTCTTCCAGGCCTCGAGGGGCCGAGAACAAAACTGGCGTGCATTATTGCAAGTAATTCTTGTTAACAAAAGTAATACAGTATCTTTTTTTCCTACATTGCTAGCCGCTCGTCCCTTCTGGCGGCTAGTCTGCGGCTTTATGAGAGGAGATTTTGATGTCCGCGCCTTCTGTTTTGATCGCCGGCTGCGGTGATATCGGTGGCCGCCTGGCGAGCCAGTTGCGGGCCGAGCAGTGGCAGGTCTACGGCTTGCGCCGTACGGTTTCGCAGCTGCCGGCCGGGGTTGTCGGGGTGGCGGGGGACTTGTTCAACGAGCAATGTCCCGCTGATTGGCCCACCGGTCCACTGGATTACGTGGTGTACAGCGTCGCCGCCACCGAGCATGACGAGGCGGGCTACCGCGCGGCTTATGTCCAAGGGTTACAGCATGTGTTGAGCTGGCTGAAGCAGCACGGGCAGCAGCCAAAACGACTGCTTTTTGTCTCCAGCAGCAGCGTCTACGGGCAGCAGGGTGGCGAGTGGGTCGATGAAACCTCGCCCACCGTGGCCGGTGGCTATTCCGGCCGGCTGATGCTCGAAGCCGAACAGGTGGCGCTCGACAGCGGCATCCCGGCCAGCCGCGTACGCCTGACCGGCATCTATGGTCCGGGCCGCGAATGGTTGCTGAGCCAGGTGCGCCAGGGCTATAGCGTGGTGGAAGACCCGCCCCTCTACGCCAACCGCATCCATGCCGACGACGCGGCGGGTCTGCTGGCCTTCCTGCTGGAAGCCGACCGCCAGGGCAAGCCCTTGGAAGACTGCTACATCGGTGTCGACGACGCGCCCGCCGCGCTGGCCGAGGTGGTGGGCTGGCTGCGCGAGTACATGGGCGTTACCCAATGGGCCGAAAACGCCAGCGTCCGCCGCGCCGGCAGCAAGCGCTGCAGCAATGCCCGGGCCAAGGCCCTGGGTTGGACGCCGCGTTATCCGAGTTTTCGTGAGGGGTATGCGGCGATTCTGGAAGGGCGCTGCTGATTCTCCTGACACCCCAAAAACAAACTGTGGGAGCGGGCTTGCTCGCGAAG
>NZ_JABWQV010000192.1 GCF_014268615.1 Pseudomonas tehranensis | reverse complement strand
GGGGGGGCGGCTGCCGCAGGCGGCGGGCAGGTGTACATGCCGACCGGGACCTACATCGTTTCGGCCGGCGAGGAACCCTCCGACGGCTGCCTGATGCTCAAGAGCAACGTCTATTTGTACGGGGACGGCATGGGCGAAACCACCGTCAAGGTGGCCGACGGCTCCGACACCAAGATCACCGGCATCATCCGCTCGGCCTACGGTGAAGAAACCCATGATTTCGGCGTCAGCCACCTCACCATCGACGGCAACCGCGACAACACCACAGGCAAGATCGACGGCTGGTTCAACGGCTACATTCCCGGCGAAGAAGGCTACGACTCCAACGTCACCCTCGACAGCGTCGAGATCAAGGATTGCTCCGGGTACGGCTTCGACCCCCACGAGCAGACCGTCAACATGGTCATCAAGAACAGCGTGTCCCACGGCAACGGCCTGGACGGTTTCGTTGCTGACTTCCTCAGCGACAGCACCTTTGAGAACAACGTCGCCTACGACAACGACCGCCACGGTTTCAACGTCGTCACCAGCACCCACGACTTCACCCTCACCAATAACGTTGCCTACAACAACGGCGGCAACGGCATCGTGGTGCAGCGCGGCAGCGAGGACATCCCCTCTCCCAGCAACATCACCATCACCGGCGGCGAGGTGTATGGCAACGGCGGCGAAGGCGTGCTGATCAAGCTCTCCAGCGACGTCACCGTCAGCGGCGTCGACATCCACGACAACGCCAGCGCCGGGATTCGCATCTACGGCAGCAACCACGTGGAAGTCATCGACAACACCCTCAACAACAACTCCCTGGGCAATCCGGTACCGGAAATCATCATCCAGTCCTACGACGACACCCTGGGCGTGTCCGGCCGGTACTTCAACGGCAGCGATAACCTTATCCAGGGCAACATCATCAGCGGCAGCGACCTGTCGACCTACGGTGTTGCCGAACGCAATGAAGACGGCACCGACCGCAATGCAATCATCGCCAACACCATCAGTCACACCAGCAAGGGCGCCACGCTGGTCTACGGCGACGGCAGCTATGTCAGCGCCACGGTACCGGTGACCACCGTACAAGGCACGCCCGGCAACGACACCCTGGTGGGCAGCAGCGCCAATGAGATTTTCTATGGCGGGGCCGGCAACGACACCATCAACGGTGGCGCGGGTGACGACATCCTGGTGGGTGGCGCGGGCATCGACAGACTGACTGGCGGCACCGGCGCCGACACGTTCCGCTTCGCCAGCCAGTCCGACAGTTATCGCAACGCCACCACCAGCTTCGACGACACCATCACCGATTTCGACGTCACCCAGGACAAGATCGACCTCGCGGACCTGGGCTTCACCGGCCTGGGCAATGGCCGTGGCGGTACATTGCAGATCAGCTACAGCGCCAGCAGCGACCGCACCTACATCAAGGATTACGATGCCGACGCCAGCGGCAATCGCTTCGAGCTGATTCTGTCGGGCAACCTGACCAGTACCCTGACCGCCAGCAACTTCATCTTCAATCGGGTGGTCACCGGCACCAGTGGCAGTGACTCGCTGATCGGCAGTGACTCGGCCGACACCCTGCTGGGCCTGGCGGGCAACGACAGCCTCAGTGGCGGCGCGGGCGACGACAAGCTCGACGGCGGCGCCGGCATGGACACCCTCACCGGTGGCACCGGGGCCGATACCTTTGTGTTTTCCAACCGCCTGGACAGCTACCGCAATTACAACACCGGCGGCGTCAACCTCGGCGATGTGATCACCGATTTCGATGTCAGCGCCGACAAGATCGATCTGTCGGCCATGGGCTTCACCGGCCTTGGCGACGGCAAGAACGACACCGTGTACGTGGTACTCAACAGCGCCGGGACCAAGACCTACATCAAATCCCTGACCGCTGACGCCAATGGCAACCGCTTCGAAGTGGCGCTGGAGGGCAATTACCTCAACACGCTGACCAGCGCCAACTTTGTCTTTGCCACTGCGTCGCCGACCAATCAGGCACCGGTGCTGGCTACGCCACTGCTGGACCAGAACGCGACCGAAAACACCCCGTTCAGCTACGTGGTGCCGGCCACCAGTTTTACCGACCCGGACAACGACAGCCTCAGCTACACAGCCAAACTGGCTGACGGCAGCGCCCTGCCCAACTGGCTGGTCTTCGATGCTGCCAGCCGCACCTTCAGCGGCACGCCAAGCGATACAGCATCAGGCACGTATTCCATACAGGTCACGGCGACCGACGGCAGCAACGCCACCGTCAGCGACAGCTTTACCTTGGCGGTGCAGGACGTGCCCGCCGCGCCCATTGTGATCAATGGCACGCCGAACAACGACACGCTGACCGGTACCGCGGCCAACGAACAACTGTATGGCGGCGCCGGTAACGACACCCTCAATGGCGGGGCTGGCAACGACATTCTGGTAGGCGGCACCGGCGTGGACAAACTCACCGGCGGCGCGGGTGCCGACGTGTTTCGCTATACCTCCAAGCTCGACAGCTACCGCACCAGCTCCACCAGCGCCAGTGACCAGATCCTCGATTTCGACGTGGCCGCCGACAAGATCGATGTATCGGCCCTGGGCTACACCGGACTGGGCAATGGCCAGGGCGGCACGCTGCTGGTGACCTACAGCAGCTCGACCAACCGCACCTACCTCAAGGACCTCACGGTCGATGCCAACGGCAACCGTTTCGAAGTGTCGCTGGCGGGTAATCTGGTCAGCAGCCTGACCGCCAGTCATTTCGTCTTCGCCGACCAGAACACCCCCAGCAATGTGGCACCCGTGGTGGTTATCCCCTTGCTCGACCAGAACGCCACCGAAAGTACGCCGTTCAGCTACACCGTCACCTCCGACAGCTTCAGTGATGCCAACCAGGATGTACTGACCTACACCGCCACCCTGGCCGACGGCAGCGCCCTGCCCGCCTGGCTGACTTTCAATGCCAGCAATCTGACTTTCGCCGGCACGCCGACCAGCACTGCGGCAGGCAATTACAACGTACTGGTCAAGGCCACCGATCCGTCAGGTGCCTCGGTGAGCGACAGCTTCGCCCTGGCTGTGGCCGATGCGCCGGCCAATACCATCACCGGAACCCACAACGCCGACTCCCTCACCGGCACCGCGGGCGCGGACTTGATCCTCGGCCTGGGCGGCAACGACACGATCAGGGCCGGCACTGGCGCGGACATTGTCGATGGTGGCGCCGGTCGCGACTCGTTGTACGGCGGCGACGGAGCCGACACCTTCCGCTACACCAACGTGCTCGACAGCTACCGCGACTACGACACCGGCGGCGTCACGGCCACGGACACGATCTATGACTTCACCGTGGGCGTCGACAAGATCGATGTCTCCGGCCTGGGCTATCTCGGCCTCGGCAATGGCAGCAACGGCACGCTGTACATGACCCTCAACTCGGCCGGCGACAAGACCTACATCAAATCCAGCGAAGCGGACGCCGACGGCAATCGTTTCGAAATCGCCCTCAGCGGTAACTACCTCAACACCCTGACCGCCGATGACTTCGTGTTCGGCGAGCGCGCCCAACAGGACATCCTCTACCTGCCGACCCTCGGCCAGTCCAATGCACGCCTGCTGCGCATGACCGAGGACGATGATCAGTCCGGTACGTCAATGCTGGTCAATGACCTGAGCAGGTACACCACCTATGACGTTCGCAGTCAATTCGAGGATGCCGACGGCAATGGCATCGACATCGCGGTGGGTGGCAGTACGGTCAATGGCCTGTCGACCCTGGGCGCCGAAGAGCTCAAGTTGTGCTGGTGGCTGACCGACACCAACCAACCGGGGCCTGCGCTGTTGCGCGCCGTGGCGTTGCTGCAGGATCAGCTCGCCGAGCTCAGGGCCATCGACAACGTCACCCTGGGCATCGTTTGGGGCCAAGGCGAGGAAGCGGCCCAGGAGATCGCCCGCGCCTCCGACAAGGAAGCTGCGGCGGCAGCCTACAAGACCGCCACGCTGGCCGTGTTTGATTACCTGCACGCCCAGTTTGGCAGTTTCAACGTGTACCTGATGGAAACCGGGCACTACCAACAGGACGCGGCGCGTGCCCGTGGTTATTCGGAAGAAAAGATCGCTGACATTGTTGAAGGTGTCGGTTATGTCCGCGCCACCCAGGAGGCCATCGCCGCCGAGCGCGCGGACGTGAAACTGGCCGTGGACTACACCGATCTGCCCCTGCGCTACGAAGTCGATCCGCTGGTGTATCCCGACGACGTCTGGCACTTGCACGAGGAATCGGCGGAAATCGTCGGCCAGCGCCTGGCCGATTACATCGCCGACGACTTGGGTTTCCAGGGCAATCCCGATGACAACAACAGCGTGCAGGACATTTTCGACGACGCTCAGAACGAAGGCGGGATGATTTCCGGCACCGACCAGGACGACACGCTGGTGGGCAGCTCGGGCAATGACACGCTGGATGGCGACTTGGGCGCCGACACCCTGACCGGTGGCGATGGCAACGATATTTATGTGGTTGATAACGCGTTCGATACGGTGGTGGAAACCAATACCTCAACCGCACAGATCGACACAGTGCAGGCCTCGGTCAGTTGGACTTTGGGCGATAACCTGGAAAATCTGTTGCTCACCGGCGTATCGGACATCAACGGCACCGGCAATGAGCGGCGCAATTTCATCACCGGCAATGCCGCCAATAACGTACTCGATGGCGCCGCCGGCGCCGACAGCATGAGCGGGGGCGATGGCAACGACACCTATTATGTCGACAACACCGGCGATGCCGTTATCGAAACCAACAGCAACCCGGTGTCTGGCGGGATCGACAGCGTGCACAGCAGCCTGACGGCCTATACCCTCAGCAACAACGTCGAGAACCTGTACATCGATACCCCCGACGCCGCCAACGGCACCGGGAATGCGTTGGACAACATACTGTTTGCCGGGGCCGGCAACAACGTGCTGGACGGCCGCGACGGCAATGACACGGTGTCGTTTGAACGGGCCATGGCCGGTGTCACGGCCACCCTGTCCACCTCCGCGCAACAGAACACCGTGGGTTCGGGCCTCGATACCTTCAAGTATGTCGAGAACCTGACCGGCAGTGCCTACGCCGACAACCTGACGGGTAACAGCGGCGCCAACGTGCTCAACGGTGGGGCGGGCAACGATACGCTGGTGGGTGGCTCAGGCGATGACCGGTTGATCGGCGGCGCGGGCACCGACAGCCTGAGCGGCGGCACGGGCGCAGACACTTACGTCTTCCAGGCGCTGACTGACATGGGCGTCGGGGCGTTACGCGATGTCATCAGCGGTTTCAAGAGCACGGAGTTCGACCAACTGGACTTCACCGGGTTGGACGCCAATCCGCTGACCGCCGACATCGATGCCTTCACCTTCATTGGCAGCAATGCCTTTGGCGCCGATGCCACCGGTCAACTGCGTTTTGCCGATGGCATCCTCTACGGCAGTGTCGATGCCGACGCCAGTGCCGAGTTCGAATTCGAACTGGTGGGGGTCAAGGAGCTGCATGCCAGCGACTTCACGGCCTGACGGCAGCAGGCAGATCTATCAACCATCAGGGACCGGGACTCTGGCGGAAACTCACCGCCAGCCGGTTCCAGCTGTTGATGGTGCTGATCGCCAGCGTGAGGTCGACCAACTCCTCCTCGCTGAACACGGCGCGGGCCTGGGCAAAGACCTCATCCGGCACCTGGCTGTCGGCTAACAGCGTTACCGCCTCGGTCCAGGCCAGGGCGGCGCATTCGCGGGGGCTGAAAAAACCACTGTCGCGCCACACTGCCACGGCGAACAGGCGCCGCTCGCTCTCGCCCAGGCGGCGCGCATCCACCGAGTGCATGTCGGTGCAGAACGCACAGCCGTTCAGCTGCGAGGCACGGATCTTGATCAGATGCACAAGTCCCGGTTCTATACTCAGGCGACTGCTTAGCGCTTCAAGGCCAATTATGGCTTTCATCGCCCTTGGGGACGCACTGTAGTAATCCAGACGCTGGCTCATGGCGAACTCCGTGATGATCTGTACCTGCACGGTAGGACGTGAGCAGGCTGCGCGACAGATCCAATCGGTCGAAAAACACCGGACCATTTCCCAGCCAGGCCAATTGGCGCGATTTTCTTCACGCAACTTCTTTGCATTCGCACAATGCGGTTAATCTTGCGCCTTTGAGGGCTGGCGCCAAACAATCGCTCAGGAGCGCGCGGGTATGGAACTTCATGTTGTCATCAACGGCCGCAAGGACCTGGCGGGCCAGTTGTATCAACAACTGCGCAGCGCCATCGAAAGTGGGCGCCTGGCCGCCGGCACGCAACTGCCGCCCAGCCGCTTGCTCGCTGAACAGCTGGGCGTCTCGCGCAAGACTGTGTCCGACACCTACACCCAACTGACCTACGAAAACTTTCTCACCGGTATCATTGGCAGAGGCACCTACGTCAATGCCCGCCCGGCCCCAATCGTGCGCAAACAAAGCCACCGCGAGCTGGCCGGCGCCGATGTCGTCGAGACCTGGCGCAACATGCCGGACCTGATGCGCCATCCCACCCTTGAAGGTGCGCTGCGTTACGACTTCATCGGCGGCGCCACCGGCAAGGGTCAGTTTCCCCTGGACGACTGGCGGCGTTGCACCGCTCACGCCTTGCGCCAGATCGCCAGCGCCAAGGGCTTCTACAGCCAGCCCGAGGGCTTGCCAGCGCTGCGCAATGCCATTGCCCGGCATATTGCATTTTCCCGTGGGGTCAATTGTCAGGACGATGACGTGGTGGTGTGCAATGGCGCGCAACAGGCCCTGGATCTGATCTCGCGGGTCTTGACCCGGTCGGGCAGCCTGGTGGCCATGGAGGACCCGGGTTATCCGCCGGCGCGCCTGCTGTTTGGCTCCCACGGCGCCACGGTGGCCGGGATTCCGGTGGATGACCAGGGCATGCGGGTAGACCTCATACCCGACGGCACGAGCCTGATTTATGTGACGCCGTCCCACCAGTTTCCCTTGGGCATGCCCATGAGCCAGGCCCGCCGCGAGGCCTTGCTGGCGCGGGCCTACGCGTTGGGGGCAATCATCATCGAGGATGATTACGACAGCGAATTCCGTTACGAAGGCCGGCCTGCCGACTCACTGCAAAGCCTGGACGAACGCGGGATCGTGGCCTACGTCGGCACCTTCTCGAAAACGCTGTTGCCGGAGCTGCGCCTCGGTTACGCGATCCTGCCACCGGCGATTCTCGAAGCGGTGATCCTGGCCAAGCGCCTCACCGATCAACACACCTCCACCCTGCCCCAGTGGGCACTGGCCAAGTTCATTGCCGAGGGCTGCCTGCTCAAGCACATCCGCCGCTGCCACACGCTGTATGCCGGGCGCCGCGAGCGAATCCTGGCGCGCATGGCCGGGGACCTGTCGCCCTGGTTCGAGGCGGTTCCCACAACCGCAGGCTTCCACCTGGCAGTGCTGTGCAAGATGCCCATCGACCTGGCGCTGGTGATCGAGCTGGCGAGAAAAGCCGAAGTCGGGCTGTACAGCCTCGACGGCTTTTTCAATGAGGCTGCGGTGCGTCCCGGCCTGTTCCTGGGTTTCGGCGCCATTGACACCCTGGACATCGACATCGCCCTGGACCGCTTGCGAGACATTTTGCAGCAGGTCACTTGAGCCATTGGACTGGGCATTTATCCGCCCATTGGCTGTTTTAGCCTCGCCATTACAGGCCTATCCTGCTGGGGTCTCGTTGATGTCGAGCCAAATCCCGTCCGACTTGATTCAGGAGCCAGAACCATGACTCGCCAGGTGATCAATACCGTACAGGTCCAAGCCGCCGCTGGTCGCTCGGAAGAACTGGGCCGCCAGTTGCAGCAAATCGTCGAAACCCTGCGCGCGCAGCCTGGGTGCGATGCCTACATGGTTGACCGTTGCCCGGACGACGGTGACCGCTGGACCGTCAGCGCTCGCTGGCAATCGGAAGCGGCGATGCAAGCCCATTTCAACTGCCCCGAGGTGCAGGGCTTCATCGGCCTGATCGATAGTCGCCTGGCCCGCAGCGTGGATTTCAACAGTTTCCCGATTGTCTGAAACGCACTGTGGCACCCCTGCCTTTACGTAGCCGGACACCAGCACTCAATTCTTGAAACGAAGAACGACCGGTCTGAAGCCGCTCTCCGAGAAGAACATCCCGATGACCACAATGCGACCGTCCTCCTGGAGTGCAATGGCTTGAGGATGATCGGCACCGCTGCCGATTTTGGTTCGCACAATTCCCGTGCCATCGCCAAAACTGCCGTCCAAGCTGGCATCGCTCAGGTATCGTGCAAGCAGGATGTCGGCCTCTTCGCCCCCCAGAGTGGCGCCCGTTACGACAATTTTTCCGCTGTCATCAGTGGCAACACCGATCCATTGCGATCCGTACGGATTGTCGTCAATCAATGTCAACAACGGCACCCCTCGGTTGAACAGCGGATCATTCCTGCCATCTGGGCTGAGGCTTAGCAGAAAGCCAGCTGTTGGAGCGACGGTTGTCGAACCCGCAGCGACGAGATTCCCGTTCTTTTGCAACGCCAATGACAGAATTTGAGTCGGCCTTTCAATCTCAGTGAGAACAAATCCCGCACTGCCAAAACTTGGGTCAGCCGTTCCGTCAGACACATAACGTGCAGTGAATGCAGCTTCGCGTCCGCCAACGATGGCTATCCCGGCGACGACGATTTTTCCATCTGGCTGGATCAGGTGTGTGGTGATTTCAGTCGAACACTCAGGGTATCGCACGATGACGAAGCCCTTACCGTTGTTCAGGCTGAGATCCAGATTGCCATTCGACTCAAGCCGCATCAGCACGCCGACACTATCGATAAAACTGTAGCGGTGTACGCTGGTCATCCAGATTTTTCCATCAGGGAGGACTGTGGCACTGACACTGCTGCGTCCGCTACCGTCACGGGTTGCACTATCCGCAATGGCTGGATTGGATTGATCCAGTGGTAGCCGGATGACGACATGGCCTTTAAAACCGAACCTGGTGTCCAGACGCCCATCGCTGTAAAAACGTGCTGCCGCAGGCAGGCTGGGGCTATATTGATCATCTTCCTTAAAGACGCCAGTCAGTAGTATCTGACCATTGTCCAACAGTGAAATGGACTCTCCGCCAGAGGCGTAGCCCTCTGCGAAGCTGCCCGTGATCACACCGTATTCGCCAAAGTCCCTGTCGGCGGATCCGTCTGGGTTCAGGCGGATAATGCTGTAGTTCCGGCCGAATCTCCCGGCGATGAGCACCTTGTGGTCGGGAGCGATGGTAAGCCCCCAAACGCTCCCGAGCATGAGTGGGTCGGCGGGGTTGGAAGGGAACACTTTTCCGCCAGAGCCAAAGGTAGGATCAAGGCTTCCGGCGTTACGAGACAAGTCAGTAGACATTCGATAACTCCTGTATGGGTTGAGAGCCCTTGTGCCAAATACCGGGGTTGAAAATTCAATGCTCTACTGCTGATGCAAGGGCGATTTCGTTTTGCTCCATGAATCCGGCCCCCCCCCCCC
>NZ_JABWQV010000191.1 GCF_014268615.1 Pseudomonas tehranensis | reverse complement strand
GCGGGAGCAAGCTCCCTCGCCACAGGGGCCAGCATAGCCCTGGGATAAACAGATCAACTGTTCATTGGTGGGCTAAGGCTGGACCACAGCCCCCGGCACCAACGGCAGTTCCAGACTCGCGATGAATCCGCCCTCGGGGTGATTGGCCAGCACCAGCGCGCCGCCGTGGCGCTCGGCAGCCCGGCGGGCGATGGCCAGGCCCAGGCCATGACCGGCAGCGGTCTGGCCGGGGGCGCGGTAGAACGGTTCGCTCAACTGACCCAGGTGTTCGGCCTCCACCCCCGGCCCGTGATCACGTACGCTGACTAGGATCCGCTCCCCTTGGCGCAGCGCGCGGACTTCGATCGGTTGATCGGTTGGATTGAAACGCTGGGCGTTGCGCAGCAGGTTATCCACCGCTCGTTCGATCATGGTTGGCCAGCCCTTGAGGGTCAGGTTCGGCTCAACGTTCAATTGCATGCTTTGTTCTGGTGAAGCTAGCTGCGCATCTTTTTGCAGGGTTATCAGCAGCTCGTTGAGGTCCACTTCTTCAGCGCTGGCGTTGTCGGCATCGACCCGGGCCAACACGAGGATTTCGCTGATCAGCGCCTCCAGGCGATCACATTCGCGGGTCAGGCGCGGCCAGAGTTTTTCCCGCTCTTCGGGGTTGGCTCGTTCTGCCAGCGCCAGGGCGATGCGCAGTCGGGCCAGGGGCGAGCGCAATTCGTGGGACACATCCCGCAGTAATTGGCGCTGGCTGGTGATCAGGCTTTGCAGGCGCGCGCCCATGCGATTGAAATCGGTGGCCAGCACACCAAACTCGTCCCGGCGATTGGCCAGCTTGGCGAGGCTGTTTTGCTGGTAGGTGGTCTGCCCCAAATCATGCACTGCCCCGCGCAGGCGGCTCAACGGCCGGGTAATGGATAGGGTCACCAACAGGCTGAACAACGTCAGCACCACCAAGGCGATACCCAACGCGCTGAGGGGCCAGAGCAGACTGCCGCGGTGCCAGGCATCCAGTTCGGGGTGGGGTATGCGGTAGATGAACAGGTAAGTGTCGCCGGTTTTGGCGCTGGTGAATTCGTCGGTCAAGCGCCGCCAGGGCAGGCGTCGGTCGTTGTTGTTCTGTCGCGCTTCGAAGGCCTGCGCCCGACGTGGGAAAGTGCCGCGTACCACCGGGGCACCGCTCTCGTTAAGCACCTGGACGTTGATGTGATACTGATGTTTGCGCTGTTGCAGGATCTGCTCGGCGGCGTCTTCGCCCTGGCTTTCGAAGGTTTGCGTCCATTCTTCAGCCAGGGTGTTGAGGCCCGGATGGCGGCTGAGGATCCAGGCGTCCTGGTTCAGCATGTGGCCCAGTAGAATCGAAAGCCCTGCAACCAGGGCGATGGCCAGCCAGAAACTGGCCAGGATGCGCCAAAACAGTGAACGCACGATAAATCCTCGAAAACAAAGAAAGCCCAACGGCGATTGGCCGTTGGGCTGGGGTGCTTCAGGGCATTATTGCGCTTTTTGCGGCTGTTGCGCTTTCCAGGCCTTGAACTCGGCCCACTCGGCCCGACGCTCGGCTTGCTTCTTCTGAATCGCGTCAAACTCTTTTTGTTGCTCAGGCTTCAACAACCCACGGATCTGGGCGTCGACTTTTTCGTGCCGGGCCGCCATTTCATCTTTCATGGCTTTCTGATCGGCAGGTGACAGTTTGGCCAGGTACTTTTCTACCAGTTCGCGGCGCTCGTGGCGCTGTTCGCCCATGATCTTACGGATTTGCTGGCGCTGTTCGCGGCTCAGGTCCAATTGGCTGTACGGACCTTTGTGGTGCATCTGGCCGCCGTGACGCGGGCCGTCCATCGGCCCCATGGGGCCCATCGGGCCGGCGCCTTCCGGCATGGCCATCGCGACAGTAGGCAGGGCCGCAGCGAACATCAGAGCGATAAGGGTCTTGCGCATGGTGTATCTCCTTGTCTCGTTCCCGGTCAGTTCCGGATGTGTGCAGATTACGGAGATCAAGGTCAGCGGCGGTCAGGGGGGCGTAAAGCTTGAGTAAAGACGGTTTGGCTCGATGCTGACAAACGGCCTGCACACACCCCTGTGGCGAGGGAGCTTGCTCCCGCTGGGCTGCGTAGCGGCCCCAAGATTTTGCGGTTGCTGCGCAACCGAGCGGGAGCAAGCTCCCTCGCCACAAAAGCCTCTGGGGGCTGTAGTAGCAGTCGCAGTCTCTAGGGCTCAATAGCAGCCACAACCTTTAGAGGCTGTAGTAATAACCACGGCTACGCAACGCCACGATGCGTGGGCGACCGTCGGCGTGAGGGCCGATTTTCTTGCGCAGGTTGCTGACGTGCATATCGAGGCTGCGGTCGTACAGCGTGAGCTTGCGGCCCAGGGCGATCTGCGCCAGTTCCTGCTTGTCCAGTGGCTCGCCCGGTTGCTTGAGCAGCGCTTCGAGCAGGCGGCTTTCGGAAACAGTGAGGGTCTGTTCCTGCTCATCGATGCTGACTACCCCACGCACCGGGCTGAACGTTAGGTCGCCCAGTTCGATCTGGCTGGACACCGCCGTCGGATGGCTGCGGCGCAAGACCGCGCGCAGGCGGGCGGTCAGTTCCCGTGGATCGCAGGGTTTTGCCAGGTAATCGTCGGCCCCCAGTTCCAGGCCCAGGATGCGATCCAGCGGTTCGCCACGGGCCGAGAGCATCAGCACCGGCAGCTCCGGATGATCGTTGCGCAACTGCTTGAGCAGTTCCAGGCCGCTGCCGTCGGGCAGCATCACGTCCAGCACCACCGCCGCCGGGGCGGTTTCGGCCAAAGCCTTGCGGGCGCTATGGCCATCGTGGCAGGCCCGGACCAGAAAACCTTCCTGGCCCAGCCAACTGCCGAGGAGCTCACACAGCTCCTGGTCATCATCAATCAGTAACAGCTCGCTCATGACTCACTCAATTTAGCCATTGCCGACGTTGTCTACGTCCACCGCTGGCAAAGATACCGCAGAGCAGGGCCAATAGCGCTACCCCGGCACCAATGACGAACCACTGCTGCTGATCGGTCAGCAGGCGTGGCAGGGGGCTGGCCTGGGCTTCCTTGAGTTGCAGCTTCAGACGCTGGTTCTCCTGGCGCAATCGACTCACCAGCGCGCTCTCGCGTTCGCTGTTGGCGTTTTGCAGTTGCTGGGTCAGTTCCTCGCGCATGCGTTCGCTGTTTTTCAAGCGTTGCTGCAGTTCGGTGATCTGACTGCCTGCGCTCAGGGACAAGGGCGTCGAATGACTGCCGTCGGTGCTTTCTTCCCCATGGGCGGGAGCCCCGATCACCAACATGACCCCTAACAGGCACAGCGGACCTTTGCGCATTGCAACTCCTGAATTCCAATCGAGATTAGACAGGTTGTCGGCAGGTAAACGAGAACAATGAGCGATTGAGCGCAATGAGCCGCGAAGGCTCATCACGCATCGGGATGTTAAGGCAGGACTTGCTTGAACGGCTTGACCACAACATTGGCGTAGACACCGGCGGCAACGAACGGATCGGCTTCGGCCCAGGCTTGCGCTGCGGCCAGGGAATCGAACTCGGCGACGATCAGGCTGCCGGAAAAACCCGCCGCGCCGGGGTCGTTGCTGTCTACCGCCGGGTGCGGGCCCGCCAGTACGACGCGGCCTTGGGCCTTGAGCTGTTGCAGGCGCTCAAGGTGTTCAGGGCGAGCGGCCAGGCGTTTTTCCAGGGAGTTGGCGACGTCGGTGGCAATGATTGCGTAGAGCATGTCAGTCCTCGGTTTTTGGCGTGGTGGTGTCGGCATCGTGCAGATGACGGGACAGGTAGATGCCCTGGGCGATCAGGAACAACAGCGTCATGCCCAGGCTGCCGAAGACCTTGAAGTCGACCCAGTAGCTCTGGAAAGTGAACGCGACGAACAGGTTGGCTGCGCCGCAGAACAGGAAAAAACCGATCCAGGCGATGTTGAGCCGGGTCCAGATGACGTCCGGCAGGTTCAAGGCGTGGCCCATGATGCGCTTGATCAGCAGGCGATCGCCGACGAAGTGACTGCCGATGAACGCCAGGGCGAACAGCCAGTTGACCACCGGGGCTTTCCACTTAAGGAAGGTTTCGCTGTGGAAGGCCAGGGTCAGGCTGCCGAAGACGAGGCAGGCGATCAGGGTCAGCCACTGGCTTTTCTCCAGCTTGCGTTGGGCCACGAACAGTGCGCCATAGACCACCAGCGAACTGATGATCAGCATCGCGGTGGCGCTGTAGATACCGCCTACAGTCAAGGAGTGACCGGCAATGTCGACGGTCCGTGGGTCAAGTTTGTAGACGATGAAAAACAGCAGAAGCGGGATGAAGTCGATGAATTGTTTCACAGTGGCAGCCAGAAGCAGGATGTGGCGGCATAATAACAAACATCCTTGGCCGCGATAGGGCCAGCTGATTTGAGGTAACAAACTCTCGTGAATGTTGATTTGCACTGCCATAGCACGGCCTCCGATGGCGCCCTCGCGCCTGCGGTTCTGGTGGCGCGGGCGTTCGAGCACGGCGTGCGAGTCCTGGCCCTGACCGATCACGACACCCTCGAAGGCCTCGATGAGGCCCGTGGCGCGGCGACGGCGCTGGGCATGCAACTGGTCAACGGGGTTGAGTTGTCCTGCACTTGGGGCGGCGCGACCATTCATGTACTGGGTTACGGTTTTGATGTAAATGCGCCGTCACTGGTCCAGGCCATTGCGCAACTGCACGACGGCCGCTGGCTGCGTGCCGAAGAGATCAGCCGCAAGCTTGCTCTCAAGGGCATGCCTGGTGCGCTTGAGGGCGCCCGGCAAATCCAGCAGGAGCTGGGCGACAGTGGCAACGCCCCGGCCCGCCCGCACTTTGCGGACTGGATGGTGCGCGAAGGTTTCGTCAAGGACCGCGCCGAAGCGTTTCGCAAATGGCTGGGGGCCGGCAAACTGGGGGACGTCAAGCAACACTGGCCGACCCTGGAAGAGACTGTCCAGACCCTGCGATCCGCCGGAGCCTGGGTCAGCCTGGCGCATCCGTGGCACTATGATTTCACCCGCAGCAAGCGCCGTCGCCTGGTGGCCGACTATATTCAAGCAGGGGGCCACGCCATCGAGGTGGTCAATGGCCATCAGCCGGCCGAGCAGGTCGGCAGCCTGGCGATTCTGGCCCGTGAGTTCGGCCTGCTGGTGACCGCCGGCAGTGATTTTCATGGCCCTGGAGGCTGGTCCGAGATAGGCGAATATCGCCCGTTGCCGGAAGATCTGCCACCACTATGGTGTAGATTCAAACATGATCCCGTTACCGCCACCGTCTGAACAGGTAGAACATGTGAGTCAATTTTTCCAGATTCATCCGGAAAACCCGCAAGCGCGCCTGATCAAACAGGCGGTGGAAATCATTCGGGGCGGTGGTGTGGTGGTCTATCCCACCGATTCTTCCTACGCCATCGGCTGTCAGATCGGCGACAAGAACGCTGTAGAGCGGGTAAGGCGCCTGCGTCAGCTGGATGACAAGCACAACTTTGCGCTCATCTGCAGCGATCTGTCGCAGCTGGGGCTGTTCGCCAAGATCGACACCGGCACCTTCCGCCTGCTCAAAGCCCACCTCCCAGGGCCGTATACCTTTATTCTCAACGCTACCCGGGAAGTCCCGCGGCTATTGCTGCACCCGAAAAAACGCACCATCGGCCTGCGGGTGCCCAGCCACCCCATTGCCCTGGCGTTGCTGGCCGAGCTGGGTGAACCGCTGATGAGCGTGACCTTGATCATGCCCGGCGAGACGGAGCCGATGAATGACCCTTACGAGATGCGTCAATTGCTCGAGCATCAGGTCGACCTGATCATCGACGGCGGTTTCGGCGGAATGAAGGCGTCCACGGTGATCAACCTCGCCGATGGCGAGCCGCAAGTGGTGCGTATCGGTTGCGGCGATCCAGCCCCGTTCCTGGTCGAGGCCTGAGTGTCCGCAGTGGAAACCGCCGTTGAGAGTGCCGACAGCCAGGCCGGTGCTCAGCAAGAGCTGCCGTTCGCCATGGTCTATGGCCAGGCGGTCATGGAAATGCCCCTGGACCTGTACATTCCGCCGGATGCGCTGGAGGTGTTTCTTGAAGCCTTCGAAGGCCCGCTGGACCTGCTGCTGTACCTGATCCGTAAACAGAACATCAACATCCTCGACATCCCCGTGGCGGAGATCACCCGCCAGTACATGGGCTACGTCGAGTTGATGCAGTCGGTGCGCCTGGAGTTGGCGGCCGAATACCTGGTGATGGCGGCCATGCTCGCCGAGATCAAGTCGCGAATGCTGCTGCCGCGCTCGGCAGAGATCGAGGAGGAAGAAGACGATCCGCGCGCCGAACTGATCCGCCGCCTGCAGGAATACGAACGCTTCAAAGTGGCGGCCGAAGGCATCGACGGCTTGAGCCGGGTCGGGCGCGATGTGGTGGTACCCAAGCTCGATGCGCCCGAGGCGCGAGCGCGCAAATTGCTCCCGGATGTCAGTCTCGAAGAGTTGCTGATGTCCATGGCTGAGGTGCTGCGTCGGGGCGACATGTTTGAAAGTCACCAGGTCAGCCGTGAAGCACTGTCTACCCGCGAGCGCATGAGCGATGTACTGGAACGGCTCAAAGGCGGCGGTTTTGTGCCCTTCGTCGAACTGTTCACCGCCGAGGAAGGGCGCCTGGGAGTGGTGGTGACGTTTATGGCGGTCCTGGAATTGGTCAAGGAATCCTTGGTCGAGCTGGTGCAGAATGAGCCGTTCGCAGCGATCCACGTGCGGGCACGAGCCGAATAACGAGCAAATCAATGAATCTGACTGAACCCCGCGAGCTGGCACCGTTGCTTGAAGCTTTCCTGTTGGCCTCGGGAAAACCGCAATCGATGGAGCGCTTGTTCGAACTCTTCGAAGAAGGCGAACGGCCCGAGCCGGCCGTGTTCAAGAAAGCCCTGGCGCTGCTGGGTAAGTCCTGCGAGGGGCGGGCGTTCGAACTCAAGGAAGTGGCTTCCGGCTACCGTCTGCAGATCCGCGAGAAGTTTTCGCCCTGGGTCGGGCGTCTGTGGGAAGAGCGGCCTCAGCGCTATTCCCGCGCCATGCTCGAAACCATGGCATTGATCGCTTATCGCCAACCGATCACCCGGGGTGAAATCGAAGATGTGCGGGGCGTGGCGGTCAACAGCCACATCGTCAAGACGCTGCTTGAGCGCGAGTGGATCCGGGTCGTCGGTTATCGCGACGTACCGGGTAAACCGGCGATGTTTGCCACCACCAAGGCTTTTCTCGATCACTTCAACCTCAAGAACCTGGACGACCTGCCGCCGCTGGCCGAACTGCGGGAGCTGGAACCGGAGCCGATGCTGGAGTTCGACGACGCCCCGGTGCCCCAAAGCTTGCAGGAACTGGCCGACGCCAGCGCCGAGCCAGAGGAACCCAAGGAAGAAACCAGTTTCCATTCGTTGTTGCTGGAACTGGACACCATGGAGGAGGGGCTCAAGACCGATTTCGACGATCTGCTGCGTGAGGCAACGGATCTTGACGGCGAAACGGATGAGCACGCGCAACCGGGCAGCGAAGTTGAACTTCAGGCCGAACCTGACCCCGAACCAGAAGAAGACATTCTTGGCGTAGCCGCGGCCCGGGAAAAACTCCTGGCCGCCGTCGCCGCGCTCGAACCACGCGAACCCGAGCCTGAATTGAGCGACGAAGAAGCCGAAGCCCGCGCCCTGGCCGAAGCGATCGAGAACGAACGGCGCCAGTTCGAGGATTGATCCGACGGGTGTCGCAGATATTGCTGACACACCTCAACCCTGAGTGGGAGCGGGCTTGCTCGCGAAGGCGGTGGGTCAGTCAACATTGATTAACCTGACACTCCCTCTTCGCGAGCAAGCCCGCTCCCACATCGGTAATGCAGCGCAGCAGGAAATGATCATGAGCTCCACCAAAGACCCCTGCATCAGCCTCTGCAAGTTCGACGACGACATCTGCATCGGTTGTGGCCGCAGCAAGCGCGAGATCAAGGCCTGGAAGAAACTCGACAAGGATGACAAGCGCACGGTGTTGGCCGAAGCGGCCCTGCGCCTGATCAAACTGGGCGCCACCGGTCGGCGGAAAAAGCGCTGAAGGTTCGTCGATCAACTAGTCTCTGATGCGCAAATGTCTTAACGAGCGTATGATTCGCGACCCTTTGGCGATCCCTTCGTCATAGACCTGTTTTCAACGTGTCAGGCCCCGCCTGACCCGACCACACCGGGAGGTGCCCAGAATGAAAGACCAAGACCAGAACGACAGCCAGGAAATCGGCCCAGCAGGCGAGAAACTGCAAAAAGTCCTCGCACGCATCGGCGTAGGCTCGCGCCGCGACGTGGAAACCTGGATCACCCAGGGCCGGATCAAGGTCAACGGCAAAGATGCCACCTTGGGCTTGCGTGTCGACATGCACGACGCCATCACCATCGATGGCAAGGTGATCAAGCGTGAAGAGGCCGCCGAAACGGTGCGCCGCGTGATCATGTACAACAAACCCGACGGCGAGATCTGCACCCGTGACGACCCGGAAGGCCGTCCGACTGTGTTCGACAAGATGCCGCGGCCCAAAGAAGGCCGCTGGATCAACATCGGTCGCCTGGACATCAACACCACCGGTTTGCTGATGTTCACCACTGACGGTGAGCTGGCCAACCGCCTGATGCACCCGTCCTACGAAATGGACCGCGAATACGCCGTGCGTGTACGTGGCGAAGTCGATGACGAAATGATCGAGCGCTTGAAGGCCGGCGTCGTGCTGGAAGACGGCCCGGCGCGTTTCACCGACATCAAGCAGGCACCGGGCGGCGAAGGCTTCAACCACTGGTACCACTGCGTGGTGATGGAAGGTCGTAACCGTGAAGTGCGACGCCTGTGGGAATCCCAAGGGCTGGTGGTCAGCCGCCTGAAGCGCGTGCGTTTCGGTCCGGTATTCCTTAACTCCGACCTGCCGATGGGCCGCTGGCGCGAAATGAGCCAGTACGAAGTCGACATCCTGGCAGCCGAAGTCGGCCTCAAGCCGGTGGCGATGCCACAGATGACCGCCAAGAGCAAGGACAAGCTGGAGCGCATGCAGCGTAAATCCTCGCGTCCGATGGGCAAGACCGAGCGCGTGCGCACGCTGCGTCCGGGCGCCGATGGCCCGGCTGCGGGTCCGCGTCCGTCCCGTGAGCCGCAGATCGAAGGTGAACGCCCGGCGCGCAAGCCTGCGCCACGTCAGGACGGCGAACGCGGCCCGCGCTCGCCACGTCCGGCCAACGGTCGTACTGAGCGCGGCGAAGGTCGCGGTGTTCCGGCTGGCCGGGGTACGCCAGTCGCCGATCGCCCGGCCGACACCAAGCGTCCGGCCAAGCCGGCGCCGAAGAAGCGCCCGAGTATTGTGCTGGTGGATCGCGACACACCATCGGGCAAGCGCCGTGGTGCTCCGGCCGGTTCCGGACAGCGTCCGGGGTTTGGGCGTCGTAAGCCGGAGTGAGGCCGCTTTGAGTTTCTAGCGGCAAGCTGCAAGAAAAAACGGCAACCATTGGGTTGCCGTTTTTGTGTCTGGCGTTATTGATACGGTGCCGGTGCGGTCGTCTTCGCGAGCAAGCCCGCTCCCACACT
>NZ_JABWQV010000190.1 GCF_014268615.1 Pseudomonas tehranensis | reverse complement strand
CGGGAGCAAGCTCCCTCGCCACAAGAGCGGCCCTTTGCTGGATTTGAGATCAGTAATCGTCGCCGCGATCGGTCACATCCTTCTCGACACTTGGCGCGCTCGGGTCATAGCCCTGGGGGAATTTGCCTTTCAGATTCCAGGCAAACGCGATGATCTCGGCAATCGTGCGATACAACTCTTCCGGAATGCTGTCGCCCAATTCCATTCGGGCCAATAGCTTCACCAACTCAGCATTTTCATAAATCGGCACTTCGCTTTCCCGGGCGATCCGCAGGATTTCCTCGGCCAGGGCTTCGTCGCCCTTGGCGGTGAGGGTCGGTGCGTGGAGGCCGTCGTATTTGAGGGCGATGGCCTGGCGTGGTGCGGTGTCGGTTGTCATGCGGTTTCGTCCACCCAGCGTTGTTCCAGTCGAGTCTTGGGGCCTTGGGGCGGGGTGCCGAGGTGGCAATCCAGGTCGCCCACATTCAGGCCACAGGTCACCAGGCGTTCACGCAGCGCGGTCAGATTGCTTTCGATCAGGCTGGCGGTGTATGGCCGCTCAGCCCATAGCTGGCTCGACAGGCTGCCGCTGAGCAACTGGGCCTGAATCTGCAGCGGCCCCAATGGCTCCATGTCGAACGCCAGCTCTACCCGCCAGAGCTGCTGTTTCGGTTCGCGTTCTTCACGGCGTTCCTGTGGCTGCTCCCGGGGCGGGGTTTCCTCGCGCTGGAACTTGACCTGCAGCGGCACGATGTCCTGCAGGTTGCGCATGGGGATTTCCAGCTGCCAAGTGCTCATCAGCCGACCATCGTCGGTCAGGCCCGTCTGTTCCAGGCTCGACAACTGATGGGTTTGCAGGCGCGACACGGCGGCGGCGGCCAGGCGCAGCAGCTGCTCCAGGTCGCCTTCATCGTCCTGGCCTTTCAACAGGCGTGAGGGCAGGGGGAAACTGGTGGGTTGCGGCTTGACGCTGACCTGGCCGAGGGTTCCCAGGGCGTTACGCACGAAGCTGGGGAGCGCCTGGGCCAACGTGTTGGCGGCAATGATGGCAGCGAGGTTGGTGGAGGCGGGCAGGGCCGGGGTCAGTTGGGCGATCAGTTTCAGCAGATCGCCCTTCATGTCTGGCGCCAGGCTCGGTACTTGCCCGGCCAGCAGTTTGCTTTCCAGGAACGCGCCGCTGGCGGCCATGGCCTGAGCCAGGCCCTTGGGTGTACTCAGTTGCTGGATGTCCGGCAGGCCCGCCAACAGCCGTGTCACCGCGGCGCGCAGCTCGGTGCCGGTGTCGTCGCTGGCCGGAAGCTTTTGCAGCACGGTGTTCTGCAGCGCGGTGACCAGGCTGTCCAGCGAGCCCTGGCGGCTCATCTGCGTGACCAGTTGCTGGCTGACCGCCAGTTGTTCCTGGCGGTTGCTCAAGGGGACAAATTTCAAGGTCTGGGCATCTTGTACCTGAGCACTCAACAGCGTGCCGATGCGCAGCGGTCGCGGGCTGTCGATGTCCAGGGTTCTGCCAGCCTGGGCCGTGTTGAGCAGGCTCACCAGCGACCGGTAAACCGCCGGTTGCCCCGGCAACTGCGGCAACGCCTGGCTGGTGAGCACCTTGCCTTGCAGTAGAGTGCCGACCGGCATCTGTGCCGTGTCGATACGGGTCAGGGTGGCGACGCTGGAGGCGATGGCCTGCTGCACGGTAATCGCCAGGTTGCTGGCGGATGGCTGCGTCACCGCCAGGCTGGTGCCTTGGGGCAATGGCTGGGTGCTGGTGGCTTGCACGGTGGTTTGGCGACCGCTCTCCAGGGTGACCTTGAGCAACAGCTGGAAGGTCTGCTCCGCCTGCTTGAGCGACAACACCTCGGCCTTGGCGGTCTGGCCCACACCGATCAGGCCTTCGACCGGCGTCAGCAATTTGAGCAGCTCGCCCGTGACCGCCGGCATACGGGTGGTTGCCGAGGCCTGAGGCAGCGGCGGTATGTTCATGTCGCCTGTCATCTGCGGTCTTACCTTGGGAAGCTAATTGAGCACGCCCCCTGGGGCATGACATGTATAATGCCGCCGGTCTTTCAGGGAGTGGCGAAAACCTTGCAATTGTTTGACGCAGCTCTGTGGAACCGGCCACCAAAGCATCTATGCTGCACCTCTTTAACGGCCGCTGCATGGCCGACTTGAACCGTATAAGGCCCGCTATCCCTTGACCAGTCCTCTCCTGCAAACCGTCGGCCTCGCCTGTGAGCGAGATTTGCGGCTGCTTTTCGAGAATCTCGAATTGAGACTCTCGCGTGGCGATATGGTGCAGATCAGCGGCCCTAACGGCAGTGGCAAGACCAGCCTGTTGCGCCTGCTGGCCGGGTTGATGCAACCCACCGCCGGCCAAGTGCTGCTCAATGGCCAGCCGTTGCACAGCCAGCGCAGCGAACTGGCCCGCAACCTGCTCTGGATCGGCCATGCCGCCGGCATCAAGGATTTGCTGACGCCTGAAGAAAACCTCAGTTGGCTCTGCGCGCTGCATCGACCGGCCGGGCGCGAGGCGATCTGGCAGGCGCTGGCGACGGTGGGCCTGCGCGGCTTCGAAGACGTGCCGTGCCACACCCTGTCTGCCGGCCAGCAGCGCCGCGTGGCCCTGGCCCGGTTATATCTCGACAGTCCGCCGCTGTGGATTCTCGACGAGCCGTTCACCGCTCTGGACAAGCAGGGTGTGGCGCAGCTCGAGGAGCACCTGGCCGGGCACTGCGAGAGAGGCGGCATGGTGCTGTTGACCACCCACCACACATTGGCGCGGATGCCATCCGGTTATCGCAACATCGATCTTGGGAATTGGGCTGTATGAGTGTGTTTGGCCTGCTGCTTGCTCGCGAGGCGCGCCTGTTGTTCCGCCGTCCGGCCGAACTGGCCAATCCGCTGGTGTTCTTCGCGATTGTCATCGCACTGTTCCCGCTGGCGGTCGGTCCTGGGACTCAATTGTTGCAAACCTTGTCGCCGGGGCTGGTCTGGGTGGCGGCCCTTTTATCGGTCCTGCTCTCGCTGGACGGGCTTTTCCGCAGTGATTTCGAGGACGGATCCCTGGAGCAGTGGGTCCTTTCGTCGCACCCCCTGGCCCTTCTGGTTTTGGCCAAGGTACTGGCACACTGGGTTTTTTCCGGCCTGGCGCTGGTCTTGCTCTCGCCGCTGCTGGCAATGATGCTGGGCTTGCCCGCTGCCTGCATGCCGGTATTGTTGGTGTCGCTGTTGCTGGGCACACCGGTGTTGAGCCTGCTCGGCGCAGTCGGCGCGGCATTGACGGTTGGGTTGAAGCGTGGCGGCCTGTTGCTGGCGCTGCTGATCCTGCCGTTGTATATCCCGGTGTTGATCCTCGGTAGTGGCGCCTTGCAAGCCGCGCTGCAAGGCATGCCGGCAACCGGTTATCTGCTGTGGCTTGGGAGCCTGACCGCCCTGGCGATAACCCTGACACCCTTTGCAATAGCCGCTGGCCTGAAAATCAGCGTCGGCGAATAATAATGACGCCTGGTCGAAAAATGACCACTTCTTCTGAAGTAAAGGCAGACTGGCGGCCCGTGATAGCGTGCCGCAACCGTGATGGAAAACAGCAATGAACTGGACCTGGTTTCATAAGCTCGGCTCACCCAAGTGGTTCTACGGCATCAGCGGCAAACTGTTGCCCTGGTTGAGCCTCCTGGCAGTGCTGCTGATGGGCATTGGCGTAGTCTGGGGCCTGGCCTTCGCCCCGCCGGACTACCAGCAGGGCAACAGCTTTCGCATCATCTACATTCACGTGCCCACGGCGCTGTTGGCCCAGTCCATCTACGTGATGCTGGCGGTGTGCGGTGTAGTCGGGCTGGTGTGGAAAATGAAACTGGCGGATGTGGCCCTGCAATGCGCCGCCCCCATCGGTGCCTGGATGACCGCCGTGGCGCTGGTCACCGGGGCGATCTGGGGCAAACCGACCTGGGGCTCATGGTGGGTCTGGGATGCCCGACTGACGTCGATGCTGATCCTGCTGTTTTTGTACTTCGGTCTTATTGCGCTGGGCAACGCCATCAGCAATCGTGACAGCGCCGCCAAGGCTTGCGCGGTGCTGGCGATTGTCGGTGTGATCAACATCCCGATCATCAAGTACTCGGTGGAGTGGTGGAACACCCTGCACCAGGGCGCGACCTTCACCCTCACCGAAAAGCCGGCGATGCCGGTGGAGATGTGGCTGCCGCTGTTGCTCACAGCGCTGGGTTTCTACTGTTTCTTCGGCGCGGTGCTGTTAATGCGCATGCGCCTGGAAGTGCTCAAGCGCGAGTCCCGGGCCAGTTGGGTGAAGGCCGAAGTACAGAACAGCCTGGAGGCCGCTCGATGAGTTTTGCGTCATTCGGCGATTTTCTCGCCATGGGCCATCACGGCCTGTATGTCTGGTCAGCCTATGGCATCTGCCTGGCGGTGCTGGCCCTCAACGTGGCGGCGCCGATCCTGGCCCGCAAGCGGTATCTGCAACAAGAGGCGCGTCGTCTGCGCCGGGAGAACGGTCAGTGAATCCGCTGCGCAAAAAACGTCTTGTCATCATTCTTGCCATCCTGGTGGGGGTCGGCGCCGCAGTCGGCTTGGCCTTGAGCGCCTTGCAACAGAACATCAACCTGTTCTATACCCCGACCCAGATTGCCAACGGCGAAGCGCCCAAGGACACGCGCATTCGTGCCGGCGGCATGGTGGAGGAGGGGTCCCTGGTGCGTACCGGGGACTCGCTGGACGTGAAATTCAACGTCACCGATTTCAACAAGACCGTGACCATCACCTATCGTGGCATCCTGCCCGACCTGTTTCGCGAAGGGCAGGGCATCGTCGCCCTGGGCAAGCTCAATGCCGAAGGCGTGGTGGTGGCCGATGAAGTCCTGGCCAAGCACGATGAAAAATACATGCCGCCGGAAGTGACCAAGGCTTTGAAAGACAGCGGCCAGTCGGCGCCCGCTCCCGTGAAGGAGGGTTGATCGATGACCGGTCTGTTTATTCCCGAGCTGGGTCACCTGGCGATGATCCTGGCTTTGTGTTTCTCCATCGTTCAGGCGGTGGTGCCTTTACTCGGTGCCTGGCGTGGCGATCGTTTGTGGATGAGCCTGGCCCAGCCGGCGGCTTGGGGGCAGTTCGCCTTCATGTTGTTCGCCTTCGGTTGCCTGACCTACGCCTTCATGGTTGACGATTTTTCCGTGGCGTACGTTGCCGGCAACTCCAACAGCGCCTTGCCTTGGTACTACAAGTTCAGCGCGGTGTGGGGCGCCCATGAAGGCTCTCTGTTGCTCTGGGCGTTGATCCTCGCCGGCTGGACCTTCGCGGTCTCGGTATTCTCCCGGCAGTTACCGCAAGTGATGCTCGCCCGTGTGCTGGCGGTGATGGGCATGATCAGCATCGGTTTTCTGCTGTTCCTGATCCTCACGTCCAACCCCTTCGAGCGCATCCTGCCGCAGGTGCCGTTGGATGGCCGCGACCTCAATCCGTTGCTGCAGGACATCGGCCTGATCGTTCACCCGCCGATGCTCTACATGGGGTACGTCGGCTTTTCCGTAGCCTTCGCCTTCGCCATCGCCGCGTTGCTGGGCGGTCGTCTTGATGCCGCATGGGCGCGCTGGTCGCGTCCTTGGACCATCGTCGCCTGGGCTTTCCTGGGCATTGGCATCACCCTGGGTTCGTGGTGGGCTTATTACGAACTCGGCTGGGGTGGCTGGTGGTTCTGGGACCCGGTGGAAAATGCCTCGTTCATGCCCTGGCTGGTGGGCACCGCGCTGATTCACTCCCTGGCCGTCACGGAAAAACGTGGGGTGTTCAAGAGCTGGACCGTGCTGCTGGCCATTGCGGCATTCTCCCTCAGCCTGCTGGGAACGTTCCTGGTGCGTTCCGGCGTACTGACTTCGGTGCATGCCTTTGCCTCCGACCCTGAGCGTGGTGTGTTCATCCTGATGTTCCTGCTGTTCGTGGTCGGCGGCTCGCTGATGCTGTTCGCTTTGCGGGCGCCGGTGGTGAAAAGCCAGGTCGGCTTCAACCTCTGGTCCCGGGAAACCCTGTTGCTGGGCAACAACCTGGTGCTGGTGGTCGCCGCGTCGATGATCCTGCTGGGTACGCTGTACCCGCTGGTGCTCGACGCGCTGACCGGCGCCAAGCTGTCGGTCGGCCCGCCGTACTTCAATGCATTGTTCATTCCGCTGATGGCGATCCTGATGGTGGTGATGGCTGTCGGCATGCTGGTGCGCTGGAAAGACACGCCGGTCAAATGGCTGATGGGCATGCTGACGCCCGTGCTGCTGGGCACTGCTGCTCTGGCCGTCATTGCCGCGATTGCATATGGCGATTTCAACTGGGCGGTACTGGCGACTTTCGTGCTGGCGGCCTGGGTGTTGCTGGCTGGCGTGCGGGATATCTTCGACAAGACCCGCCACAAAGGCCTGATCAAGGGCCTGCCGACCTTGACTCGCAGTTATTGGGGGATGCAAATCGCTCACCTGGGCATCGCCGTCTGCGCCCTGGGTGTGGTGCTGTCCAGCCAGAATAGCGCCGAGCGTGACCTGCGTCTGGCACCCGGAGAGTCCATGGACCTGGGAGGCTATCAGTTCGTATTCGAGGGGGCCAAACACTACGAAGGCCCGAACTTCACCTCCGACAAAGGCACCGTGCGGGTCATTCGCAACGGTCAGGAAATCACCGTGCTGCATCCGGAAAAACGCCTCTACACCGTGCAGAATTCGGTGATGACCGAAGCCGGGATCGATGCCGGTTTCACCCGCGACCTCTACGTAGCGCTGGGCGAGTCCCTGGGTGATGGGGCATGGGCGGTGCGGGTCCACGTCAAGCCGTTCGTGCGCTGGATCTGGTTCGGTGGCTTGCTCACCGGCCTGGGTGGGGTGCTGGCCGCGCTGGATCGTCGTTATCGGGTCAAGGTGAAAACCCGGGTGCGTGAAACCCTGGGCATGACGGGAGCCCCTGCATGAAACGTTGGTTGATGTTGTTGCCGCTGGCACTGTTCCTATTGATGGCGGTGTTTTTGTACCGAGGGCTCTACCTGAACCCGGCCGAATTGCCGTCGGCGATGATCGGCAAGCCGTTCCCGGAGTTCTCCCTGCCGTCGGTGCAGGGCGACAAGACCCTGACGCGGGCGGACCTGCTGGGCAAACCGGCGCTGGTCAATGTCTGGGGCACCTGGTGCATTTCCTGCCGGGTTGAGCATCCGGTATTGAACAAACTGGCCCAGAACGGCGTGGTGATCTACGGCGTCAATTACAAGGACGTCAACGCCGATGCCTTGAAGTGGCTGGCCGAGTTCCACAACCCGTATCAACTGGATATTCGTGATGAAGAAGGCTCTCTGGGCCTGAACCTGGGCGTTTACGGGGCGCCGGAAACCTTCTTCATCGACGCCAAGGGTGTCATTCGCGACAAGTTCGTCGGCGTGATCGACGAACAGGTCTGGCGCGAAAAGCTGGCCGCCAAGTATCAGGCGCTGGTCGATGAGGCCAAGCCATGAAGCGCTGGTTAGCAGCCGTTATCCTCGGCGTGAGCCTGGCTGGCGTAGCTCACGCTGCCATCGACACCTACGAATTCGCCAACGAGGGCGAGCGCGAGCGGTTCCGTGAACTGACCAAGGAACTGCGCTGCCCCAAATGTCAGAACCAGGATATCGCCGATTCCAACGCACCGATTGCCGCCGATCTGCGCAAGGAAATCTTCCGCATGCTCGGCGAGGGCAAGGACAACCAGCAGATCATCGATTTCATGGTGGACCGCTATGGGGAGTTCGTGCGCTACAACCCGGCCTTGACCTCCAAGACCGCACTGCTCTGGTTTGGCCCCGCCGGGCTGTTGCTCGGTGGTTTCGTGGTCATCGCGGTGATTGTGCGTCGTCGCCGGGTCCAGCGCACGGCTGCCCCGGACACGCTTTCTGTCGAAGAGCGCCAGCGCCTCGACCAACTGTTGGATAAAACCAAGCATGATTGATTTTTGGCTCGCCGCAGGTCTGCTTCTCCTGGTTGCCCTGAGTTTTCTGTTGATCCCCGTATTGCGTGTTCGCCGCGCCCAGCGCGAAGAGGACCGTACCGCGCTCAACGTGGCGCTGTATCAGGAGCGCGTCGCCGAGTTGCAGGCCGAGCAGGAAGAGGGCGTGCTGAATACCGCGCAACTGGACACCGGCCGCGCCGAAGCCGCGCGAGAACTGCTCGCCGACACCGAAGGCGCTGATGCGCCGCGCGAGTCTCGCTTGGGTAAACCGTTGCCGTTACTCGCCGCCGTGCTGGTGCCGGTGCTGGGCCTGGGGCTGTATCTGCATTTCGGCGCCAGCGACAAGGTCGAGCTGACTCGCGAGTTCGCCCAGGCGCCGCAGTCGATGGAAGAAATGACCCTGCGCCTGGAGCGCGCGGTGGCGGCGCAACCGGATAACGCCGAGGGCTTGTATTTCCTCGGTCGCACCTACATGGCCCAGGACCGGCCGGCGGATGCCGCGAAGATCTTCGAGCGGACCGTGGCGGTGGCCGGTCGCCAACCCGAGTTGTTGGGCCAGTGGGCTCAGGCGCAGTATTTCGCCGATGGCAAGAAATGGTCGGACAAGGTCCAGGCCCTGACCGACGAAGCGCTCAAGCTCGATCCCAAGGAGGTCACCAGCCTGGGCCTGCTGGGAATCGCCGCGTTCGAAGGCGAGCGCTATCAGGAGGCCATTGATTACTGGGGCCGTCTGCTCGCGCAACTGCCGGAAGGCGACAAGTCCCGTGATGCGCTACAAGGCGGTATCAACCGCGCCACCGAGAAGCTTGAAGCCAGCGGCGGCAAGGTCGCCCAGGCGCCAGTGAGCAAGGCTGCGGCATTGCTCAAGGTGCGCGTGGAGCTGGCGCCGGAGCTCAAGGCCAAGGTGCAGCCGGGCGACAGCGTGTTCATCTTTGCCCGCGCCGCTTCCGGCCCGCCGGCGCCGCTGGCGGCCAAGCGCCTGACCGTCGCTGACCTGCCTGTTACCGTGGAACTGAGCGATGCGGACGCCATGATGCCGCAACTGAAACTGTCGAACTTCCCTGAAGTCCAACTGGTGGCGCGCATTTCCCGGGCCGGTCAACCGACCGCCGGTGAATGGATCGGCCGCAGCAAGCCTCTGGCGAGCAGCACCACGGCGCAGCAACAACTGACTATCGACAGCCCGGATAAATAACAGGAATTCGCACCATGACCGCCATCGCTCGTATCACCCTGCTCACGCTCGTCCTGGGCCTGAGTGCTTGTGCGGTCCAGCGTCCGCCGCAGCCGTCGGCGCCGCTGCCTCCCATCCCGTCTTCAGGCCCGGCCACCAAGCCGGGGCCATCGACCGTCCCAAGCAAGCCCGTCACGCCGAATACACCGGCCAAGCCGTTGCCTCGTACTTCCGCCAGCTTCGCCCCACCACCCGGCGGCAATAGCCACTGGGACGCCAAACTTGGGGTCTATGTGCTGGACAACCACACCAACACCTTCTATCGCCAGCGCACCTATTACCGCTGGAGCAACGGCTGGAGCCGCTCCATCAGCCCTAACGGGCCGTGGGAAGAGACCACCATCGAAGGCGTGCCGGCGGGGTTGGGGCGTCAATTCCACTAAAGGCCAGTGTCGACTTCGTGGCGAGGGAGCTTGCTCCCGCTCGAGTG
>NZ_JABWQV010000019.1 GCF_014268615.1 Pseudomonas tehranensis | reverse complement strand
TCGCCACAAGAGCAGGATGATCATGGCATTGCACTCAGCGATCCCCTGGTTTTCTGCTGATAAGCGTGACCCCCCTTTCTGCGTGGGAATGCTGCAATAACCCGCTACAATCGCGCTCCGTAAAGGAGCTCGCATGTCCAACCTGATCACCGACTGGCGCGACCGTCTTACCCACCGCCGGGTGTGGGCGCTGGCCGCGCCGATGATTCTCTCGAACATTTCCGTACCGCTGGTGGCGCTGGTGGACAGCACCGTCATCGGCCACTTGCCCCATGCTCATCAGTTAGGCGCGGTGGCGGTCGGGGCGAGCTTGTATACGGTGCTGGCCTGGGCCATGGGTTTCTTGCGCATGGGCTCCACCGGGTTCGCCGCCCAGGCCGCCGGGCGCGGGGATGGAGCGGCGTTGCGCCAGGTGCTGCTGCAAGGTCTGCTGCTGGCAATAGGGTTGGCGCTGGTGCTGGCTGTGGTCGGCGTGCCGTTGAGTGGCGTGGCGTTGCATTTCATGCAGCCATCCGCCGAGCTTGAGCAGTTGACCCGGGAGTTTTTCCACACCCGGCTGTTTGGCTTGCCAGCGGCGCTGGCCAGTTATGCGCTGGTGGGCTGGTTTCTCGGCGCTCAGAATGCCCGGGCGCCGTTGGCGATTCTGTTGGTGACCAACCTGGTGAACATCGCCCTGAACCTGTGGTTTGTGATCGGCCTGGACTGGGGTGTGACCGGTTCGGCCCGGGCGTCGGTGATTGCCGAGTGGACCGGCGCCCTGGTCGGCCTGATCCTGGCGCGCAACACGCTGCGGGCCTGGCCGGGGCAGATCGCCTGGGCGGCCCTGGGGGTGTGGCAAAGCTGGCGTCCGTTGCTGGCGGTGAACCGGGACATTTTCATTCGCAGCCTGGCGCTGCAAGCCGTGTTCTTCCTGATCACGGTGCAAGGCGCGCGCCTGGGGGATGCGACCGTGGCAGCCAACGCGCTGCTGCTCAATGGTCTGCTGCTGACAGCCCACGCCCTGGACGGTCTGGCCCATGCCGTCGAAGCGCTGTGCGGTCACGCCATCGGCGCCCGCGACCGTCTGGCCCTGCGCCGCTCTCTGGTAGTGGCCTGCGGATGGTCATTGATTGCCAGCGTGGGGTTTGCCTTACTGTTTCTGCTCGCCGGCCACTTGTTCATCGAAATGCAGACCAACATCCCCGACGTGCGCGACACCGCTTACCGCTACCTGCCTTACCTGGCGGCGCTGCCGTTGATTGCGGTCTGGAGTTATTTGCTCGATGGCCTGTTCATCGGCGCCACGCGTGCCAGGGAAATGCGCAATGGCATGCTGTTGACCCTGTTGCTGGTGTTGCCGTTTGCCTGGGTACTGCAAACGCTCGGCAACCACGGGCTGTGGATGACTTTCCTGCTGTTCATGGCCTTGCGCAGCCTGACCCTGGGTGCTTTCGCGTGGCGCATGCAACAGCGCGATAGCTGGTTCGGTGCAGGCGCCCATTAACCTTTTCAACCTTGATTGTCCTGCCATAGCCGCCGCAGGTGATCCAGGCGTTCGCGCTGCGAACCGCCTTTGAGCCCCGGCACGGGTCGGGCATTGGGGTATTGCAGGCGCAGCCATAACCAGTCGTCGAGTACCGGTCGTTCGGTAAACCCCAGGGTCAGCCCTTGCTGCAGGTCGTCCCAGAGCAGGCGGAAATCCCGCCCGGTAGAGCAAGACCACTGCCAGACGTGGCGTTCCAACAGACATCGCTGCAACTGACTCTGCTGCCAGTGGCTGAGACTGTGTTCGTTTTCCAGTGCCGGTACTGCCAGCCCCGGATTGGAGAGTTGCTGCCAGCCCTGGCTGCCGAGGGTCCTGTCGCCCCAGGTCCCGCCGAACCAGCGCACCAGGCTGATCGGCCCCAGCCAGCAACTGAGTTCCAGAGGATCGCAACCGTCGAAGAAATAGCTGGCCGTGTGCGGGTTGTAATAGTTCAGCAAGGCCTTGTGATGCAGGCCCAACGTCACCGTCAACATGCGCCGCAGATGCGCCAGTAATTGCGCATCTGACGCTCGGCTGACCAACAACAGCCCTGGCCAGGAGCCGGCATCCAGGTGACACAGGCTGGCCAGTGCCGGCGATTGCTGCAGATCCACCAGCAACGGACCATGCTCCCTCAGCTCGTGCAATTCGGTGCCTTCGAACAAGGCAAAGCGCCGGATCTCTGCGAACTGCTCCTGCAAACGCTGCGCGGCGTCCGGCGCACCTGGTACGTCGAGCAGCAGCCATTGCGGCGCTGATTCAGACATGGCGGCAGCACTCATGGAGCAGCGCCCGCGCCGAGCTGCGTGAGCATGCGGCAGGTACACAACGGCTGGCTACAGGGGTTGAAGCTGCCGCCTCCGGGCAACAGACACAACAGCACCAACGGCTCGGCGCTCTGGATCGCCGCCAACAGAAGCGGGTCGATGCCAGACGCCTCATGGACTGGTCGGGAGGTTTCACTCAGGAGCGACTCATCCCCTTCTTCCCGAGATGCCGGCGCGTCGAGCAATGCGCTGATCAATGGACGATCCGGGTCGCCCTCGATAAAACTCACCAGCACCTCGGTGCCCTTGGCAATGGCGTGCCCCCAAGCGGCCAGCTCAGGGGCCAACGGCAGCCAGCAATGACTGGGACTGGCGCCCTCCCCCTGATAGACCCAGTCGAACTGCACCGCTACTCGCCCCGCCACCTGCATCTGCGGCTCATCGACCGTGACCACCCAGCCGCGCTGCCGACTCGGCATGCGAGGTTTTGCCGCGACCCCGGTCGCCACGAACGGCCATCCCGCAGGAATGGCGCGAAAATGGTTGCCATATACGCCGGCCTGCGCGCGATGCTCGACTTTCGTCAACAGCCAGAGCTGGTTCCAGACTTCGACAGGATGCCCTGCCAGCGACAGCGTCCGGCCGCAATGCAACCCCATCAGATCGCTGCGGCCCAGCGCTACCTGCTCCCCCGAAACATCGCTTTGGACACGCCAGTTGCGCACCGCCGGAGCCATTCCCTCGCGCCTGTAAAGCGTCTCGCCATCGGGTAGGGAATCGCCCGTGCTGTCAGCAAAAACCAGGCAATGCCCATCCCGAGCCTGCTCGAAATGGAAGTAAATGCCCGCCTCGGCGCATACGCGCTGGAGAAACTGCAGATCTGACTCCCGGTATTGGGTACAGAAATCGCGCAGCGGATAATCACCACTCAAAGCCAGGTACACCTGGCGTCCGGCAATGCCGTGGGCCTTGAGCACCTGGCGGATGATTTGCGGTACAGAACGGGCACTGAACACCCGTTGGCTGAATCGTTGCGCCAGGCACGCCAGCTTCGGCCCGATGCGTACCCGGCAACCAGCGCCCTGACGATGCTGGACAAGCTCGTGAATCTGCCCATGGATGCCCCGCCCCCCAGCGCCGAAACTCAACCAGACGCTGCGGTAGAGCAACCCGGCAAGGTCCAGGGGCGTATCGCCGATCAACAGCTCCACATCAAAGACAAAGGGTTCGCTGATGGCTTCGCTGCCCGTGAAGGCCACGACAACAAAGGACTCGGGCAGACCGGCTATCTCCAGACGAAATGACGGCTCGCTGGCTGGATCGGACATCGGCGTTTCTCTACAGGAGGGGCGGCTGAGGATTCTCGCTGAGAGCCATGGCCGAGTAGAGAGCCCAAATACAAGTTAGGAAAGGGACTACACGAAATGAGGACACCACCGGCTAAATGCACCCGTGTGCGGAAATAACAGCGGCACAAATAAAAACGCCCTCCGGGACTATCCGAAAAAACCCGCAGCACACGGTGTATTTTCTGACAGTCCCGGAGGGCGTTCAGGCCCCCATCAGGAAGACAGGTAGGACGACCGCGTCAGCCCCAGGCGCAGGGCATCCAGGAACTGGGTGCGCTCGGCGGCACTGATACGGGCGCTCGCGCACTTGTCGCGGTAGTGGGTCATCAACTCCTCCGGCGACAAGTGCACGTAGCGCAGCATGTCTTCGATGGTGTCGTGGGTTTCGATACCGGCGTGGTACACGCTGCCGTCGGCATTCTGGTAGATGTTCACCGAGTCAGTGTCACCGAACAGGTTGTGCATGTCGCCAAGGATTTCCTGGTAGGCACCCACCAGGAAGATGCCCAACAGGTAATCTTCGCCCGGATTGAGGGAATGCACCGGCAGGCTGGTTTCGATGCTCTGCTCGTCGACGTACTGCTTGATCTTGCCGTCGGAGTCGCAGGTCAGGTCTTGCAGCACGGCGCGGCGCAACGGTTCTTCATCGAGGCGATGCAGCGGCAGGATCGGCAGCACCTGACCGATGGCCCAGGTGTCCGGCAGGCTCTGGAACACCGAGAAGTTGCAGATGTACTTGTCGGCGAGCTTGTCGTTGAGTTCATCCAGCACTTGGCGATGGGAACGCTGGCGGGCCTTCAACGAGTTATGCAGGCGACGGCACACGGCGAAGTAGCACTGCTCGGCCAGGGCTTTTTCGGCCAGGGTCAGCTTGCCGTCGGCGTACTGGGCGGCCACGTCACTCATGTAGTGGGTGGCGCGCCAGTAGGTTTCGGTGACCATCTCGATATCGGTCGGGCCCAGCAGGTCAACCAGCCATTGCACGGTCTCCGGCAGGCTTTCCTTGTTTTCGATCACCGGCACGTCGTCGTGGTGTTTCTCGACGTCGGTCACCTGCACCACCAGCATCGCGTGGTGGGCAGTCAGGGAGCGACCACTTTCCGAGAAGATGTGCGGATGCGGCAGGCTCTGGGCATCGCAGAACTCCTTGAGCATGCCAACCACGACACCGGCGTAATCGTCCATGTCGTAGTTGATCGAACTGGCATTGCGCGAGTGCGTACCGTCGTAGTCCACGCCCAGGCCACCGCCAACATCGATGTGATCCACCGGCAGGCCGAGGTTGCGCAGCTCACCGTAGTAGCGGATCGCTTCCTTGAAGCCATGCTGGTAGTCCGCCAGGTTGGCGATCTGCGAACCCATGTGGAAATGCAGCAGGCGGATTCCCTGATCCAGGCCGGCGGCACGGAAGCGCTCGACCACCGACAGCAGTTGCGCGGCAGACAAACCAAACTTGGATTTTTCGCCACCGGTGTCGGCCCACTTGCTCGACGCCAGGGAGGACAGGCGTACCCGCAGGCCGACCTGAGGCTTGACCTTGAGCGACGCGGCTTCTTCGATCACCAGGCCGACTTCGGACTCTTTCTCGATCACGATGAAGACGTTATGGCCCAATTTCTGCCCCATCAGCGCCAGGCGAATGAATTCACGGTCCTTGTAACCGTTGCAGACGATAGTCCCGCCCTTGGGCGCCAGGGCCAGCACCGCCAGCAGCTCGGGCTTGGAGCCGGCCTCAAGACCGATGGAAACGTTCTGGGTGGCGATGATGTTTTCGATCACCGCTTCCTGCTGGTTGACCTTGATCGGATAGAGCGCGGTGTACTGGCTCTGGTATTCCAGGCGCGCGATGTTGCTGTCGAACGCACCGGTGAGCTGGCGCACGCGGTCTTGCAGGATGTCGGGGAAGCGCACCAGCAAGGGCAGCGACAGGCCGCTCTGGCGCAACTGGTCGACTTGCTCGAACAGGTCGATGGGCGAACTGCCTGGACCGTTCGGACGGACTTCGACGCGACCGGCGTCATTGATCGCGAAATACCCGGCCCCCCAATGGCGGATCCCGTAAACACTGCGGCTGTCCGCAACTGTCCATTGGCTGCCATCGTCTTTGCGTGTGCGTCGTACGGACATCGAAGTCCCCTATAAAGAAGTCAAAATGCACCATCCGGTAGGAGGCTGGAGCAGTCTAGAGAATGGAAATGACGATTTGCCTGTAAGCAAGGTAGACCCTGCTCACAGCGCTGAGTTTAGAAACCCGTTCAGAACAGGCTCTGTGAAAACCATGTGGGCGACTTCGAACCGTGCTTTGTAGAAGGGGTTCGAATCAAGCCGAGGGTGGTTTTCACAGAGGCTGCTAGCCGCCGGACTTTTTCGCCTTGAAGCCGTGTCTGGTCAGTTCCGCCAGCAGCAGCTCGACGTGATCGCCCTGGATCTCGATGATGCCGTCTTTCAAAGCACCACCGGTGCCACAGCGCTTCTTTAACGTAGTGGCCAGTTCCTTGAGCGCGTCCTCGGCCAATGGCACGCCAGTGATCGTGGTCACCGTCTTGCCGCCGCGGCCTTTGCTTTCACGGCGCACGCGAGCGATACCGTCACCGGCAGCAATAGTGGTCTGTTTGCAGATGCAGGCATCCGCCGGCTGGCGGCAATCAGGGCAATGACGACCGGCGTCGGTAGAAAATACCAGGCCGCCCAAGGCGGCGAAGGATGCGGCTTTTTTGGCCACCGGCAATCCTCTTGGGAGGACAAAGACTGGCCGGGCAAAAGTAAGTGCCCCGACCGCGAAGCCCCACTCAGGCAGGGGCAGCGCTACTGGATCGCAGACAGCGATTCAGCTTGAAAAGTCGCGCAGTGTAACGGCAAAAAGCCGACTTGCTAAGGGCCAATCGGCGCCAATTTAGCGCTTCTTTGCGACATCATCGCCATGGGCTCGCAAATAGCGCTCGAGCGCCGCCAGAGAGTCCGGGCAGTAAGGCTTGTGCTGGATTTCATCGAGCACCTGGTCGACCGGCAGGAAACGCGCCTCGAGCACCTCTTCAGGTTGCAGGATCAGCGGCCCGTCCCACACGGCCGAGAACGCCGAGCACCACAGACGACTGCCGCTGTCTTCGAAATAAAAATGGTCATGGGCCGTCAGTTCGACACCGCTCACACCCAACTCCTCCGCCAGCTCTCGAGCCGCCGACTCGGCGTAGGTCTCGTTGGCCTGCACCATCCCGCCTGCCGCCACGTCCCAGAAGCCCGGATAGATCGCCTTGCTCAGGGTCCGCCGATGAACGCACAACTCACCGGCCGAATTGAACAGCATGATGTAGGAGCCGCGCCCGATCAGACCGCGCTCACGCAGGTCCGAACGCACCAGGCTGCCAAGCAGGTTGTCGTCTTTATCGACCCAAGCGATAAGCTCGGCATCCGAGGCCACTCGATGAGCGACCTCCCGCGGGCTTTCTTCCATCTGTCAGCCCTGGTTCAGCAATTGCCGCAAGTCGATCACCGCCGCGTTGGCGCGGGAAATGTAGTTGGCCATCACCAGCGAGTGGTTCGCCAATACACCGAAGCCGCTACCGTTGAGGATCATCGGACTCCAGACCGGCTCCTGGGAGGCTTCGAGTTCACGAATGATCTGCCGTACGCTGACCGTGGCGTTTTTCTTGGCCAGCACATCGGCGAAATCCACTTCGATGGCGCGCAGCAAATGCGACAGCGCCCAGGCCTGGCCGCGAGCTTCGTAGAACACGTTGTCGATCTGCATCCACGGGGTTTCGACCACCTCCTCGTCCACTTGCGGTACCTGGCCCGGCGCCGGGACTTCGGTTTTCAGTGAGGTGTTGAGCTTGACCCGGCCCACGCTGGCCGACAGGCGCTGGGACAGCGAACCCAGACGAGTACCGACATCGCCCAGCCAGTTGTTCAGGTTATCGGCGCGAGCATAGAACAGCGCGCTTTTCTGGTTCGGGTCGGACAGGCGCGCCTGATAGCGGCTCAGCAGAGCGATACCTTCCTGATATTCCGACTCGCTGGAAGGCAGCACCCAGCTGCGGTTATCGAAGTTGAAACGCGGTTCAGCCTTGGCCAGGTCGGCGTCCTCGGCGGACTGGGACTGGGATCGGGCGAAGTCCTTGCGCAGTGCGCGGCTCAGGTCGCGAACCTGCACCAGCACGCCATACTCCCAGCTTGGCATGTTGTCCATCCACAGGCCCGGCGGGAAACGGTCGTTGGAAATATAGCCGCCTGGCTTGGTCAACAGGGTCTCGGCCACGGTCTTGAGGGTCTCGACGGTGGTGTAGCCGAGCACCATTTGCCGGCCATTCTTCTCGGCGGCCGCCTGGGCGTTTTGCTGCACGGGAAACAGGTCGGGCTCCTGGCTCCAGTACCAGCCGACGGCAATGGTCACCAGCAGGTACAGGCCGACCAGCGTGGCCAGCGCCCGGCTGAAAAAAAGCCCACCCAGGTAGCTGCGGGTGGCCGATTTCGGCTCGGCGGCACGTTCAGGCGCGCTGCCCGCGCGGTTTTTCCAGTCCAGCATGGCGATGTCCCTTCAATCACTTGAGTTCACGGTTCGACCACAACCCTACGCCATCGTGCCTGATTTGAAACGCGATAATGCGGCGCAAATCATGCCGACCACGACAGGGCAATCGAACGGCCACTATAAAGGAAGCGCTGCCACCAGCCTACGAGACTGACCGGTCATAAACTGAATGCCATCTCAAGACAGAATATTGACGTATGACACTCATGCCAATGAAAAGAGGTGCTAGCATAGAGCCACCAGTCGATCTCAGCATGCACCCTAACTAGTAGTCAGGATATGACCGAGCCAGAAGACCCCAGCCGTGAGCGCCTCAAGCACCACTTTGCCCAGCGGGTAATTCACCAGGCTCGCCAGATCCTGGAGATTTGGCAGCGCCTGCAACGCAGTGAATGGTCAGGCGTCGACCTGTCGGAGCTCAGCGAAGCCAACCTGCGCCTGCTGCGCTTTGCCGAGCGCTTCGAGCAACCGGAGCATTGCCTGCTTGCCCAGGGCATCAGTCAATCGCTGCAAGCGGTGGAAGCCAATCGTGGACGGCTGAGCAGCCACCTGATCACTGAAATCAACCGACTGATGCAGCGCCTGTCCCGCACCGGCCTGCGCCATGGCGATCAGCTCGAACAGACCTTCCTGCCGCCACTGCGCAAACCCATCTACGTGATGCTCCAGGACCATGACCGCGCCGAGCGGCTGGCCAAGCAGTTGGAGTTCTTTGGTCTGAGCGCCCAGGCGCTCGACAGCGTGGCGGCGTTCCGGGCCTCGATGGTCGAGCGCCTGCCGGCCGCTATAGTCATGGACGTGGACTTCAGCGGCCCCGGCATCGGCCTGAAACTGGCCGCCGAAGCCCAGGAAGGTCTGGAGCAGCCATTACCGCTATTGTTCTTCAGCCTGCTGGAAACCGACACGCCGACACGCCTGGCGGCGGTGCGCGCCGGCGGGCAGGAGTTTCTCACCGGTACTCTGGAAGCCTCTAGCCTGCTGGAAAAGATCGAAGTGCTGACCTGCGTTGCCCAGTATGAACCCTACAAAGTGCTGGTCATCGATGACTCCCGTGCCCAGGCCCTGCACACCGAGCGCCTGCTCAACAGCGCCGGTATCGTCACCCGCACGCTGATCGAACCGATCCAGGCCATGGCCGAGCTGGCGGATTTCCAGCCTGATCTGATCATCCTCGACATGTACATGCCCGCCTGCACCGGCACGGAGCTGGCGAAGGTGATCCGCCACAATGACCGCTATGTCAGCGTGCCGATCATTTACCTGTCCGCCGAAGACGACCTGGACAAACAGCTCGACGCCATGAGTGAAGGCGGCGACGACTTCCTGACCAAACCGATCAAACCCCGGCACCTGATCACCACCGTGCGCAACCGCGCGGCCCGGGCGCGTAACCTCAAGGCGCGGATGGTCCGCGACAGCCTCACCGGTCTTTACAACCACACCCACATCCTGCAACTGCTCGAAGACTGCTGCTTCCGCGCTCGCCGCGAGGACAAGCCGTTGAGCTTTGCCATGCTGGACATCGACCACTTCAAACGGGTCAACGACAGCCACGGCCACCCCATGGGCGACCGGGTAATCAAGAGCCTGGCGCTGTTCCTCAAGCAGCGGTTGCGCAAGACCGACTTCATCGGCCGCTACGGCGGTGAAGAATTCGCCATCGTCATGCCAGACACGGATATCGATGCGGCCTACAAGGTACTGGATGAAATCCGCCAGCGTTTTGCCGAAATTCACTACCCGGCGCAACCCCAGGATCTGTGGTGCACCTTCAGCGCGGGCGTGGTGCAGATGAGCGAAGAGTCCGACAGCCTGATGATGGCCAGCCAGGCGGACGAAGCGCTATACCGCGCCAAGCACGCAGGGCGCAATCGGGTACAAAGCGCACGACAATCAAAGCAAAGTGCCACCTTTTCATCGGAATCCACCGATTCAGTCATAAACCTGTAACCCAAACGCAATAACTTCAAGCACTTACGATTCTGCCCTTGGTAGACCCTTGATGCGCCTGAAGCTGCTGACCAATCTCAATACCCTTCTTTTAGTTGCCGTGTGCGTTGGCCTGGCTTGCACCCTATGGTGGTCGCAGATCGCCCTGGAGCGCCCCTATCTGTTGATGGAGCGCTACCTGAGCCTGTCGCGGCAGTTCCAGGGCGAGGTGGCGCGCAACATTGAGGATTACCTGGCCAGCGGCGACGCCTTGCGGCTTAGCGCAGCCACGGCGTCCCTTGAAAGCCTGCAAACAGAACTGGATCAATTCCCGCCTGAACTGGGCCAGACCCTACGCCCGAGCCTGTCGAGCCTCGATGACTTCAGCAGGACCGATCTGCTGGCGGCGGGTAAACTGGCCGGCGATCCCCAAGCCTTACTGCTGCAGGCCGAACGAGAACTGAGCGCCAGCCTGGACCAACTCGCCCAATACGCCAATGGGGCCCCGGCTTACCTGCCCCCTTTGTTCGCCGCATCCCAGCACCTGGGCCGCTTGTCCCTCGCCCGGGACAAGCTGGTCAGCAGCGGGCGCAGTGAACTGGCCGCCGATGTTGAACGGGAGTTGGCGAACATCCGCGTGCAGGCCGAAAGCCTCGACAACCTGCCGCTGTTGGGCGTGACGGACAGCAGTCAATCCGGCGGCGATGATTTTGCCGCGCTGATGGGCCTGGAGACGCAGGAAAAGGCCGTCGCCGAAGATGCCGGCATCGCCCTCAAGCGCGAACTCAACAGCCTGCTCGGTCGCTACCCAGCCGAACTGGGGCGCACGCGCGCACTGATCCAGAAGCGCACGGAACTGAGCAGCGCCACGCACTTGAAAATCGCCGATGTGCAACAGGCGATCGATGCCATGGAATCGGCGGTTCGCGCCCAACATGGCCAGATCCAGGGCGAAGTCCGGCTGATTCAGGGGTTGATGATCGGCCTGATCCTGCTGATCGCACTGCTCATCGACACCTTGCAGCGGCGCCTGGCCCGGACCTTGACGAATCTGGCACCCGCCCTGTCGACTTGGGCCGAAGGGGATTTCAGCCGCGACATTCATGTGGGCGCCAGCAACCGCGAGTTACAGGACATTCAGGCTTCGCTCAATCGCTTGCGGGCGTATCTGGTGGACCTGGTGGGCACCATTCGCCTGAACGCCGAGCAGGTCGCCGGCAGCAGCCGGGCACTGGCTGAACTGAGCGGCGAGCTGCACAGCGGCGCCGAGCACCAGGCCGGTGACACGGCGCTGATCCGTGACTCCCTCAGCGAGCTGGAAGCGACCATTCAACAGGTGGCGGGTGACGCCAGCCAGGCCGCCGACGCCAGTCGCAGCGCAGGGCATGCCGTGGAACAGGGCCAGAAGGTCATCGGCCTGAGCCTCACCGGCCTGCATGCGCTGGTGGGCGAGGTGCAAGGCAACGCACAAATGATCGAACAACTGGCCGAGGAGTCGGCTACCATCGGCGGCGTGCTGACGGTGATTCGCTCGATTGCCGATCAAACCAACCTGCTGGCCCTCAACGCCGCCATCGAAGCCGCTCGCGCCGGGGAAATGGGCCGGGGCTTCGCGGTGGTGGCCGAAGAAGTCCGCTCCCTGGCCCAACGCACGGCAGGCGCCACTGCCGAGATCCAGACACTGATCGCCCGCTTGCAACTGGCCGCGCGCCAGTCGGTGGACGGCATGCGCGCTCAGGTCGAACACGCCGAAGCCACCGCCAACCAGGCACAAGCGGCCGACGGCGCACTGGATAAAATCGTCGGGGCCATCCAGACCATTTCCGAAACCGCAGTGCGCATCGCCGACGTCACCGCCCAACAAAGCGGCGCCGTCAGCGAAATCCGCGACCATAGCGAGCGGATTCACCAATTGGGTGGGGACAACCTGCTGCGCATCGGCCAAGGGCGGGAACAGGGCGACAATCTACTGGTGCTCGGGGGACGGTTGCACACCGCCGTGCAGGCGTTCCGGGTTTAAGCCCACAGGGTTTAGCGCGGGCTCCTCAAGTGCGGTGACCGGATCAAGGAGCATGGTCACAAATTTCGCGCAAACATCGGTCATCGTGCTGGCTATTGCAGAGAACTGGACAGTCATAAAGGCTTTGCGGCATAGTCGCCGGGTTCTGACACCTGCTCACAGATAACAAGGAACAGCAGATGGCGACCCTATTGGTCCTGCACGGACCCAACCTGAACCTGCTGGGCACCCGCGAACCGGGCGTCTACGGGGCCGTGACCCTGGCCCAGATCAACCAGGACCTGGAACAGCGGGCCCGCAATGCCGGCCATCATCTGCTCTACCTGCAAAGCAACGCCGAATATGAATTGATCGACCGCATCCATGCCGCGCGTGGCGAAGGCGTGGACTTCATTTTGATCAATCCCGCTGCTTTTACGCACACAAGTGTCGCATTACGTGACGCGCTGCTGGCAGTGAGCATCCCATTCATCGAAGTGCATTTGTCCAACGTGCACAAACGCGAACCTTTCCGCCATCACTCCTACTTCTCCGATGTAGCGGTGGGAGTGATCTGCGGCCTTGGCGCCAGCGGTTACCGACTGGCCCTGGAGGCCGCCCTGGAACAGCTTGAAAAACAGGCAACAGCTTGAACAACAAGCGTTAAGCGCCCCTGACCGACCCTTGGGAGTTGATGATTCATGGATATCCGTAAAGTTAAGAAACTGATCGAATTGCTGGAAGAGTCCGGCATCGACGAGCTCGAGATCAAGGAAGGCGAAGAGTCCGTACGCATCAGCCGTCACAGCAAGACCCCGGCCCAGCAGTTCTACGCGCCGGCACCGATGCAGGCTCCAGCCGCCGCGCCTGCTCCGGCAGCAGCGCCAGTTGCCGCCGCCGCTCCAGCAGCACCTGCCGCGCCAACGCTCAACGGCACCGTTGCACGTTCGCCGATGGTAGGCACGTTCTATCGCAAGTCTTCCCCGTCCTCGCCGTCCTTCGTTGAAGTCGGCCAGACCGTGAAGAAAGGCGACACCCTGTGCATCGTCGAAGCCATGAAGATGATGAACCACATCGAAGCTGAAACCAGCGGTGTGATCGAATCCATCCTCGTTGAAGACGGCCAGCCGGTTGAGTACGACCAACCGCTGTTCACCATCGTTTGAACCGCGGAGAGCTTTCGATGTTGAAACCTGCGAAGTTGGAAAAAGTCCTGATCGCCAACCGCGGTGAAATTGCCCTGCGGATTCTGCGTGCCTGCAAAGAGATGGGCATCAAGACCGTCGCCGTTTACTCCAAGGCCGACAAGGAACTGATGCACCTGGGCCTGGCGGACGAATCCGTCTGCATTGGTCCGGCGTCGGCTGCGCACTCTTATCTGCACATCCCGGCGATCATCGCCGCCGCTGAAGTGACCGGCGCCACCGCCATTCACCCTGGCTACGGTTTCCTGGCGGAAAACGCCGACTTCGCCGAACAGGTCGAAAACTCCGGTTTTGCCTTCATTGGTCCGAAAGCCGACACCATCCGCCTGATGGGCGACAAGGTGTCGGCCAAGCACGCCATGATCGCCGCCGGTGTACCTACCGTTCCGGGTTCCGACGGCCCGCTGCCTGAAGACGAAGAAACCGCTCTGCGCATTGGTCGCGAAGTCGGTTATCCGGTGATCATCAAGGCCGCCGGTGGCGGTGGTGGTCGCGGCATGCGCGTGGTACACAAGGAAGAAGACCTGATTTCCTCGGCGAAACTGACCCGCTCCGAAGCGGGTGCAGCATTCGGCAACCCGATGGTCTACCTGGAAAAATTCCTGACCAACCCACGTCACGTCGAAGTCCAGGTGCTGTCCGACGGACAGGGCCAGGCCATTCATCTGGGCGACCGCGACTGCTCGCTGCAGCGTCGTCACCAGAAGGTTCTCGAAGAGGCGCCAGCACCGGGCATCGACGAGACGGCTCGCCAGGAAGTCCTGGCACGCTGCGTCAAGGCCTGTATCGACATCGGCTACCGCGGCGCCGGCACCTTCGAGTTCCTCTACGAGAACGGTCGTTTCTACTTCATCGAAATGAACACCCGTGTTCAGGTGGAGCACCCGGTTTCGGAAATGGTCACCGGTATCGACATCGTCAAGGAGATGCTCAGCATCGCCGCCGGCAACAAACTGTCGTTCACCCAGGATGACGTGGTGATCCGTGGCCACTCGCTGGAATGCCGGATCAACGCCGAAGACCCGAAAACCTTCATGCCAAGCCCTGGCACGGTCAAGCATTTCCATGCCCCGGGCGGCAATGGCGTTCGCGTCGACTCGCACCTGTACAGCGGTTATGCGGTTCCGCCGAACTATGACTCGTTGATCGGCAAGCTGATCACCTACGGCGCAACCCGTGACGAGGCCATGGCGCGCATGCGCAATGCGCTGGACGAAATCGTGGTAGACGGGATCAAAACCAACATCCCGCTGCACCGCGACCTGGTCCGCGACGAAGGCTTCTGCAAAGGTGGCGTCAACATCCATTACCTGGAACACAAGCTGGGCAACCAGCACTGATGTTTCAAGTGATGTAAAAAGACCCCGGTCCATTGGCCGGGGTCTTTTTTTGCCTGCTCTTTAAGGATAACGGCCAAATGGATCAGCTCAGCGCCACCGTGGGGAACGCGTGGGCTTCGATCTGTGCCGCAGTCGCTGGCCGACCCTGCGGGGTGAGAACGGCACCACTGGCATTGGCTACCAGCGGTTCGCTGCGCACGCGCGTCATGAACCCACGAGCCCGCACCGACACCGGATCAGAACCCTTCTTCGCCCTCGCCAGCACCGGTATGTAGTAGCGTTCGACCTGACTGGCCGATGTCTTGAATACCGTCGAGACACCACTGCGCAGATCCAGTGAAACACCGTAGGTATTGCCGAAGCAGGACGAATAGGACCAATGATCCCAGGTGGGTCGCAGCCCCTGACGCCGCATCGCCGACCTGACCCGCCCGCCAATGTCAGCCCCCGTCAGCCAGTCGCCACCCACCAGGGTCGTACGAATATCCTTCGCGTTTGCGCCCAGGCGTCGCATCACGTCCCGCAGACTGCGCTCAATCAGCGCGCGGATATTGTGATCGAAATGGATAACGGCCCCTGCCTTGGTGGTCGGGTTATACAACGACGCGATCACGCACGTCTGCGCGTTCAGGGAGAACAGATAGTTATCCGCCGCGGCCTCGCTGAACCTTGCCACCACGGCCTCGCCCTGCAACGCGCCCCTTGATACATCCGGAAAGACATGACCGGGAAACGCCTCTCGCAGATCATTCACTCGTCCCAGGACAAGCATCTGATCATTGCCCCCTTTCAACCCGACCTCGTTGTGTACCCACTTGCGCTTCCCCACCCTGCGGATGGGCAGGTTGTACAAGGCGCCGGGGCGACTGGCATCCACCAGGCACAAACCGCCGAAGTAAGGGTCTTCCTTCACCTGGTAGTACTTGCCTTTACTGCGGATGTAATAAGTAGTGTGTGGCTGCGATGCGCTGGGCGGGCTGCGATAGGTGCCTTGGAAGAGGCTCTCCCCGGTTACCAGCTCCAGATGCTCAGGCGCTTTGCCGACCGCCTGTTTCGGCTTGAAACGTATGGGCTGGATCACCGGCCCGGGCTCTTTGGCAATCAGCGGGGCCATGCTTGCCAAGCGCTGCTCGGACAGTGACATGGGCTTCACGACAAGCTTCAGGCTTCTGGCCGCCCGCCCCAGTAGCGGAGCAACGGTCCCGCCCCCCAAGGCAGCGAACAATAGGCCCCAGGAGGCCATCAGCCAGTGGCCCAGCGCACGATCCGTATCGCCCTGCCCATGCGCCTCGGCGGCCTGTTTGACGCTGACGGCAATAAAGGCGACATCCAGCAGTAAGGCGAAGGGCGGATAAACCAGGCACACGGGAGCCGATGCAAACAGCAGCCCCTTGATGATCTGCTGCCTGATCACCTCGGCGCGACTTTTGGTGACGTCTTCCACATCGCTGAGCGCGCGCTCGATGTAGGCATCGAACTCCGCCTGGATATCGTTCACTCGATTGAACTCGCGCAATGTGTCGACACCAATGCTCGCCGCCGCCAGCGCCGCCAACGAACGCCTGACAGCCGTGCGGGCGCCGAGCGCGACCCGCTGCAGCACATAGTCATGCAGGCGCGTGGCGACCGTCCCGGAGAAGTCCTGGTATCGGCGAAACGTGACACCGTCCGGGGCGTCCGGCGTGTACAGCCAATAGGCGCCCTTCGGATCGAAGTAGGCGAAGACGTAGACGCCCATCACGATATGGCCGCCGACGGAAAACCTGATCACCCCTTCGCGCTGCACGACGGTCCCCGAATACACCGGACCGGACACTGGCACCGACTCACCCAGTAGGGTGACTTGGCGGGTAAGCCACCAAAACTCATTCGCGCTCAACTGGGATTTGCCCGTTGCGACACGCAGGTCACGGTCCATCCGGGTCAGCAACAGGCTGCGGTAGGCATTGCGCCGTGCGGTGTACTCAGGGGCACTGGCATCGAGGAACCTGGCACGGACCTCCCGTACATACTGCTCGCCCACGTATGCCCGCCGGATATAGGACGCAAGCTCCGCACTGCGGACCTGCCCCAGGTCCTGCCCCACCGAGGAGCGCACACCTTTTCTGGGATTGTCGATACCCGAGTTATCGTCATACCCATGGATAACGAGCTCCAGCAGGCTAGCGACCTTCGTCTTGCCGTCCGCCAACCCTGGGTTGTAGTCGATGAGCACCGTTGCGGGATCGACCGGCGCCTGCACGCCCTTGCTGCGCATGTAAGGGGCAATCGCTTGCGTGACGATACGCTTGGCGAAATCCACGAAGACTTCGTAGCCCTCCAGCTGTTTATTGAACACCTGCTGATGGACCAGAAGTTCCTGGCTCAAGCTGCTAATGGTTCGCCGCGCCTCTATCGGCAGGGCGGAATACCAGCGAGGCGATTCGTCCAGCTCCACCTGTGCCAGGTTGTTGTTCAGGCCCATTGCAACGATGTCTTCAAGGCAAGTCTTGAAACCAGCCACCGCACCTCTGGGATCCCGGCTTGTATCCCATGTCATCGGCTTGTCTGCCACACGGGCAAAGTATTCCCGGGCCACGCCTCGATCTCCCGGAGAGATCCGCTGCAGCAGGTACTCGCGACCGGCTTCGCTGCGGGTCCAGGCGCCTATCTCCACGCTCACGGCCCAAAGCGAGGGCAATTCGATCCACTCCTGGCCATCCGGTTTGTCGGGGGCGTACAACAGCAGGTCGCCTTGCAGGTCCTGGCGATAGAACAAGAGCAAATCGGCACACTTCAACGTGTTTGGAAGCAGTAGACAGCTAACCCGCAGAACGCTGGCGGACTGCACCGAAGCTTCGCCCTCCCACAGCGCCTTGAGAGCTTCATGGTGGGTCACCTTCAAATGACCCGCGCAGCGGGCTATGAACGCACTTTGCTGCAATCGTGCCGAGAACCAATCGAGCATGGCGTCTTTCAGATCCCCTCGGCCATACAGGTCGACCAGTGCCTGCAAGTACCCGGCCGGGGCATCAACATCCGCCAGCAATTGACTAATGAACGCTGGCGAAAGTGGCTGGTTACGCAGCATGGCGCCGTTTTCCACCAGAAACACCGCCACGGTGTCCGGCCTTATGGGGCCGGCCGCCAGCAACTCGCTCAGGCTACGGGTCTGCACCGGCTGCCCCATCACACTTCGCCACTGCAGTTGCACTCGAATGCGGTCCGGCTCGACGTCCATGTCCCGCTCACGCCTGACATAATCCTTGACCAGATGCCGGGCAAAAGCCTGCCGCGAACCCAGGCCATCGAGCAGTCCATCCAGCAGCGCCTGGGCCTGGGAGGTCTGGTCCTGAAAAGCCCTCAGCTTTTTACGATCAGCTTCGCTTAGCCCCCGCAACCAATCAGGCAATTGCAAACGCGCGATGGCCTCAAGGCTTTGACGCTCCTGCGTCGTCGCCAATGCGGTCAATTGACTCATCTGCCGCCAGCGGTGCTGGAGCGCTTCGATTTTCGCTCTGAGCTCATCGACCCCGAGGCCTTCCAGGGGACCAGGCTGAAAAAGCAGGTCCACTGCAGCCATGTGCTCATCGAGCTTATGCTTGAGCAGCGCTTCAAGCGAGGCGTCGCGCTCCGCCATTCGCCAATGGCGTCGCAGATAGTCCTTGTAGTGATGAATAAAACCCGAGGCGACACCCTCCACCGCCTGGACAATAATCGCCTGGCGCTCAGTCGGAAAACCCAGGTCAGCCCCGTCCGGCCAGCGGTAGGGCGCCTCCTGTTCTTCATCGCTAACCAGCGGTTTCTGATCGATCATGCGTTGCAGCACCGTGTCGAGCAGGGTGCCAATGAAATGCGGGTCTATGTTGCCGTGGTAATAGTGGTTGCGCAGTTCGACCAACACATACTCTTCCAGCACCTCCAGCAAGGTCATCTGGGCGTGTAGTCGCTGGTCGATAGCAGCCTGCCAACGAGCCAGCCTCTCCAGAATGACTTGTGCAGTTTCCGCCTGCGGGGAAGATACCGGCCCCGCGCCGCTCGTGTTGCCTTGCCGCTCGGCAGTGTTGTCCATCACATTCCTCCCTGTTGTGTGGACCCGCACCTTATCCGCCCGCCAGCGCCCGCATGTCATACATATATATATCGAAACACCAGCAGGGCGGCGCAAGACTCGCTTATCCACTTTGACGGCGACCTGGCGTACACTGCGCGCCTTTGCAGCCCTGCGCTGCCCCCAGTAGATTTTTCCAAAGGTGCCCGCCATGCCTTGGCTGCAAGTACGTCTGGCTATCAGCCCGGAACAAGCCGAAACCTATGAAGACGCGTTTCTTGAAGTCGGCGCCGTATCGGTAACCTTCATGGACGCCGAAGACCAGCCGATCTTCGAGCCGGAACTCAATACCACGCCGTTGTGGTCCCACACTCACCTGCTGGCCCTTTTCGAAGGTGGCACTGAGCCGACCAGCGTGCTGGCACATCTGGAGCTGCTCACCGGCAGCCCGTTGCCCGAGCATCACAGCGAAGTGATCGAAGACCAGGATTGGGAACGCAGCTGGATGGATAACTTCCAGCCGATGCGCTTCGGTCAGCGCCTGTGGATCGTGCCGAGCTGGCATGCCGCGCCGCAGCCGGATGCGGTGAACCTGCTGCTGGACCCAGGGCTGGCGTTCGGCACTGGCACGCACCCGACCACCGCGTTGTGCCTGGAATGGCTCGACGGCCAGGACCTCAAAGACTGCAACGTACTCGACTTCGGCTGCGGCTCGGGGATCCTGGCCATTGCCGCGCTGCTGTTGGGCGCCAAGGAAGCGGTCGGCACCGACATCGACGTCCAGGCCCTGGAAGCCTCCCGCGACAACGCCGGGCGCAACAACATTGCCCCAGAGCTGTTCCCCCTGTACTTGCCGCAAGACTTGCCACAGGTTCAGGCCGACGTACTGGTGGCCAACATCCTGGCCGGTCCGCTGGTGTCCCTGGCGCCGCAGTTGTCGAGCCTGGTCAAGCCGGGCGGACGCTTGGCGCTGTCGGGCATCCTGGCCGAACAGGGTGAAGAAGTCGCTGCGGCCTATGCCGCGGACTTTGATCTGGACCCCATCGCCAGTCGCGATGGCTGGGTGCGCATCACCGGTCGTCGGCGCTAGAATGGGCGCCTGTATCAACCGGATTGCCGCATGACTGACAGTTTCGTCACCCAGTGCCCGCATTGCCACACCAGTTTTCGCGTCAGCCACACTCAATTGAGCGTGGCCCGCGGGGTGGTTCGCTGTGGCTCGTGCCTGCAAGTGTTCAATGCCGCACGGCAATTGCTCGAACAGCATGCTGCCAAGGAAACCGTCACGCCCCTGGCATCGCCAGTCAAGACGCCGGCTGCCGAATCCCCGCCCCGTGCGATCAGCCAGAAGCAATGGACCGCCGCCGAGCTGGACCTCGATGATCTGGACAAGGAACTGGCTCGACTGGAACGGCGTGACAAGCGTGCGCCGGATACCTTCGGCCGACGTCGTGAAGACAACCTGAGCGCGCAACGCGACCCGCTCTCGAACGACCAGGAGCCCTGGTCCGACAGTCTGTACAGCGAATCCGCCAGCGAGCGCGACGAAACGATCCTCCAGACCCCGGTCGAACCGTTCGCGCCCCATGAGCCGGCCCGGCCTCCGCGCACCGAACCGTCCTTGTCCCTGGCGCTGGAACCGCTGGAACCGGACGACGAACCGGTCACCCTGCTACGCCTGGAGCCGGACGACGAGCCCCACGAACACTTTGAGAGCTTGTCTGCCGGCGATGATCACGATGATCACGACGAAGCACCGCTGCAGGCGGTGCCGACGCGCAAGGCACGCGAGCGCCATGAACCCAGAATACGCGCCGAGGCCCTTCAGGACCTGGATGACGATCCGCTGCAACTGGACTGGCGCAAGCGTCGCTCGCCCTGGGGCCGGCGCTTGCTATGGGGCCTGTTGATACTGTTTGCCGCCGCGGCCCTGGCCGGCCAGTACATCGCCTACCACTTCGAAGAACTGGCCCGTCAGGATCAGTATCGCCCGTGGTTCCTGCAGATTTGCCCGACCATCGGCTGCGACGTGCCATCCAAGGTCGACATCGCCAAAATCAAAAGCAGTAACCTGGTGGTGCGCAGCCATCCGGAGTTCAGCGGCGCCCTGGTGGTGGACGCAATCATCTACAACCGTGCGCCGTTCTCCCAGCCTTTCCCGCTGCTGGAGCTGCGTTTCGCCGACCTCAACGGGCATCTGATCGCCAGTCGCCGTTTCAAGCCCGGTGAATATCTGGGCGGCGATGTCGAAGGCCTGGGAGAAATGCCCCCGCAGACGCCCATTCATATTGCCCTGGATATCCTGGACCCGGGACCGAAAGCGGTGAACTACAGCCTGAGCTTTCATTCACCAGAGTGATGCACACCCGGGCCGGGCGATTGGCGGCAGCTTTCTGACTCAGCGCACCCGAACCAAACCGCTGGCGATAACAAAATAGCTGTTCAGATTTTATCCAATTCGACCTTTATCCAGTCATCGAGAGCGGGTATCATGCCAACCCTTTTTCGAAGTCTCATGATCCGGCCCCACTTCAGGGAAGTCCTATGTCGGCGGTACGCATCGGCCCATATACATTACAGAACGGCCTGGTTCTCGCCCCAATGGCGGGCGTCACCGACCAGCCCTTTCGTCAGCTGTGCAAGCGACTGGGCGCCGGGCTGGTAGTTTCGGAAATGGTCAGCAGCGACATGAGTTTGTGGAACACCCGCAAATCGCGTCTGCGCATGATCCACGAAGGCGATCCCGAGCCCCGCTCGGTGCAGATCGCCGGTGGCGATGCCCAGATGCTGGCGCAGGCGGCCCGGGCCAATGTCGAGCTGGGCGCACAGATCATCGACATCAACATGGGCTGTCCGGCGAAGAAGGTCTGCAACAAGGCTGCAGGCTCGGCACTGTTGAAGGATGAAGCGCTGGTCACCGAGATCCTGCAGGCGGTCGTCGCCGCAGTCGATGTGCCGGTGACCCTGAAGATCCGCACCGGGTGGGACCGGGAGAACAAGAACGGCCTGACGGTGGCGAAGATCGCCGAACAGGCAGGTATCACGGCGCTGGCGGTGCATGGCCGCACCCGTGCCGACCTGTACACCGGCGAGGCCGAGTACGACACCATCGCCGCGATCAAGCAGGCGGTGTCGATTCCGGTCTTTGCCAACGGCGATATCGACTCGCCCGAAAAGGCCCGGTACGTGCTGGACGCGACGGGTGCCGACGGGTTGTTGATCGGCCGGGCTGCCCAGGGGCGGCCATGGATTTTTCGTGAAATCGAACACTTCCTGCGCACCGGCGAAAAGCTCGCTGCGCCGCAACTGTCCGAGGTGGAACGTATTCTGCTAGAGCATCTGGCCGCGCTGCATGCCTTCTACGGAGAAGTCATGGGTGTACGCATCGCTCGCAAGCATGTGGGCTGGTATCTCGCAACCCTGCCGGGCGCCAGGGAGTTTCGCGCCCGTTTCAATCGTTTGGATGGTACGCAAGCACAATGCGCCGACGTTCAGGCGTTCTTCGCTGAGCGTTACAAGAGCCTGACAGGGGACGAAGGGGTGGCCGCATGACGATGATGACCGAGACTTTAGTGAGTGGAATAACACCCGTGAGCGACAACGTAAATTTGAAACAGCACCTCAATACGCCCAGCGAAGAAGGTCAGACCCTTCGCGGGAGTGTCGAGAAGGCGCTGCACAATTATTTCGCCCACCTTGAGGGCGCTGCCGTCACGGATGTGTACAACCTGGTGCTTTCGGAAGTCGAGGCACCTCTGCTCGAGAGCGTGATGAACTACGTCAAGGGCAACCAGACCAAGGCCAGTGAGCTGCTGGGCCTGAACCGCGGCACCCTGCGCAAGAAACTCAAGCAGTACGATCTGCTGTAAGCATTCAATCAAACCAGAAAGGCGCCCGCGTAAAAAACGGTCGCCTTTTTTGCTGACTTCCCTTGCTTTTGATGGAAATTGAAATGACCGACCAGACCACCCGCCTGCCGATCCGCCGCGCCTTGATCAGCGTCTCCGACAAGACCGGGATCCTCGAATTCGCCCGCGAACTGCAACAGCTGGGCGTCGAGATCCTCTCCACCGGCGGGACCTTCAAGCTGCTGCAGGACAACGGCGTCGCCGCAGTGGAAGTCGCGGACTACACCGGTTTTGCGGAAATGATGGACGGTCGGGTCAAGACCCTGCACCCGAAGATCCACGGCGGGATCCTGGGTCGTCGCGGCATCGACGACGCCATCATGAACGAGCACGGCATCAAGCCGATCGACCTGGTGGCGGTCAACCTCTACCCGTTCGAAGCCACCATCAACAAGCCAGGTTGCGACCTGCCGACCGCCATTGAAAACATCGACATCGGCGGCCCGACCATGGTCCGCTCGGCGGCCAAGAACCACAAAGACGTGGCCATCGTGGTCAACGCCAGTGACTACGCCAGCGTGCTGGAAAACCTCAAGGCCGGTGGCCTGACCTACGCCCAGCGTTTCGACCTGATGCTCAAGGCCTTCGAACACACCGCCGCCTACGACGGCATGATCGCCAACTACATGGGCACCGTGAACCAGGCCGCTGAAACCCTGTCGACCGAAGGCCGCAGCGAATTCCCACGCACCTTCAACACCCAGTTCGTCAAGGCCCAGGAAATGCGCTACGGCGAGAACCCGCATCAGAGCGCGGCGTTCTATGTGGAAGCCAAACCTGCCGAAGTCGGTATCGCCACCGCCACCCAGTTGCAAGGCAAGGAACTGTCGTTCAACAACGTGGCCGACACCGATGCGGCGCTGGAATGCGTCAAGAGCTTCGTCAAGCCTGCCTGCGTGATCGTCAAGCATGCCAATCCGTGCGGCGTGGCCGTGAGCCCCGACGCCGAGGGCGGCATCCGCCAGGCCTACGAACTGGCCTACGCCACCGATACCGAATCGGCATTCGGCGGCATCATCGCCTTCAACCGTGAACTGGACGCCGAAACCGCCAAGGCCATCGTCGAGCGTCAGTTCGTCGAAGTGATCATCGCCCCATCAGTCAGCGAAGAAGCCCGTGCCATCGTCGCCGCCAAGGCCAACGTGCGCCTGCTGGCCTGCGGTCAATGGTCGGCCGACCGCGCGCCGGCCTGGGACTACAAGCGTGTCAACGGCGGCCTGCTGGTACAAAGTCGCGACATCGGCATGATCGGCAGCGAAGATTTGAAAGTGGTGACCCAGCGCGCCCCAAGCGAACAGGAAATCAACGATTTGATCTTCGCCTGGAAAGTTGCCAAGTACGTCAAGTCCAACGCCATTGTCTACGCCAAGAACCGCCAGACCATCGGCGTCGGCGCCGGCCAGATGAGCCGCGTGAACTCGGCCCGCATCGCCGCGATCAAGGCTGAACACGCCGGTTTGCAGGTACAGGGCGCGGTCATGGCCTCCGATGCGTTCTTCCCGTTCCGCGACGGCATCGACAACGCGGCCAAGGTCGGCATCACTGCGGTGATCCAGCCGGGTGGTTCGATGCGTGACAATGAAGTGATTGCCGCCGCTGATGAGGCCGGCATCGCCATGGTATTCACCGGCATGCGCCACTTCCGTCACTAACATGACAACGGCCACACTGAAGCCGGCATCTGCTGCGTTGGAGCCGACCTCGATGATGCTCATTGCCAAAAGGCAACTCCGCTCATCGAGGCCGACCCCGCCTTGCATCTACCGTCTTCATTGCGACCTCCTACGGCGTAAAACGCTTTAGGTTCCAAAACAGAATCAGCGTCATCCGAGGTTTTTGAAATGAATGTTTTGATCATTGGCAGCGGTGGCCGTGAACACGCCCTGGCCTGGAAAGTAGCTCAGGATCCGCGTGTGCAGAAGGTTTTCGTGGCACCGGGCAATGCCGGTACCGCCATCGAAGCCAAATGCGAAAACGTCGCCATCGACGTGCTGGCCCTGGAACAACTGGCCGACTTCGCCGAGAAGAACGTCTCGCTGACTATCGTCGGCCCGGAAGTGCCGCTGGTTGCCGGTGTGGTCGATCTGTTCCGCTCCCGTGGCCTGGACTGCTTCGGCCCGACATCCGGCGCCGCGCAGCTGGAAGGCTCGAAAGCGTTCACCAAGGATTTCCTGGCACGTCACAAGATTCCGACCGCCGACTACCAGAACTTCACCGAGATCGATCCGGCCCTGGCTTACCTGCGCGAAAAAGGCGCACCGATCGTGATCAAGGCCGACGGTCTGGCCGCCGGTAAAGGCGTGATCGTGGCCATGACCCTGGCCGAAGCCGAAGACGCCGTGCGCGATATGCTGGCCGGCAATGCCTTCGGGGACGCCGGTTCCCGGGTGGTGATCGAAGAGTTCCTCGACGGCGAAGAAGCCAGCTTCATCGTCATGGTCGATGGCAAGAACGTCCTGCCAATGGCCACCAGCCAGGACCACAAACGTGTTGGCGATGGCGACAGCGGCCCGAACACCGGCGGCATGGGTGCTTACTCCCCTGCCCCGGTGGTCACCGCCCAGGTCCATCAGCGGGTCATGGACCAGGTCATCTGGCCGACCGTGCGCGGCATGGCCGAGGAAGGCAACGTCTACACCGGCTTCCTGTATGCCGGCCTGATGATCGACAAGGCTGGTAACCCAAAAGTCATCGAATTCAACTGCCGTTTCGGCGATCCTGAGACCCAGCCGGTGATGCTGCGCCTGCAATCGAGCCTGGTGCTGCTGGTCGAAGCCGCCCTGGCCCAGGCACTGGACAAGGTCGAAGCCCAGTGGGATCCGCGTCCAAGCGTCGGTGTGGTACTGGCAGCCGGGGGTTACCCGGGCGACTACGCTAAAGGTAAAGCAATACAAGGCCTGGAGGCTGCAGCTGGGCTGGAAGGCAAGGTTTTCCATGCGGGGACCGCGCTGAAGGATGGCCAGGTGGTCACTGCCGGCGGTCGCGTGCTTTGCGCCACCGCCATGGGGTCCAGTGTCGACGCGGCTCAGCAGCAGGCCTACAAGCTTGCCGCCGAGATCGACTGGGAAGGCTGTTTCTACCGCAAGGACATTGGCTACCGCGCCATTGCCCGCGAGCGTGGCGAAAATCTGGAATAACCCGGCCATTCAGACCGGCAAGCGCCCATGGCCCTTGCCTGTCTGCTCCGGCGCCGCGCATAGTTATAATCTGGCATCAACCTACGAAGGGATTTCGCCGTGCGCTGGCTCAGGATTGCCATAGGTTTAACCGTCACCCTGCTGACACTGCTCTGCACGCTCCCGGCTCAGGCCGCGCCAGGCAGTGGTTGGGCGGTATTGCTCGACGAACAGGGCGACCTGAAGCTGAGCGACATCCGTTCTGCCCGCTACACCAATCAATTCAGCCCCATCGACCTGGACCGCCTGAGGGCCGCCGAGCCGGGCGGGGCATTGTGGTTGCGTTTCCGGCTGGCCCCCGACCCACATGAACAAATACTGCGTATCTTTGCACCCGACCTGTCTCGCCTGAATCTCTATGTGCTGGACGGCGATACCCTGGTGGACCAACAGGTCGGCGGCGATGCCCTGCCACGTATTGAACACCCCCTGCCCAGCAGCGATTACCTGCTGGCCCTGCCGCGCAGCGACAAACAGCTGGACGTCTACCTGCGCCTGGCGTCCCGGCACGAACTGCGGCCCTATGTCACACTGGAACCGGCGATACAGGCGGCGGCCAATCAGAACCAGACGCTGATCTACGGGTTGCTGTTCGGCTGCATCGCGATGCTGATCCTGCACAACCTGACCCGCTACGCCTATACCCGTTCACGCAGTTGCCTGTGGCTGGCGGCCTGTGAAGGGCTGTTGATGCTCAGCCTGGTGCTGCTGTTGAACCTGGCAGGCGCCTGGCTGCCCGACTGGCCGGCCATTCAGACGCCGGGGGCCTATCTGGCCCTGCTGCTGACCGCGCCCTGCGGCCTGATGTTCGCCTACCGCTTCTTCGCGCCCCTGGGCCCGCACCCGTTGAACCGGCTGCTGCTGGGAGACATCGTGTTCATCACTCTCTGCAGCCTGCTGCTGTTGTTCGTGAACACACTGCCACTCAATATCATGACCTATGCCCTGGTCGCGCTGGCCGGCCTGAGCATGCTGTTCGTCAGCGCTTGGCACTGGCAAAAGGGCTATCGCCCGGCACGGCTGTTTGTCGCCGCCATGGTGGTTTTCAACCTGGGCACGCTGATCATCCTTCCAGCCCTGCAAGGGCTGACGGAAGTCGCTCCCCAGGGCCTGATCATCACCCTGCTGGGGTTCATCTGCGTCAGCGGCCTGCTGATGAGTGTGGCCCTGGGCGAGCGCCAGCGCTCAATCAACGAGAGCCGTTTCAGCATCAGCCGCGACCTGGCGGCAAGCAATGCCGAGATCAATGCCAAGGCCGAGTTCCTGGCCAAGATCAGCCACGAGATCCGTACGCCGATGAACGGCGTACTGGGCATGACCGAGCTGCTGCTGGGCACACCGTTGTCGGTCAAGCAGCGCGATTACGTGCAGACGATCCACAGTGCCGGCAACGAACTGCTGACCCTGATCAACGAGATCCTCGACATTTCCCGGCTGGAGTCCGGGCAGATCGAACTGGACGACGTGCAGTTCGACCTCAACGCGCTGATCGAAGACTGCCTGAGCATCTTCCGCGCCAAAGCCGAACAGCAGAATGTCGAATTGATCAGCTTTATCCAGCCCCAGGTGCCGCGAGTGATCAGCGGTGACCCGACACGGTTGCGCCAGGCGCTGTTGAGCCTGCTGGAAAACGCCCTGAAAAAAACCGACGAAGGCGAAGTGTTGATTGTCGTGGCGCTGGACGAGCGCAGCAATCAGCCGCGCCTGCGCATCGCGGTGCAGGACAGCGGAACGCCCATGGACGCCGAAGAGCGCGACACGCTGATGCATGCCGAATTGCACAGCAAGAACTTCCTCTCGGCCACCCGCCTGGGCGGCAACCTGGGCCTGGTCATCGCCCGTCAATTGATCATGCTGATGCACGGCGAGTTCGGTATCAAAAGCGGCAGCAACCAGGGCAGTACCTTGTGGCTGACCTTACCCCTGGACCCGGATCGCCTCGAACATCCGACCTCCGACCTCGATGGTCCGCTGCAAGGGGCGCGAGTGTTGATCGTCGACGACAATGACACCTGCCGCAAAGTGCTCGTACAGCAATGCAGCGCCTGGGGCCTGAACGTCAGCGCCGTACCCTCGGGCAAGGAAGCCCTGGCGCTGCTGCGCACCAAGGCGCACCTGCGGGACTACTTCGACGTGGTGCTGCTGGACCAGAACATGCCCGGCATGACCGGCATGCAACTGGCGGCCAAGATCAAGGAAGACCCGAGCCTGAATCACGACATCCTGTTGATCATGCTCACCGGTATCAGCAACGCGCCGAGCAAGGTCGTGGCACGCAACAGCGGGGTCAAGCGCATCCTCGCCAAACCGGTGGCCGGCTATACCCTCAAGACCACCCTGGCGGACGAACTCAACCAGCGCAACAAAGGCCAGGCACCGAGCATACCGACGGGCGCAGGCCCTGTCGTTCCGGTAAAAGTACCCAGCGACTTCCGCATCCTGGTGGCCGAAGACAACAGCATTTCCACCAAGGTCATCCGTGGCATGCTTGGCAAGCTCAACCTGCAACCCGATACCGCCAGCAACGGCGAGGAAGCCCTCAAGGCCATGAAGGAGCAGCGCTACGACCTGGTCTTGATGGACTGCGAAATGCCGATCCTCGACGGCTTTTCCGCCACGCAACAGCTACGCGCCTGGGAAATGGGTAACCAGCGAACCCGCACGCCCGTGGTCGCGCTCACCGCGCACATCCTGGCCGAGCACAAGGAGCGCGCCCGTCAGGCCGGGATGGACGGCCATATGGCCAAACCGGTGGAACTGTCGCAACTGCGCGAGCTGATCGAACACTGGGTGGCCCAGCGCGACCAGCAGAATCGCACAGCACAGACGTCCTGAGCCGACAGACACCAAAACGCCTGATAGACTCCCGACGTCTTTCTCCGCCTTGAGCCTCGACCATGCTTCATGTGTTGTTCAGCGTTTACCTGAAGATGCTGGTGCTCTACAGCCCCTTCTTCGTGCTGTCGTGTTTTATCGGCCTGACCCGCGGCTACTCGCGTAAGGAACAACGGCGCCTGGCCTGGAAAGTCGCGATCGCGACGCTGGTGTCCAGCGTATTGCTGTATTTGTTCGGACGGGTGATTTTCAGCGTGTTCGGCATCACCGTGGATGCGTTCCGCATCGGCGCCGGCAGCGTGCTGTTCATTTCGGCGCTGGGCATGGCTCAAGGCAAATCAGCCGTACAGACAGATAATGTTCAGCAGGACGTGACCATCGTCCCGCTGACCATTCCGTTGACGGTCGGCCCCGGCACCATCGGCGCCTTGCTGGTGATGGGTGTGAGCCAGCCGCACTGGGACGACAAACTCATGGCCATCATCAGCATCGCCCTGGCCAGTTTCACCGTTGGCGTGGTGCTTTACCTGTCCAGCCGCATCGAGCGGATTCTCGGTGACCAGGGCTTACAGATCGTCAGTCGCCTGATGGGTTTGTTCGTCTGCGCGCTGGCCGCGCAGATCATCTTTACCGGGGTCAGAGGCTATCTGGTGCCCTAGCCACACCAGCAGCCTCAATGTGCGGAGAATCGCCCCACGAACGATAGACTGATTTAAATCGGTATTTAAACCTGCATTAATCCGCCAAGCTGTTTTCCACAATTGCCGGGACGCTCAGCAACTCTTTCAGCGTTACACTGCCCTGGGTATTGTGCCGAGCGTCCATTCGCTGAATCAGCGTCGAAACAGCGTAACGCCGATGTTTTTCGAAACTGAGCAGGACGTCGCCCCGCAGGCCGATATCCGCGGCATACGCCTCACGAAATATCACGCTGTGCCCACTGTCCGGGTCGATGATGACCAAGTGTTCGTCGACAAGACTGAGCAGCAACTTTTCCGGCTCATCCAGTTCCCAGATCAACTTGCCCGGCTCTGTTGCTGCGTTGTCCAGGGAATGCCGACAATGGACAATGACCGATTCGAGCCTCAACCAAGCCGCCTTCGACAATCGATAACTCTCCGTACCTTGCCCCATGCGCAGGACCAGGGTCGTGACACCGTCGGGCATCAGCGGCAGGAGGTCCTCGATCTTCGTCTGTCCCTCCATAACCATGACTTCGCCATCGCGCTGTACATAACTGAGGGGCCCCGCATGCCCTATGTCCGGATAGGTGAGCAGTTTTCCATTGTCACCTTCATGAATCAGCAGATTGGTTTGTTTCTGCGTCCCAAGCACTTCGAAAGACTCGGGAACCGCGGCCCGTGGTACCCGGATCAGGCGTTTGCTCTGGGTGACGAACCATTTCAGGTTATCCGGATCCTCCACCGACAAAAGCGGGCCATGGAAGGGATACTCCAGCAATCGCTTAAGCCCCTCACGCTCACGCCCACCCTGAGCGATGACCCACTCAAGCGTGACACCGGTGATGAACGCCGGCTCCGGGTCTCGCAACGAGACCACCACGCCTTCGAATGTCACGCCGCGCAAACCCGCGCCTTCGACCGTCAGCTCGGCGAACTGCCACGGCGCCCATACGCGCTGTGGGACGGGCAGCGCGTCAGCCTGCAACAATTGCGAGCCTTCGCCAAAGGCCGGCTCCAGGCGTTGCGGATCGATAAACGCCTGGCGATAGACCTCCCCACTTAAAACATCGAATAACCAGGCTGCCTCGCCGTCCGGCGTTGCGCTCAGCAGGCGCACTTCCTTGCCGTGCCCCGGGTCGATCAACAGCAACCTGTTGTCGATGTACCAGGCCCCCAGCTTCGCGTCCCCGGTGAAGTTGGCCAGGCCGATCAGAGCGAGGGGCTTGCCCGGATAGCGCCGGGCTAACGGTTCCAATTCCGACCACCAATGCACGCGGTCCTTGAACCAATGTTCAGTCACACCGCCCAGTTCCTGGCGTCCCTGGTCCGTCAGGTTGTAAAACAGGCCATCGGACATCAGTGCCAGATAGCCGTCCTCGACGGCGATGATATTGTCCAGTTTCTCGGAGCGTAGCCACCGGTTGGACCACTGCCCTTTTCCCTCCACCAGGGTGCGCTGCCTGCGGCACAGCTCCTGCTTGGTCTTGTCGTAGATGACAAACACATTGCTCCCCTGCGCCGGTGTGAGCAGCGTCAGATCGGTGAGATTCTTGATCGAGTCCGGCCATCCCCGGTAATGATTGCGTCTCGGCGAGGGACGGATGATCAATTGGTCGCTGCGGCGAATCCAGGCCATGTCTCGCAACGTCTCCTCGATCTTCCAGCAGACCGAAACAAAGGGGGCCGGCTGCCAGTTGACGGTGGCATAGGTACGATCACCGACGTACGGGGTAAAGGGATAGCCCGCGCCCAACACCTGCGACCAGTCGGCCAGCGTTTCGCTGGCGCTGAACACCGACTCCAGCGTCGGATCGAGATCCCGAGTCACAGAACTCAGCAGCAACTGCCCATCATGGATGACATAGACCAGCACCTCGGTGGTCTGATCCTCGCGGGTGACTTCCTGCACCACATGCACCACTCCCTGAGGGTCCGCCTCGATACTTTTGATGATCGTCTGCTTGCCTTTCGCCGGCCATAACCAATAACGGTGGCTCAGCAGCCCGGTGACCGCATCGACTTGCCAGACAATCACGTTCTCTGGTTCGAAAAAGTAGGCGCAGCCGCCCGCCACGGTCCCCAGGATCGCGTCTTCGGCACCCGGTACGTCGTTGCGGATATACAGGAAACGATCCTCCCGGGTGTCATACCAAGCGGTGATGTAACGAGGCTCGTCCGGCTTTTCGAACGGAACCAGGTAGTGGTGGACAGGCGTGTAGGGCATCACCAGACGGTGCTCCCGGGCCTGGGCCTTGAGGTGCGTCTGCAAGGCCTGCCGATCCATGCCTGGCGGCACGTCCTGCTCGATGAGGCTCAGCTTGAGCTCCGTCATCTCGACCTGGAATACCTGGTTCTCGCTGAGGCGCAGCAATATTTGGTGGCGGCGGGTCCCCGTGAAGTTCACCTGGATATCGCCCACGAACATCCTGCTGCTGCGCTCGAGCCGGATATCGCCCTCGGTGGCCCACGGAGCGTCCAGCACCCAACTGGCCTCGTGCAGGCTCAACGACTCCAGGGTGAGGCTCACACCGGGATTGAGCGTCACCACACAGCGTTTGCCGGCGCTGCGGATCTGGTAGGCAATCTTCCCTTGCCAGTCCGTGGGAACGGCAGGCACCACCAGTGAACGCTCGTGGTCGTCGAGCAGCACATCGATGACCGTTGGCCGGTAGTCCGGGACCAGGCGATTCAGGATGTAGTCGCTGGGGAACGAGTAGAACGAAAACAGGAACAGCCACCCGCCATCGGCCTTTCTCTTCTCCAGGCGCCGTGCGGTGTCGAACCCGGCGTCATGGCGCAAGCTGGCGAATGGCAGCGCCTTGTACTCATAGCGATAGCAGGCTTGCGGCGTGCCGGGCAGTACGATGGTCTGGCCGGCGGGGGGTGTGAACATGACCCGACCGGGCAGGCGCAATTCGCGGCGAATATCGATCGACCGGTCATAGTCGAGATCGAACGTCGGCACGCCGAAATGATCCCGCAACGGATACAGCCTGGGACTGTCCAGCTGAAGTTGGCCGCGAGCCAGGTCCAGTGTTCGGACAATCAATGACGAGTGCGGGAGCCAGGCCTTGCCATGCGCGTCAAACCGATAGGGCTGCAGATGCGCCTTAGTCATCTCGTCGAAGAACAGCCCGACCTGTTTGGCTTGCTCGGCAATGGTCGCAAACCCTTGGGCCAGCGCCGCCACCCCCACCGCCAACCCACCCAGGATCACCCCGGCCCCGCCAAGAAACGCGCCGGCGGTGGTGGCGCCTGCTGCGAGCGCTCCGGCCGACAACACCAGCCCGGCCGAGTCGAACGCCAATTGAGTGCCGAACTGGGCGCGTGCGACTTCGTTGGTCGCGGTCACCAATTGGTAGATGTCGAACCCGACATTCGCCAGTTGCAGGAGGCCGCCGGTCGCTTCGCTCAAGCCAGACCCTACGGCCGCCTTGACCACCGGAGCGACGGTGCGGGCGATGAGTTTCTCTTCTGCCAGCGCCTGTCGGACCAGCCCGACCAGACCCGCCACATCGGACACGACGCCATGCACCAATTGCGCGTAATTGACATAGGCGTGCAGCCGCACGGCCAGGGACAGGGGCCGATCAGCCCCTTCATGCGCGGTCAACGCCATCATCAGCGCCTGGATGGCGAAGCCGGCATTCAGGGTGTGAACACTTCCCACCTCGACAGGATCGCTGGGCACGGAGGGCTTGTTGGCAAGGGCCAGGAAGCGTTCCGACAGGTAGCTTTTGATACGCAGAAGCCGATGGTCATCCGAAGTGACCCGCACCAGGTGCTCGGGATCTTCAGGATCGATCAGGCTCACCCGGTACGAACCGGCCGGCGTGATCTCCAGGGTCTCGAACAACGGCACAAACCGCGGCGCCAACTGATCCTGCTGCTGAAGGCCGGTGGTCACGTGCGCGATCTGTTGCCCCCACCAATGGCCATCGAGCGCCATCAGGCAACTGCCAAGCCGGGAATTGCTCATCAGCGATTGCCCACGGGCAGAGGCCAGCCGCTGTCGGACAGGACGTTGCGCCTGTCCTGGCAAGGCTGCGGCTTGCAGCAGGTCCGAGACCTTGATCGCACCCGGCAGCTCGATTTCCGCTACTCGCTCACCGTCCAGCTCAAGCAGATCGAAGGTCGGATGCGTCGCCTCGCCGTACGCCGCGTAATAACCGGCCATCCCCTGATCGAGGAAGAAGCGCTCCAGCGCCTGCCTGAACCGCGTGGCGTGCTCGAACTCGAATACGCCGAAATTCGGATCGTAGAAGTGATAGGTACTGCGCTCGCCCTCGACGGTCCTTGCCACCAGCATGGCGTGGTTGTCGGAGCTGAGCATCAAGGTGCTGGTGGTCGTCCTGGCTTGCAGAATCTCCACGACCTGTTTCAGGTCCGAGCGCGCCAGCGCACTGCCGACGTCGCCGGTCTGCACATCGCGCAACGCTTCCACCCCTTGCAAAAAGGTCACGCAATCGCTTGCCTCGGGCTCGATGGCCCCCAGGTAGAACCGCTCGCGCAGGGTGTTGACCGCTGCCTTCCCCGCCGACAACGCAGCCGCCATGGCCAGGGTCAATGGATAGCAACGTCCGCCCACCCTGTCTCCTTCGCCCTGAAGCAGCAGATCCTGCGGCACAGGCTTGGTCACGTCGGCCTCGAAACCATCCAGCACGACACCGACACGCTCGGTGACCCGGGTACGGTACTCAATCTGCGCCAACCGCTGGATCCGAGCCACTTGCCGGCCCCATTGGCGCAACGTCAGCGGCCGCTCCAAGGCGTCTTTCTTCAGGCCCAGGGCAGTGTCCGCATGCAGGAGCGAATATTCGACCGGGTCGACCAATCCGGCCAGGAACGCCGGCGCGTGCTGTCGGTATAACGCCTGCTCGATCATGGCGTAGCTACCCACGGTCCCCCGTTCGCCAAGGTTGTTGGCCAGGTTGTCCAATTGCGGGCGAAGTGCATCGAAGTTGCGATTATCCAGGGACTTTGCGCCGATCAAAGTCCCCAGCAGCAGACGTTGCAGAGGGCTCAACTGCGCCACGTCGAGATGGCCATCGGCAAGTTGGCCCAGCAGCTCAGCGACAGAAAGCCGCTGCGTCTGCGAATCGCCCAACGACGCAGGCGGCAGCAGACTGGAACTTTGGGCGCGGATCGCCTGGCGCGCGTCGAAACTCAGCGGTATCGGCTGGTCGAAGGCCACCACACCGGTGTGGCTGCTCCCCATCATCGCCATGAAAGGCTCACCCAACTGATCGGCCAAATGCTGCAGCAAGTCGGTGGACAGCACGTGACGCCCTTCCAACACCGGCCAGCCTTCATCGAACTGAAGCGTGCGGTATTTGAGCAGTTCCGCCAGCTCACCGGCGTAACGTGCCTGGAAGCGGCCCTGCTGCCAGCTTTTTTTCTCATTGCCGAGCCATTGCACGCCGTCTTTTTCGTTTTCTTTCCAGGAATGATCCAGTTCTTCCTCGGTGGCTCGGTTCACCGTCGCGATGGCGGGAATGGCGATCTCCGTTCGCCAGTTTTCAGCGCTTCGAGGTGTGAAGTTGGCCCGCTGATAATCCAGCATGGCGGCGCGCATGGCACCAGGCCCGGTCAGGTAGATGGTCACTTCGCTCTGGGGGCGGATGCCGTCGCTGTAGTAAGTGGCGGCTGCCTGAGCCAGAAAAGAGACCGCCATTTCCTCTTCCGGGGGCAGCTCACGCAAGTTGCCGAACACCGCTGTCGCAGCTTGCGCAGCAAGATCTTCCATGGCGTGGATGTCGGTGAGGGCAACGTTTTGCTCATCGGCCAAGCGCGCGGTGGCATCGACGATCTCATAGTTGAGCCTGAAACGATCGATGACGGTCTTGAGCATCGCGGCCCCTGGATGAGCCATCAGGAACGCGTTGCTCATCGAATGCTGCTCGGCGACAGCGCGCAATTCATACGGCCGGGCGAGACGCTCTGCCGGTATGCCAAACACCTGCTTGAGCTCAGGCTTGCTGTCAGCGAAACGCTCGAGCGCCTCACGGCTTTCCAATGGGATCTGGTCTTGATAGTTCGTGTATTTACCACGCAAAGCCTGACGACCGGGCATCCACTCAGGATTGCGATCGAGCAGCAGTTGCAGCACGCCCAGGCGTGCGTCCGTCTGGAACGCGCGGATGTCCACGCTTCCCAGTTTATCCAGCAAGGGCGGCAGGTTATCGACGTCGGCGTAGAGGCCGCCTTCGTTGAACAGTGCTTCGACGCGTACCACATCGGAGCCTGAAGCCAGGTTGCAACGCAGGCTGATCTCCCGCTCGTAGATATCTTGCAACTGCAAGGGAGCCTCCCCCTGGGCAAGATCACGCAATGTCAGGCTCCCTTCGGCCAAGGCCGAAAGGCTGAGCAGGTTGGCCGCCTTCAGGGCAGTCAGCCGAGCCTTGTCCTGGCCATAGGCTCGGACCAGCAGATCGATCCTCGCGTCATCGCCACTACCGCCGTTTTCCACCACTTCCTTGATATGAGCGAACATCTGCTGCTTCAGGACAATCACTCGCTCTTCGTAGCGATCACCCAATTCAAATGCATCGGTAATATCCATTGCACCCTGGAGCATGGCATCGGCCTTGGCGGCTTCGACAATGATCCGATTGGTTTCATAAGCCAACAACGCATCGCTGTCATACCAGAGACTAAGTTGATAGCCTTCCTCGGCCATCACTTGTTTCCAGACATTGATGTAGTCGCGCTGAATCGCGCTAATACCGCCTCCCAGCCAGACGAAATGCAACTTTTTAGGAACTTCGAGCGCCACTGTTCTTAACTGCTCGACGCTGTTGTGCAGACGTGTTTCAAAACTTTCGACGGTCGTGTAGATGTGCGCCAGGTCCACAGCCTCAGCTGCACCGGACGGTTCCAGCTCCGCCGTGCGTCGTTGACGCCCAGTGCCCAGAAACGCCCTCAATGCCTGCTTGAGCAGCCCCAGCGGCTCCAACATCGATGGCGAATCCAGCGAGGCGATACAGCCAAAATAATAGCGCAGCACCGCCTCGTATTGATCAGTGCCTTTATGCGGCATCAATGCTTGCTCAAGATCCTTCAGTTTCAACAAACCCATGAAATCGACGTAACCTTGCGCCGATCTTATTCCGCTCTCATTCATCACCAATAATTCCATTTATTGCATATAAATATGCCGGGGCCGATTTCAGGCAACAGCAGTCCATAAGTGCCTCCAGGCACTTGGATAGTTAACGTTAAGAACGCAACATGTCCGATAAGGTGACGCAAAACTAACGCATCACCGGACGTCATTCAAACTGAATAAATTTCCAAATAAAAACACAAGCGCCCTGTAACAAGAAGTTCAACGGCAACTTAGTTTTCCATCGATTTTTATAACCGGCAGTAAGTGAGCAACTCACTGGATAATGGCAGCCCGAACGGGCTGCCGAGGCGAATCAAAGAGGTTTGCTGCCATACCAGCGCGGGGTATAGACCCAGTCGCCACCTTCAGCGCGAGGGAACACGCAAGTGGTGGAAGACCCCACCAGCACCATGGTGCGCATGTCCACCTGGTCCGGGGTCAACTGCCCCAGAGTCGTGACCCGCAGGGTCTGGCCCGGACGCCCGATATCGCGCCCCAACACCACCGGCGTGTGCGGCGTGCGATGTTGCGCGACGATTTCCAGCGCTCGCCCCAGCTGCCACGGTCGGGAACGGGAGATCGGGTTGTAGAACGCCAGGGCCAGGTCTGCTTCAGCCGCCAGATCCAGGCGTTTCTCGATGATCGACCATGGCTTGAGATTGTCCGACAACGACATCACGCAAAAATCATGACCCAGCGGCGCACCGGCCTGGGCGGCGGTGGCCAGGGAGGCCGAGACGCCAGGGAGAATTTGCAGGTCGACGTTGTGCCAGTGGGCATCCGCCGATTCGTGCAGTGCTTCGAGCACAGCCGCCGCCATGGCGAACACGCCTGGATCGCCGGACGACACCACGACCACGGAGCGCCCCTGGGCCGCCAGCTCGAAGGCATGCCGGGCACGCTGCATTTCCTCGCGGTTATCGGTGCAGTGCTGCACCTGATCGGGCCGAAAGGGGCCAGCCATGCGTACGTAGGTTTCGTAGCCCAGCACATCGGTGGCGCGGTCGAGTTCGGCGCGCACGGCCGGCACCATCAGATCGGCAGCGCCCGGGCCAAGGCCGATCACGGCAAGACGCCCGCGCGGACGGCCGATCTGTTGGGGGTCGAGGGGCTGCTCGGCTACGGCGATCGCACAATCGCCCACCCTGCGCACCGCTGCCGGTTGCTCAAGGGCATCGCTCAACCATTGGGCAACGTCAGCACTGGCCCCTGCGAACCGTAGCGGCACGTTCAATGCCGATGCGGCTGCCTGCAGATCCGGACGCGCCATGTCGCTGTCCGCCGCCAACAGACACGCCAGCGATTGCACCGCCAGACCGGCTTCACGCAAAACTTCGTCAATGGACACCGGCGCACCCGCGGGCACCGCCACCACCACAGTGCGCGGATAAATCCGCAATTCATCCAACGCGGGCGCAGCCGCTGCGCAGTCGACACGAATGGCCAGACGCGCCTGTTCATCCTGGGGCAGTTGCGCCTGATCCAGCCATGGCGCAGCCCCCTCAATACGCACCGACTCACCGGCCAGCAGATCCGACACAAAGCGTTTGCCCTGCTCCAGGTCGTCAAGACGGTAACCGCTCGGCGGATTGAGCAGGCAGGTACCAAAACGCAATTCGCCGCTGGTGGTGATTGCTGGAGCGACTTGCAACGCTGCCGCGATCTCACGGGCCATGACATTGACCCCGCCCAGCCCGCCAAGCAGCGGCACCACGGCGCTGCCATCCTCGGCCACTGCCAGCACTGGCGGTTCGACGCCTTTTTCCAGCAGCAGCGACGCCAGCGTGCGGATAACGATGCCGGCCGCGCACAGGGCGATGATCGGCCTGTCCTGTTGGTAGAGCTCGCGCAGCGTCGCGCCGAACTCGTGGTATTGGCTGTCCGCACCCTCAACCCGCCCGGCCAGGCCGTGGATCAAGGCATCAGGGTAGCGCTGCTGGATCCGCCGGGCCGTTGCGAGGCTGCCGGGGCCAAGAATGACGATGGCCGGCGCCCTGGACGTCATCAACCTTGCCACCGTTCGCCCGGCACGATGATCAGCGAGAAGTACGGCGAGGACATGGGCTCGACTTCATCCAGCGGCACGATCTTCTGGTTGGCCATGGTTGCCCGCTCGACGTACAACGCCCGATCGTCCAGACCCAGTTCCTGGAGTACCTGACGGACCTTGGGGAAATTGCGTCCCAGCTTCATGATGACCGCCGCATCGGCATCGGCCAGGCGGCGCTTGAGCTCCTCGAAGGGCAATACGCCGGAGAGCACCGACAGACTCTGGTTGCGATAGACCAGCGGCGCACCCAGCACCGAGGCGCCCCCGAGCATCGAGCACACGCCAGGAATCACTTCGGCGTCATAGCGCTCGGCCAGGCGATCGTGCAAGTACATGTAGGAGCCGTAGAAGAACGGATCGCCCTCGCAGATCACCGCCACGTCGCGACCGGCATCCAGATGCACGGCCAACTGTTGGGCAGCGGTGTCGTAGAAGTCGGCGATGACCTGTTCATAGGACAGCGGTGCCGGCAACGCTTCGGTGGTCACCGGATAGACCAGTGGCAACAACGTTTGTGCCTCCTGCAGATGCGCCTCAATGATGCCGAAGGCGTTGCCCTTCTTGCCCTTGGCGACGAAGTACGCCACCACCGGCGATTCGCGCAGCAGGCGCAGGGCCTTGACCGTAATCAGTTCCGGGTCACCGGGGCCAACGCCGAGGCCAATCAGACGTCCAGGCTGCTGCATCATTCAATCTCCGTAGCGAGGGCGTTGACGGCGGCGGCGGCCATGGCGCTGCCGCCGAGCCGGCCTTGCATGATCACGAACGGCACGCCACGGCTGTTGGCCGCCAGCATCGCCTTGGACTCAGCGGCACCGACGAAACCTACCGGAAAGCCGAGAATCAGTGCCGGTTTCGGCGCGCCGGCATCGAGCATTTCCAACAGGTAGAACAGGGCGGTCGGCGCATTGCCGATCACCACGACGCTGCCTTCCAGGTGCGGACGCCAAAGCTCCAGGGCGGCCGCCGAGCGGGTGTTGCCCAATTCAAGAGCCAACGCCGGCACGCTCTCGTCGCGCAGGGTACAGATCACCGGATTGTTCGCGGGCAGGCGAGCCCGGGTCACGCCCTCGGAAACCATTCGCGCATCGCACAGGATCGGCGCACCGGCGGCCAGCGCCTGGCGTCCCGCCGTGCCGGCGCCCTCGGAAAACTGCAGGCCATCGACAGCCTCGACCATGCCGCAGGCGTGAATCACCCGCACCGCGAGTTTTTCCAGGTCGGCCGGAATGCGCGCCAGGTTGGCTTCGGCGCGAATGATCGCGAAGGAGTTGCGATAGATCTCCTGACCGTCGCGGATGTAATCAAGCATCAAGGGGGCTCCGGGGGCGAGCGTCGAGCCAGTGGCCGAGCGCTTCAATAGTTAGATCGTGCGCCTGCAACGCGCCGAAACCCGGCTGCGTCGCATCGCGAAAATACAGGTCGTAACGACCGGGGGCGACCGCCAGCAAGGTGGCGGGCGCGACATGGGCCGCCGCGCAGGAACGCGGACAGCCCGACAGATGGATCTTCAGGGCACGGCCCTGACGTTGCAGCAGCTCGGCCAATTGACGAGCATCGGCCTTGGTGTCGGCCAAGGCTTTGCCGCAGCCACTGGAGCCGGTGCAAGCGATGAGTTGCGCCAAGGGTTGATCGACTGCACACAACAACCCCAACCCTTCGAGCCGCGCCAGCACGTCGTCCGCTTCCTCGCGGCGCACGTTGGGCAGCAACAGGCTTTGCCAGGGGGTGAAACGCAAACTGGCGTCGCCCTTGTCCCGCGCCAGTTGCGCCACTGCGCGCAGCATGACGGCGTCAAGCCGGCCCAGAGGTGCCGCCGCGCCAACGTAGACCCGGTCGTCGTGCTGGGAATGGATGCCGATGTGCAATCCGTCGATGGACTGGTCCCGCCGCCAATCCGCACAGGGCTGCAACGCCACGCGGCGGGCCAACTGGACGAGGCACTCATCCCTCGGGATTTCGGCCAGCAAGTGACGCATGCGCGTCTGGTCGGAGCGGGCCAGGTCGAGAAATAACTCCAGCACCGCCACCACCAACTCATGTGCCTGGGCCAGGCGTACAGCGCCGTCCGGCTTATCCAGCGGGGTGCCTGCCAGCCCGAAGACCAGCCATGGCTCGCCGTTGCGAACCAGCGCCGAGAGCCACAGGTCATGGTGATGCTCAAGCATCGCCACCCCTTCCCCGCCGTCCAATTGCACGGCGAACTTGGCCGACAGCTCATGGAAGCGTTCATGGGTTTGCAGGGTGAAAAGAATCCGCGCGGCCAACGGACGGGTATCGAGCAGCATCTGCCGGTCGATCCCGGCCGTGGGGCTGAGCATCAGGTTGCGCACGTCATCGCCGGCCAGTTTGCGGGGGCCCAGTCCGGCGTTCAGCAGGGGCTCGACCAACGCATCGTGCCGGGGACCCACCCCGCGAATTTGCAGGTTGGCGCGGTTGGTCGCCTCGATCACGCCACCGGCGAACCGCTCGGCCGCCCACGCCACGGCGTCGGCCTGATCGGCCTGAATGGAACCACCGTCGAGCTTGATGCGGCAGATCCCACCGTCCAGCGCCTGGACGACACGCAGCAACCCCGGACAACCCGAGGGACGTATGACGCTGGATGATGGACGTTCGTTCAAGGGCAAACCGGTAGATAAGGCACGCCGCAACGGCGAAGGCCCGCCATTATGCCTGCTTTGCCGGGGGGCATGAAAAGCTTGCTGGTCGGATTACGGGCATCGTGCTGTGCCAGGGAGGCGATCACGGCCACAAAACGGAGGGATCGAACCTGTTCGCGATAGCGGTCCACCTGAAAGGGTGATGTTGAATGTGCCAAGGCCTTCGCGAACAAGCCCGCCAATGGGGTTCTGTGCCGGGCACGCTGACGTAAGTTGCCGGCGCCTTCCCTGTAGGTATTTTTACCTTAACAAACAGATACATACCTTGGAACACACGCTCATTTGAACACGCCGCAAAACCCCGCTTTATTAAAAAGGGCAGCCACTCACTTCACTTCATGGGAATCTTTGATAAGGACATCAGGATATGCCACACACATCGAATTACGCCTACACCCCGGAACAGGTCACGACCGCGTTCACCGAAATCACCGACACGCTGTTCAATGGCATCACGGCCGAGTCCGTCCCCAAAATGCTGATCGTCGCCGGATCGCAGGGATCGGGAAAAACCTATCTGCTGGAAAAAAGCCTCCTGCCCTCCGGGCGCTACGACAACTATGTTCGCCTGTACTTGCCCGAATACCGGGAAAAGCACCCTCACTACGCCCAGATGATCCAACGCGGTGTGCTGCATGCTTATGAGCATACCGAGGCCTTTGTTCGAGAGGTTTGCTCGAAAATCTTCGCAGAGGCGTTCAGGAACAAATACAACATCATCATGGAATGCGCATTCGACGGCAGCGATTTTGCGGCCTTCCCGCCGATGGCCACGGCAGCGGGCTATCAGCTCGAAACCCACATCATCGCCTGCAAGAAAGAGTTCACTCATCTATCGAGTATCAAAAGAGCCCTCAGAAGCCTGGAAAAACAGGAGTTGGAAAGGTTCGTCACGCTATCGGCGCTCAATGCCAGCCTGGGCAACACCCAGTCGACCCTGCTGGCTATCGAGACGGCCGCCAAAGCAGTCAGCGGCTCGCAGATATTTTTGTACGAACGCGGGTTCGGCCCCTTGAAGGAACGGATCCTGCGCACTCAAAACACCTATACCCTCGATCCGGACGGGACTTTGCTTATCGCGGGACCGAAGGTGGTTTATGCAAATGCCTTCGAGATCATCACCAACAACCGCCTCCACCTCATTGGCGATCGCGAAGAAATGGTGAAGGAGTGCCACCTGACACTGCTCAAGACCCAGGCCCATGCTGAACACGTACCCGAGTCGGTCTACAACGACCTGTATGCCTATATCCTCAAATACGTCTACCGATGAATCGGCTGCCTGCGTGAGAAGGTGGGGTTGAATGTGCCGGCGCCATCGCGAGCAGGCTCGCAACGGCCCACGCCATAACCGAAGACGCACGGTATGATGGCGGCCCGGTTCGCGCGCGCAACAAGCCCGCCGATCAACCCTATCCATTCGAGGAACAGAGATGACCCCCTGGCTGACCGTAGTGGGCATCGGTGAAGACGGCTTCAAGGGCCTGGGCCGAACGGCCCGCCACGCTTTGCTGCGGGCGTCGCGCATTTTGGGCAGCGAACGCCAACTGGCGCTGTTGCCGCTGTGCATCCGGGGTGAACGGGAGCTGTGGCCCCGTCCATTTTCCCTCGAACCGCTGCTGGCACGGCGCGGCGAGCCGGTGTGCGTGCTGGCCAGCGGCGATCCGATGTTCTATGGCGTGGGCGCCAGCCTCGCCAAACAGGTGCGGGGCGATGAAATGCTGATCGTCCCGGCACCATCGTCCTGTTCGCTGGCGGCGGCCCGCATGGGTTGGCCCTTACAGGAGGTGGTCACCCTGTCGCTGGTGGCGCGGCCCCTGGCGGCACTCAGCGCGCATTTATCCACAGGCGTCCGGCTGTTGCTGCTGAGCAACGACCGTCACAGTCCTGCTGCCGTGGCGGCGCTGCTTCGCGAGCGCGGCTTCGGCCCCAGCCCCATGACCGTGCTCGAACACCTGGGCGGCACGGCCGAACGGCGGATCGAAAGCTGTGCGGCACAGTGGTCCGATCCCACCGTCACGGACCTGAACCTGATCGCCGTCGAATGCCGGGCCGAACCCTCGGCGTTGCGCCTGTCGCGCCTGGCCGGTTTGCCGGACGCCGCGTTTGAACATGACGGCCAGCTAACCAAACGCGACGTGCGCGCCATTACCCTCGCCCGCCTGGCCCCGATGCCCGGAGAACTGCTCTGGGATGTGGGGGCGGGCAGCGGCTCCATCGGTATCGAATGGATGCGCGCCCACCCCAGTTGCCGAGCCCTGGCCATCGAGGCCGACGAAGGCCGCCAAGGGTTGATCGAACGTAACCGCGACGCCCTTGGCGTGCCCGGCCTGCAACTGATCCGCGGGCGGGCACCGCAGGCTCTGGAAGGACTGGAGCCGCCGGACGCGGTATTCATCGGCGGCGGCGTAACCCGCGAGGGCGTGCTCGACGCTTGCTGGGCCCAGCTCAAGCCTGGCGGACGGCTGGTGGCCAATGCGGTGACGCTGCAGAGCGAGATGACGCTGATGAACTGGCGCGAACTACATGGCGGCGAACTGACCCGTATCCACATTGCCCAGGCCCAGCCATTGGGCGATTTCGACACCTGGCGCCAAGCATTGCCGATCACCTTGCTGGACCTGACGAAACCTTTCGATGCGTGACGAAACCGCCGAACAACCCGCGCCCCTGCGCAGTGGCCTGACCACCGGAAGCTGCGCCACCGCCACCAGTCTGGCGGCTGCGCGGTTGCTGCTTTGTGGCATCCAGGCCGATGCCGTCGATATCGTGCTGCCCAAGGGCAAGCAGGTGCAGATGCGCCTGGAGTTCTGCCGGCTGACCGAGCAGGGCGCCGAAGCCGGGACGATCAAGGATGCCGGCGATGACCCGGATGTGACCCACGGCGCGCTGCTGTTCTCCCAGGTGCGGCTGACGGACGGGCCAGGCGTTCGTTTCGTTGCCGGACGCGGCGTGGGCACGGTGACACGGCCGGGACTGGTGCTGGCCGTCGGTGAGCCGGCGATCAACCCGGTGCCGCGCAAAATGATCGGCGAGCACTTGGGACGGCTGGCCGAGGAAGTCGGTTATGCCGGCGGCTTCGAGGTCACAGTCAACGTGGAGGGAGGCGAGGCGCTGGCGCTGAAAACCATGAATCCACGGCTAGGGATTCTCGGCGGGCTATCGATTCTAGGCACCAGCGGCATCGTCCGACCGTTCTCTTGCGCGGCCTACATTGCCTCGATCCACCAAGGCATCGACGTGGCAAAAACCAACGGTTACCTGCACATCGCGGCCTGCACCGGCAACGCCAGCGAAGACACCATGCGCCGGGTCTACAACCTGCCGGAAATCGCCCTGATCGAAATGGGCGATTTCGTCGGCGCGGTGCTCAAGCATGTGCGAAAGGTGCCCGTGGAGAAGCTCAGCCTTTGCGGTGGCTTTGGCAAGATCAGCAAACTCGCTGCGGGCCACATGGACCTGCACAGCCGTCACTCGAGCATCGACCTGCCACAATTGGCCGAATGGGCTGCGGCCATCGGCGCCGATGAAACCTTGCAGCAAAGCATTCGCGAGGCCAACACCAGCCAGCAAGCCCTGGCGATGGCCAGCGCCCTCGGCATCGCGCTCGGCGACGCAGTTTGCGCACACGCCCTGGCCTTCGCCCGTAGCATCGTACCGGCCCAGGTCCAGGTCGAAGTCTTCGCCATCGACCGCCAGGGTGCAGTGGTCGGTCACGCCGGAGCTCTCAAATGAAACGCATCCTGCTGCTGGGCGGCGTCACCGAAGCCCTGGCCATCGCCCGGACCCTGGGCCCAACACACATCTACAGCCTGGCGGGTATCGGCCGCGTTCCCACCGACCTGACCTGTCAGGTGCGCGTCGGCGGTTACGGCGGCGCCGAAGGGCTGACGCAATTCATTCGCGAGCAAGGCATCGACCTGCTGCTGGATGCGACTCACCCCTACGCCGCGCAAATCAGCCACAACGCCGCCCACGCCGCCCGCGCTTGCGGCATCCTCTGCTGGGCCCTGCGCCGTCCGGCATGGCAACCCCAGGTCGGGGATGACTGGCGCGAAGTGGCCGACTGGGCCGAACTGATCCAGGCCCTGCAACCGTTCCACCGCCCCCTCTTCACCCTGGGCCGCGAGCCGCTGCAACACCTGCACGAAATCCCGCCCGAGCAATTCTGGACCCTGCGCGCCCTGGATGTTTACCCCGGTAATGAGCGCTGTGAGGTCATTGGTGCCCGTGGGCCGTTTCATATTGACGCTGAGCGCGAACTGTTCGAGCGACGGCAGATCGATGTGCTGGTCAGCAAGAACAGCGGCAGCACGGCCACCGAGCCGAAGCTGGAAGTGGCGCGGGAGCGGGGGGTGCCGGTGTTGGTTTTGCGGCGGCCGGTGTTGGCGGGGGTGGATCGGGAGTTTGGGACGGTGGATGAGGTGTTGCAGGGGCTTCGGCATTTGGTCTGACAGAAACCTGCACCGTCCTACAAGCCTGTCCTGTCGGAACTACGCCAGCAAGCTACGTCACCTTGCGCCGCTGCCTACAACTGGGCCAGAATCCGCCGGCTTGTGCGCCTTGGAGGCCATCGGTAACTTGATTCCCGTCACTGCCCATCAGTGATCGGGTTTAGTCGCCCTTGGTTTTCAGCAGGTTCATGAGCTCCGTCCAGTCAGGTATCCATCCTGCACTTGATGGTGGTTGTGCGCAGGGCGCCTTCGGGCGCGCCGGTAATGCTGGACTCCCCGGTCGACTAACCTGCGCACAGCCGCCGCCCTTCGTTTAGTCGCGAAACGGTTGCGGCTCCATAACATGGAGTTTCCAGCAATGTTCAAGAACACACCGAATCCCCCACCCCCAGACGACCACACATCCCGTTGTCAGTTGACCAACGCCAAAAAACTCGACGACGCTGCTACCCGCGCCTTGGACTATTACCTCAAGCCGTCAGCCGAAAAAGAACCATCCGACAGGCTAGATACCATTTTCGTCATCGCACCTAACATCAACGCCGAATGCCTGCTCGCCAACCTCAGCGAAACCCTGGCCTCGGCCAATGCCATGGTCAGCGACCTGGCATTCGATCTGGAGGGCTCGCGACGACATATCGCGCAAGGGGTCCAGCAGATGATTGAGCTGGGCCAATTGCTGGCAAATCGGGCGTTGGATGTGGTCGACCCGAGATAAGCGACAGGGTTTGGGGTTTGGCAAAATCAATAGGTCAAGCCCACTCCTGTGG
>NZ_JABWQV010000189.1 GCF_014268615.1 Pseudomonas tehranensis | reverse complement strand
TTCGCGAGCAAGCCCGCTCCCACAAGGTTTCTGTTGCCTATACAAATGCTGTGGGCTTACAGCCCCAGGTCAGACAGCCCCGGATGATCATCCGGCCGGCGCCCCAGCGGCCAATGGAATTTGCGTTCGCTTTCCTTGATCGGCATGTCGTTGATGCAGGCGTAGCGGTTGGACATCAACCCTTGCTCGTCAAACTCCCAGTTTTCATTGCCGTAGGAACGGAACCAGTTGCCCGAATCGTCGTGCCATTCGTAGGCGTAGCGCACGGCGATACGGTTGCCGGTGAAGGCCCACAGTTCCTTGATCAGCCGGTAGTCCAGTTCCTTGGCCCATTTGCGGGTCAAAAATGCCTTGGCCTCTTCGCGGCTATGGGCGAATTCGGCACGGTTGCGCCATTGAGTGTCCAGCGTATAGGCCAGGGACACCCGTTGCGGGTCGCGGGAGTTCCAGCCGTCTTCGGCCAGGCGGACTTTTTCAATGGCCGATTCACGGGTGAACGGCGGCAGCGGCGGACGAACTTCAGCAGTGGATGACATGGCAGATCTCCAGTGAGTGATTGAGCAAGTGGCACAGCGGTTTACAGGAAACAGGTTATTCAGTGTCGGCCAATAAAGACGTGAGTATGTTTTGGGCCTGGTCGGCGGCGCTGTGATCGCCCATGACCAGTGCGACGGTAATGGCGCCATCGATCAGGATCAGTAACTGTCGGGCCAAGGCGTCCGGGCGCTCGACGCCTTGTTCTGTGCATAGCCGGGTTACATAATCGAGCAACTTCTGTTTATGCAGTTTGGCGACCTGGCGGACCGGGTTCTGTGGGTCGCCGGTTTCGCCACTGGTGTTGATGAATGCACAGCCGCGGAAGCCTTCGCTGTCGAACCAGGCTTTGAGCACGGTAAACAGGTTGAGCAGCCGAGCGTGCGGAGTAGGGGCCTTGTCGACCTCACTGCTGAACCAGTGCATCCAGCGCTCGTCACGCCGCTGGAGGGCGGCCACGATCAGATCGTCCTTATTGGTAAAGTAGCGATAGATACTTTTCCTGGAGACGCCGGCGGTTTTCACCAGCAGGTCCATGCCGGTGGCCGCGATGCCACTTTTATAGATCAACTTTTCGGCGACATCGAGAATAATGTCTCGGGTCTCATTGCTATTGATTTCGTTCATGGCGCCAAGAGTAGAACGATCGTTCTCCTTGGTCAAATTGTTTTTTCATGACGCCCTGAAGACCCGAACCCATCGATGGTGTAAGCTCAACCATTCTTCGGATTCGACCTTTTGCGAGCCCTATGCCGTCGCTTTTCAAACGCCCCTTGCTGCCTAAGCTACGCAGCTTTGCACTGACCGCCGATGCCGTGACCATCCTCGATGGCGCAGCCCAGTTCCGCCGTTGCCTGCTGGAGAAAATCGCCCAGGCCACCCAGCGCATCTACATCGTCGCCCTGTACCTGCAAGAGGACGAGGCCGGGCAGGAAATCCTCGATGCCTTGCACGCCGCCAAGGCCAAGCGTCCTGAACTGGACGTGGTCGTGGTGGTGGACTGGCTGCGAGCCCAGCGCGGGCTGATTGGTGCCAAGAAGCAGCCGGGCAATTCGGCGTGGTATCAGGAGCAGACCCGCACTCACGCCAGCGAAGTGCCGATCTACGGTGTGCCGGTGCAGACCCGCGAGTTGTTCGGCGTGCTGCACCTCAAAGGTTTCGTGATCGACGACTGTGTGCTTTACAGCGGCGCCAGCCTCAATAACGTCTACCTGCACAAGTTCGACAAATACCGCTACGACCGCTACCACCTGTTGCGAAATGAGGCGCTGGCCGATTCGATGCAGCACCTGATACAGCATGGTTTGATTGCTTCCAGCGCTGTGCATCGTCTGGATTTGCCGAACCTGCCCAGCACTCGCAGCCTGCGCAAGGACATCGGCGATCTGCGCAGCCGGCTCAAGTACGCAGCGTATGACACGCAGGCCGGCAGCCTCGACAGGAGCGGCCTGTCGGTGAGCCCGTTGCTGGGCGTGGGCAAGAACAATCCGTTGAGCCGGGTGATCGGTGAATTGATTGCCAGCAGCCGCCGGCAACTGACCATCTGCACGCCGTATTTCAATCTGCCCCTGGGGGTGACCCGGGAGATCAATCGCGCGCTGGCTCGCGGGGTCAAGATCGACATTATCGTCGGCGACAAAACCGCCAATGACTTCTACATGCCACCCAGCGAGCCGTTCAAGATCATCGCCGCGCTGCCCTATCTCTACGAAATCAGCCTGCGACGCTTCGCCAAGCGCCATCAGCGCTACATCGACAGCGGCCAGTTGAACCTGCACCTGTGGCGTGACGGCGACAACACCTATCACCTCAAGGGCATGTGGATCGACGAGCGCTATACGTTGTTGACCGGCAATAACCTCAACCCGCGAGCGTTTCGCCTGGACCTGGAAAACGCGTTGTTGCTGGATGACCCCAAGGGCGAGCTACTGGGGCCACGCCAGGCCGAGCTTGAGCAGATTTACCAGCACACCCGGCGCATCGATCGATATCTGGACCTGGAAACCCTGCCGGACTATCCCGCCGCAGTCGCCAGGTTTCTGAAACGGGTCAGCCGGGTGCGGATAGAGCGGCTGCTTTACCGGATCCTGTGAAAGCCCGTGCCATGTCGGAAAAAGACACCATCTCCATCCAGTTGGTGCGTGAGGCGCTGCTGCAAAGCTGCGCCCCTGGGCCGGCCACCGATGAAGTGCTGAGCAAGGTCGGTATCGACCCAGGATTGCTCGATAGCCCCCAGGCGAGGGTCCCGGCCCACGCCTATGCGCGGCTCTGGCGTTTGCTGGCCAGGCGACTGGATGACGAGTTTTTCGGCATGGATGGGCGCAAACTCAAGTCGGGCAGCCTGGCCTTTCTTTGCCAATGCGCCATGGCCCAGCCGACGTTGGCGGGCGGGTTGACCGCGGGGCTTGGGTTCCTCTCGCTGATGTTCGAACAGTTGCCGGCCCAGTGGAGCCGCCAGCAGAGCCTGGCGGAGATCGTCCTGCTGGAGGACGATCAGGACCCGCGCCGGGCCTTCACCTATTTCACCTACTGGATGATTGTTCATGGCGTGGCCTGTTGGCTGGCCGGGCGGCGTATTCCGATTCTTTCCATTGAGTTGCGTTGCCCGGAACCGGATTTCTGCGACGACTATCGTGTGATGTTCTCGCGAAACCTGCGCTTTGACCGGCCCCGCACCCGGATGATCTTCGCCGCCGAATGCCTGGACCTGCCCATCCGACGCAGCACCGAGGAACTCCACCGCTTTCTGGCCCAGGCACCGGCCAACATCCTGGTCAAGTATCGCGACCCGCAAAGCCTCGCCAGCCGCATCCGGCACGACCTGCGCCAGTTACCGCCCGAGCAGTGGCCGGAGACCGAGGCTCTGGCCCAGCAGTTGTGCGTTTCGGCCTCGACCCTGCGCCGCCGCTTGGCGGAGGAGGGCCAGACGTATCAAGGGCTCAAGGACAGTGTGCGCAAGGAGTTGGCCATCAACTGGCTAGCCGAACCTTCCATCAGCTTCGTGGAAATCGCCGCGCGCCTGGGGTTTGCCGATGCCAGTTCTTTTTACAAGGCGTTTCGCAAGTGGTCCGGGTCCAATCCGGGGCATTATCGCAGCCTGATCCTCAACGATCCTGGCTGATCCGGCATGTGGGTTGGCTGAGTTGACGCTATCGCGGGCAAGCCTTGTTCCCACATAGGGGTCGCATTGCCCCGGTGGGAGCGAGCCTCTCAGACTCCAGATCACCCAACCATGGCCAAACCAGTCAAGCAACTTGATAGCTTTGACCATTGCCGCCCAAGCCCTTCGGCGCGAGTATTTCCCTGCTGTTTACGGTTCCCCCAACCAATAAAAAGTACAGAGGGATTCTGGTCATGCGCGATTACTCGTCCGCCACGTCACAGTTCGATTACCTGCACACCGTCAACACCGCACTGCACGGCTCGCTCGAGGCGCTGAACGCCTGTGTCGAGTGTTGCGACCGGCATGCGTTGCCAGGGCGCATTGCCTTGTTCTGGGAGGGCCGTGACGGCAGCGATGCGACCTGGACTTACCGTGACCTGCAGGATAACGCCGCGCGTTTTGCCAATTTCCTCCTGGCCCAAGGCGTGGGCAAGGGTGACAAGGTAGCCGGCCTGCTGCCGCGCACCGCTGAACTGCTGATCGTGGTACTCGCCACCTGGCGCATCGGCGCGGTGTATCAGCCGCTGTTCACTGCATTCGGCCCCAAGGCCATCGAACATCGCCTGGGCAGCTCAGGCGCGCGTGTTGTGGTCACCGACGCGGTCAATCGTCCCAAACTCAACGATGTTGCCGATTGCCCCACAGTGGTCACCGTCGGCGGCGCAAAAGGCCAAGGCATCGTCCGCGGCGATTACAGTTTCTGGGCAGAAGTGGCGAACCATGCAAACCACTGCGAACCGGTGATGCTCAGTGGCGAAGACCCGTTCCTGCTGATGTTCACCTCCGGCACCACCGGGCCGGCCAAGGCGCTGTCGGTGCCGCTCAAGGCCATCGTCGCATTCCAGAACTACATGCGTGACGCCGTGGACCTGCGTCCCGAAGACGCCTTCTGGAACGTCGCTGACCCGGGCTGGGCCTACGGCATCTACTTCGGTGTGACCGGACCTCTGGCAATGGGGCATCCCATCACGTTCTACGATGGGCCGTTCACCCTGGAAAGCACTTGCCGAGTCATCAACAAGTACGGCATCACCAACCTCGCCGGTTCGCCCACCGCCTATCGTTTGCTGATCGCCGGGGGCGAGCAGTTCGCCCGCTCGATCAAGGGCACGCTGCGCGTGGTCAGCAGCGCCGGCGAGCCGCTGAACCCGGAGGTCATCCGCTGGTTTGCCGACAACCTGAACGTGGTGATCCACGATCACTACGGCCAGACCGAACTGGGCATGGTGCTGTGCAATCACCACGGGCTGGAGCATCCGGTGCACATGGGCGCGGCCGGTTTTGCCTCGCCGGGCCACCGGATCGTGGTGCTGGATGAAAATAACCGTGAATTGGGCGTGGGCCAGCCGGGTATTCTCGCCGTCGACCGCAGCCAGTCACCGATGTGCTGGTTCGCCGGTTATGAGGGCGGGCCCACCAAGGCTTTCGTCGGCGATTATTACCTGAGCGGCGACACCGTTGAGTTCAACCCCGATGGCAGTATCAGCTTCGTCGGCCGCAGCGACGACGTGATCACCACTTCCGGCTATCGCGTCGGCCCGTTCGACGTGGAAAGCGCACTGATCGAACACCCGGCCGTGGTCGAGGCTGCGGTGGTCGGCAAGCCCGATCCCGAGCGCACCGAACTGGTGAAAGCCTTCGTGGTGCTCGGCGCCCAATACCGCGCCGCGCCGGAGCTGGCCGAAGAGCTGCGCCAGCACGTGCGTAAGCGCCTCGCCGCTCATGCCTATCCCCGTGAAATCGAATTTGTCAGTGATTTGCCGAAAACCCCAAGCGGCAAATTGCAGCGCTTTATCTTGCGCAATCAGGAAGTCGCCAAGGCCCAAGAAGCCGCGGCGCATAACGTTTCAGCTTGAATCCAAGGAAACCATGATGCAGATCGACAACAAGATTTTCCTCGTCAGCGGTGGCGCGTCCGGCCTCGGCGCGGCCACCGGCGAGATGCTGGTCAAGGCCGGCGCCAAGGTGATGCTGGTGGATCTCAATGCCGAAGCCGTGGCTGCCCAGGCGCAAAAGCTTGGATGCCAAAGCGTGGTGGCGGATATCAGTGACGAGGCGGCTGCGGCTGCGGCGGTCAAGGCCACCGTGGATGCGTTCGGCGGCCTCAACGGCCTGGTGAACTGCGCCGGCATCGTGCGCGGCGAAAAGATCCTCGGCAAGAACGGCCCGCACGCGCTGGCCAGCTTCAGCCAGGTGATCAACGTCAACCTGATCGGCAGCTTCAATCTGCTGCGCCTGGCCGCCGCCGCCATCAGTGAAACCGAGGCCGAGGCCGACGGTGAGCGTGGCGTGATCATCAACACCGCTTCGGTGGCGGCCTTCGACGGCCAGATCGGCCAGGCTGCCTACGCGGCCTCCAAAGGCGCCATCGCCAGCCTGACCCTGCCGGCCGCCCGGGAACTGGCGCGCTTCGGCATCCGTGTGATGACCATCGCCCCGGGTATTTTCGAAACCCCGATGATGGCCGGCATGACACCCGAAGTACGCGACTCCCTGGCCGCCGGCGTGCCGTTTCCACCGCGCCTGGGCAAACCGGCCGAGTACGCGGCGCTGGTCAGGCATATCATTGAAAACACCATGCTCAACGGTGAGGTGATCCGTCTTGACGGCGCCTTGCGTATGGCTGCCAAGTAGGAGCAACTGTCATGTCCCATGATCCGATTGTTATCGTCAGCGCCGTCCGCACCCCCATGGGCGGCTTTCAAGGTGAACTGAAAAGCCTCAGCGCGCCGCAACTGGGCGCCGCTGCCATTAAAGCAGCCGTGGAGCGGGCCGGTATTGCGCCTGATGCGGTGGAAGAAGTGCTGTTTGGCTGTGTGCTCGCGGCAGGCCAGGGCCAGGCCCCGGCGCGCCAGGCCGCGCTGGGGGCTGGGCTCGACAAGTCGACCCGCTGCACCACGCTCAACAAGATGTGTGGTTCGGGCATGGAAGCGGCAATTCTCGCCCATGACATGCTGATCGCCGGCAGCGCCGAGGTGATCGTGGCTGGCGGCATGGAAAGCATGTCCAACGCGCCATATCTGCTCGACCGCGCCCGCAGCGGTTTGCGCATGGGCCACGGCAAGGTGCTCGACCATATGTTCCTCGATGGCCTGGAAGATGCCTACGACAAGGGCCGCCTGATGGGCACCTTTGCCGAAGATTGCGCTGAAGCCAACGGTTTCAGTCGCCAAGCCCAGGATGACTTCGCCATCGCCTCCACCACCCGCGCCCAACAGGCGATCAAGGACGGCAGTTTCGACGCCGAGATCGTGCCGTTGCAGGTCATGGTTGGCAAGGAACAGGTCACGGTGCGCCACGATGAGCAGCCGCCCAAGGCCCGCCTGGACAAGATCACCTCGCTCAAACCGGCGTTCCGCGAGGGCGGAACGGTTACCGCAGCCAATGCCAGTTCCATCTCTGACGGTGCCGCAGCCCTGGTCCTGATGCGCCAGAGCCAGGCCCGGGAGCGAGGTTTGAAGCCGTTGGCGGTGATTCACGGCCACGCCGCGTTTGCCGACACCCCGAGCCTGTTCCCCACCGCCCCCATCGGCGCGGTGAAGAAACTGATGGACAAAACCGGTTGGTCGCTCGACGACGTGGAGCTGTTTGAAATCAACGAGGCTTTCGCGGTAGTAGCGTTGGCGACCATGGGCGCGCTGGAGATCCCCCATGACAAGGTCAACGTCCATGGCGGCGCCTGCGCGTTGGGCCACCCCATCGGTGCGTCGGGCGCGCGGATCCTGGTGACGCTGCTTTCGACCCTGCGCCAGAAAGGCCTCAAGCGGGGCGTCGCGGCCATCTGCATCGGTGGCGGCGAAGCCACGGCCATGGCCGTTGAATGCCTGTATTAAGGAATCGACATGCTCCCGACTGAAGAACAGACGCAAATCAGCGACATGGCCCGAGACTTCGCCCAGGAACGCTTGAAACCGTTCGCCGCCGAGTGGGACCGTGAGCACCGCTTCCCGAAAGAAGCCATCGGCGAGATGGCCGAGCTGGGTTTCTTCGGCATGCTCGTGCCGGAACAGTGGGGCGGTTGCGACACCGGTTACCTGGCCTACGCCATGACCCTGGAAGAAATCGCCGCCGGCGACGGTGCGTGCTCGACGATCATGAGCGTGCACAATTCGGTGGGCTGTGTGCCGATTCTCAAGTATGGCAACGACGAGCAGAAAGAACGTTTCCTCAAGCCGCTGGCCAGCGGCGCGATGCTGGGCGCCTTTGCCTTGACCGAGCCCCAGGCCGGTTCCGACGCCAGCGGTCTGAAGACCCGCGCCAAGCTCAATGGCGACCACTACGTACTCAATGGCTGCAAGCAGTTCATCACCTCCGGGCAGAACGCCGGGGTGGTGATTGTGTTTGCGGTGACCGATCCGAGCGCCGGCAAGCGTGGCATCAGTGCGTTCATCGTGCCCACCGATTCGCCGGGCTACAGCGTGGCGCGGGTCGAAGACAAGCTTGGTCAGCACGCTTCCGACACCTGCCAGATCCTGTTCGAGGATGTGCGTGTTCCGGTGGGCAACCGCTTGGGAGAGGAGGGCGAGGGTTACAAGATCGCTTTGGCAAATCTGGAAGGCGGGCGGGTCGGCATTGCGGCGCAGTCCGTGGGCATGGCCCGCGCGGCGTTCGAAGCGGCCCGCGACTATGCTCGCGAGCGGCAAAGTTTCGGCAAACCGATCATCGAGCACCAGGCCGTGGCGTTCCGCCTGGCGGACATGGCCACCCAGATCGCCGTGGCGCGGCAAATGGTGCATTACGCCGCTGCTTTACGCGACAACGGCCAGCCGGCGTTGGTGCAAGCGTCCATGGCCAAGCTGTTCGCCTCGGAAATGGCCGAAAAAGTCTGCTCCATGGCGTTGCAAACCCTGGGCGGTTACGGTTACCTCAACGACTTCCCGCTGGAGCGCATCTACCGCGACGTGCGGGTCTGCCAGATCTACGAAGGCACCAGCGACATTCAGCGCATGGTCATTTCGCGCAATCTTTGAACAGCGCTTTCGTAGGCGCTGCCCAAGACTGCGATCTTTTGATTCTGGTCTTTTAAAAGATCGCAGCCTTCGGCAGCTCCTACGGGGGATCGATAAATATACAAATGCTTAACAGGAGTCCTGCATGAGCTACGAAACGATTTTATTGGAGATCAAGGACCGCGTTGGCCTGATCACCCTCAACCGTCCCCAGGCGTTGAACGCCTTGAACGCGCAGATCGTCAGCGAGCTGAACCAGGCGCTGGATACGCTGGAGGCTGATCCGAAGATTGGTTGCATCGTGCTGACTGGCTCGAAAAAAGCCTTTGCCGCCGGTGCCGACATCAAAGAGATGGCAGAGCTGACCTATCCGCAGATTTACCTAGATGACCTGTTCAGCGACAGCGACCGAGTGGCCAACCGGCGCAAGCCGATCATCGCGGCGGTGAACGGGTTTGCCTTGGGCGGTGGTTGCGAACTGGCGTTGATGTGCGATTTTATCCTGGCAGGTGACAATGCCAAGTTCGGCCAGCCGGAAATCAACCTTGGGGTGCTACCGGGCATGGGTGGCACCCAGCGCCTGACTCGCGCAGTGGGCAAGGCCAAGGCCATGGAAATGTGCCTGACCGGCCGTTTTATCGATGCAGTGGAAGCCGAGCGTTGCGGTATCGTCGCGCGCATCGTGCCGGCCGATGAGTTGCTCGACGACGCGCTGAAAACCGCCGCTCTGATTGCCTCCAAGTCAGTGCCCATCAGCATGATGGTCAAGGAGAGTGTCAACCGCGCCTTTGAAGTCAGCCTGTCCGAAGGTGTGCGTTTCGAGCGCCGGGTCTTCCATGCGGCATTTGCCACGCACGATCAGAAGGAAGGCATGGCGGCGTTCGTGGCTAAGCGCGCGGCGGAGTTTCAGGACAAGTAATGCGGCGTCTTCATTGACGCCATCGCGAGCAGGCTCGCTCCCAC
>NZ_JABWQV010000188.1 GCF_014268615.1 Pseudomonas tehranensis | reverse complement strand
CCTGTGGGAGCGAGCCTGCTCGCGATGCGGAGTGTCAGTCGACAAAAGTGCTGACTGATACTCCGCATCGCGAGCAGGCTCGCTCCCACAGGGGATGGTGTGAACTGGGATCTTGGTCCGTCAGTAAACATCCCGCCGATACCGCCCCTGTTCGATCAAGCGCTCCACTGCCTCGGCTCCGAGCACGTCGTTGAGCACCTGCTCCACGCCCGACGCCATGCCCTGCAAGCTGCCGCAGACATAGATCGCCGCACCGTCGTCCAGCCATTGCTTGAGCAGCGCGGCCGATTCCAGCAGGCGGTCCTGAACGTAGATTTTCTGTTCCTGATCCCGGGAAAACGCCAGGTCCAGGCGTTCCAGATCGCCGGATGTCACCCATTCCTGTAACTCATCACGGCAGTGGAAATCATGCTCGCGCTGGCGCTCGCCAAACAGCAGCCAGTTGCGCTGCATGCCCTCGGCCACGCGCGCCTTGAGCAGGCTGCGCAGGCCGGCCAGACCGGTGCCGTTGCCGAGCAATATCATGGGCACGCCCTGAGGCGGCAGATGGAAGCCGCTGTTGCGGCGCACCCGCAGACTGATGGCGCTGCCCAGCGCCGCATGCTCGGTGAGCCAACCGGAACCGATACCCAGGTTGCCGTCGGTGTGGCGTTCCTGGCGTACGATCAGTTCCAGCCGGCCATCGGCGGGAATCGAAGCGATGGAATATTCGCGCAGTGCCAGGGGCGGCAGGGCATCCACCAGGGCCTGGGCATGCATGCCCACCAGATGGGCGCGATTTTCCGGCAGTTGGCGGTTGGCCAGCGCCTGATCGAGACGTAGGGGCAAGCCATCGACCTGCACGCGAGCAACGCCGGCGATGCCCAGGCCCTCCAGGAAATGTTCGATGGCCGACAGGTCATTGCGCGGCAGGATTTCCACCAGGTCACCGGCCAACCAACTGTTCGGGCCGGGCGCGGTGAGACCCAACAGATACACGCCAGAGCCGCTGCTCTCGGGGTTGAGCAAGGTGCGCTGGTGCAGGGTCCAGTTCTCGAAACTGGGCGCTTGCCAAGTGTCCAGCGGAGCCTGTCCGGTCAGTTCGGCCAATTGCTGTTGCCAGTGACGCAAGGCGTAAGGGTCGCCACTGTCGACTTCCACCGGCGCGAACAGGGCCTTACCGCCGTGCTCCGACAGCCAGGTGTGCAGGCGTCGGGCGAAGCCGCAGAAGTTTTCGTATTGCCGATCGCCCAGGCCCAGCACCGAATACTGCAGGCGCTCCAGGCTCATGGCCCGGCCCAGCACGTTGCGCTCGAAACCCCGGGCGCTGTCCGGTCCTTCGCCGTCACCAAAGGTGCTGACGACGAACAAGGCGTGGCTGCAGTCGCTCAGCTCCTGCTCGCTGACACCGGCCAGCGGCTGGACCTTCACCGGCAAACCGGCAGCCTGGAGCTGGCCGGCGGTCTGCCAGGCCAGTTGCTCGGCGAAACCGCTCTGGCTGGCGAACCCGATCAGCCAGGCGGGCGCATCGCTACGGTTGGCACCTAGCGCCTGGCGGGCATTCTTGATTTGGCGCTGCTTGCGGCGACGGTCCAGGTACAGCAACCAGCCGGTGATGAAGAACAGCGGCATGGTCAGCGCGGCGACCGTCACCAGGATCCGCCCGATCAGGCCGAAATAGCTGCCGATATGCAAGGCATAGACGCTGGTTAGCAACTGCGCCTTGAGGCTCTTGTCGCTGTAGCGGCTGTGACCACTGATGACACCGGTGGCCGGGTCGAGGAGGAGCTGGTTCAGCGCCCGGTCATGAGGCGCGTTTTTCAGCAGGTAGAACACCGTTGCCGGTTGCCCGGCCACCGGCGGCATGCGCACGTTGTAGGAGATCAGGCCAGGGCCCGCGGCGCTGTAGATGCTGCTCCACATGGCTCGATAATCGGCCACCGGCGGCGGGCCGCTCGGCGCTGGGCCGCGGTTGCGCACCCGTTCTTCTTCGGGGGAATCGGAGAGCAGGCGGGTCACGCCTTTGTTGTACCAATCGTAGGACCAGGTCAGACCGGTCAGCGCCGCCAGCAAATAGAACGCCAGGCACCAGGTGCCCGCCATCGAGTGCAGGTCCCAGTTGAAGCTGCGGCCTTTTTTCGCCCAGTCGAGGGTCAGCCAGGCACGCCAGCTTTTCCATTGGCGTGGCCAGCGCAGGTACAGCCCGGACAAGCAGAAAAACACCAGGATCAGCGTGCAGGCACCGGTAATCTGTCGACCCACATCCTCCAAGGCCAGGACGCGATGCAGCCTGAGTATCAGAGCGAAGAGATCCTGGCCTAGCACATCGCCCATGAATTGTGCGTTGTACGGGTTGAAATAGCGCATGGGGCCGCGCTTTTCCCCAGGCGGGGCGGCGAAAATTGCCCGTGCGGCGTGGCCGCTGTCGGTCTCGACCCAAAGCATGGCGACGGTTTTACCGGAAGCGGCCTCGATCTGTTGCACCAGTTCGGCAGGCGGCAGGACGCCTTCCGGTTGTTTCGGGACCATCAACACCTGGGGGTTCAACGCCCGCAGGATCTCGTCCTGAAACGACACCGCGGCACCGGTAATGCCCATAAACGCCAGGACCAGCCCGGCGCTGATGCCGAAAAACCAGTGCAACTGGAACAGGGTTTTCTTAAACACGTCACTCGCCTTTCAGTCATTGCTGTTCATCATGGCGCGCATGTTATCGAGAACCATTCATAAACACACATAAAAGCCACATGATTCAGACAAGCCTGAAGCCAACAGCATTGCGCTCATGGGCGCGTTTCGCGCTATTGCAAAAAAGCCCGTGACACAGTCACGGGCTTTCGGGTCCAGCGACCAGCCAATTACACGTAGAACGACTTCAGCGGCGGGAAGCCATTGAATTCCACTGCGCTGTAGCTGGTGGTGTAGGCGCCGGTCGACAGCCAGTACAGACGGTCACCGATGGCCAGGTTCAGCGGCAAACCGTACTTGTAGTTTTCGTACATGATGTCGGCGCTGTCGCAGGTCGGGCCGGCGATGACCACTTCTTCCATCTCGCCTTTCTTCTCGGTCCAGATCGGGAACTTGATGGCTTCGTCCATGGTTTCGATCAGGCCGGAAAACTTGCCCACGTCCGTGTACACCCAGCGCTCGACGGCGGTACGGGATTTACGGGCGACCAGCACCACTTCGCTGACCAGGATGCCGGCGTTGGCAATCAGCGAACGGCCCGGCTCCAGGATGATCTCCGGCAGGTCGTCGCCGAAGTCTTCCTTGAGGAAACGGATGATTTCCTCGGCGTAGGTTTCCAGGCTGTTGGTGCGGGTGATGTAGTTGGCCGGGAAGCCGCCACCCATGTTGATCAGCTGCAAGACGATGCCGTCTTCTTCTTTCAGACGCTCGAAGATCACCTTGACCTTGGCGATCGCCGCATCCCAGACGCTGATGTCGCGCTGTTGCGAACCGACGTGGAACGAAATGCCGTACGGCACCAGGCCCAGGTCGCGGGCCAGGATCAGCAGGTCCATGGCCATGTCGGTCTGGCAGCCGAACTTGCGCGACAGCGGCCAGTCAGCGGTGGTCGAGCCTTCGGTAAGAATGCGCACATAGACTTTCGAGCCCGGCGCGGCCTTGGCGATGTTGCGCAGGTCGGCTTCGGAGTCGGTGGCATACAGGCGCACGCCCTTCTCGTAGAAGTAGCGGATGTCCCGGGATTTCTTGATGGTGTTGCCATAGCTGATCTGATCCGGGCCTACGCCACGGCTCATGACTTTATCCAGCTCATAGATCGAAGCGATGTCGAAGTTCGAACCTTTATCCTTGAGCAGGTCGATGATTTCCACTGCCGGGTTGGCCTTGACGGCGTAATAGACCTTGGCGAATTCGAAACCGGCGCGCAGGTCGTCATAGGCCTTGGAGATCATCGCGGTGTCGATCACCACGAACGGGGTTTCCTGCTTGTCGGCGAACGCCTTCATTTTCTGAAAGGTCTCGCGCGCGAAATAATCTTCGACCTGGATCGACATACTTGGGACTCCTACTGGCAAACATCAGGATCAATGGGTGTAAGGGCAAGCAGCCCTCGTGAACGTCCTCCGTATCCCCACTTTGGTTCGCCTACTTCCCAAGGCATTGCCGCCGAAAGCAAAAAGGCCATCCAGGTCGTTTGAGAGCTACTGCGCTTGGCAATACTGCGTTGGGAAGAGGCTCGGAATGCTCATTTACAACCAGTAAACTCCGCTTCCTCGCCTCTTCCCGCCTTGTCTTGCCTGCGCTCGCTACGCTCTCAAACGACCTGAAGTTTGATTCCCTTGGCCTTGCTGTCTCGTCGTCAGTACTTGAGCCGGATGGATCGTTTCCAGCATGGACGTTCGGCGCGAACTTTAGGGCGTGAGGGGCCTGAGATCAACAAAAAATGTCGCGTTTTTGCACTCATTCGTCGTGCGGCCCGCGACAGCTCCTGATGTAACCGACCTGTGTGACAGTCAGATGTTCCTCGGCAATGCGACACAGACCTCACGGGTGGCCCTTGCACATGGGAATGTGAGGGGAGCCTTTTATACCGCAGATCATTTGTTGATTGATGACCGCCTGGTTATGAAGAAATCGTTTAAACAGCCTTAAAAGACTGTAAGTTTTGACAGTGGGCGCGACGAAGCGATTATCGAATACTCATCTCTCAAGTTGTACTCGCCGCTGAATAAAACCGGTGTTGGGATTATGTCTGATTGCGCGGTTTATTAGGCGGGGTTTTATGACGGATTGAATTGAGCGAAGAAAAAGCTCTAGGAGAGAGTCATGCGCAAACGTCGGGTCATCCGGATATTAAACATTTCTTTGTTTCTCGGGTTTGTATCGGGCTCCAGCCTGTTGCAGGCAAGCCCTGGCACCGATACGGCCAAACTGATGGAGTACTGGTATCGATTGACCGCACGGGATTGTGGAAGTGGCAGGTTGGCGTCTGATTGCTCAGGATTGATACTTCGAGGAATCGTCAGTAAACAAAGTTATTTGCCGTGGGATGCCAGTCCGTTATCGCATAGCCTGGAAGCGGGGGGCTCGGGTATTGCCGCCGGAGGTACATCGGTTTCATATCTAAGAAAAGATGTGGAATTCAATGGGCTGGGCATGCTCAGGTTCAATGGTTTTGCCTTGGTGCCCAATGATTTTGTGAATGAGCTGGAGCAATTCAAAATCAAAGTGTTGTGTGCCTTTCCTATTGATTCCTGGACGAATTATCGAACCAACAGCGGCTGTGGCGACTATCAGGAAAACGGGAACTCCCTCGGCGTTGTCGAGGACTATTGCCAGAAGCTGGGCATTAGCAATGCCAAGGCGTGGATGGAACACTATGACCGTCAAACCCGAGACCCGGAAGCGACGAAAGCGCACAAGTTTCAATGCGGTTTTGATACCACCAAAGACTACTTCGGTACCTACAACAAGGCTGATGCATTCAATACGTTTGTCGAGGCACGAAAGATTTTGGCCAACGATCCTGATGAAAAGGGTGATGCGATCCATACTCAGTCGGAGCTGAGAATTGAAACCTGGCCGGATAATAAATACTGGAAAAGGGACTGGAGCAGCCAGGAACGGGTAAAGTTTGACGCGCCTGTCGCCAGTGACAGCGACTCAGCGAAAGCCACGTACCTGGAACTCCCTATCGCTGCTTTTATTTATGAGAGTGGTGTTGATTACATTGACAGAACTACAAAGACTTTTAGGTCTCGTGAGCTTGCTCGAGATGATCAGCGTCGATGGGTAGAGCAAGGCAATACGTGGAAGCCGATCATCAAGATACAGTTTCCTAAATCGATCGCTGAGGACGCGAAATTTGCCTACTACCCCGTCGATCAGCACGTTCAACCGCCCGTGGATAGTCGCTCCTGTGATAACTACATAGAAAAGATCGAGTGGGACAACAATTATGTAGAGCCTGTCCTGGGAAAAATTTCATCGCTCAAGGTCACGCCCACGGCGTGCGGAAGAAAAGCCGGCGTAGGAAAAACCAATGTCGTGCTGGCCGAGTTGGCGATCAAGGCGGCTGCCCTTGATCCGAATCGCAAGGACTGGAATTTCGACAACATGGGCAGCAGCATGCGCCGACAGTTGGCCTGTCATCTTGATTCCCCCGATATCGCCGAGAATAAACCTACGTGGAGCCTTGAGCCCGCTCGTCCCTATGTTGCCCATGATGTGATTATGAAGTTGCCGGGTGATAACCGCTGTAATCCTCATTGAAGGGGCAGATCAGGCTGTTGACCCGACCGGGATACTCAAGGCGACGAACATGGCAAATCTCACGTTTAAAAAATCAGCAGAGCTGTTGATTCTACTGGGCAGTCTGTGTGTTTCGCCGCTGTCCTTTAGCGAAGCACTGGTGGGCACGATCGTGCAGTCAGGAGAAGCAACGGCAGCCGCCTTGACCCGCAACTACTACGACACCGCGGTCAACTGCGGGGCTGCCACGGCACCTGCTTTTTTATGCACGGGTGTCCTGGCACGCACGACCAATGCAGGAAACTTCGATCCTTGGGACCACAGCGAATTTTCCAGGACCAGCGGCGCGGTTTCATTTTCCTACCTGAGGGCCGACGCCAAGTTTGGTGGTGCGCCATGGGGCAATAACGAAGCCCGGCATGGCTATATTTTTTATCCCACCCTCCGGGCTCCGCAGGGAAAAATGAAGCCCTTGATCATCTGCTATTTTCCCTACGATGGCGCGACGATCTATCGCAGCAAACCGGGCGCCCGCGGTTGCCGTGACAGCATTACCCAGTTCGTCTATCCCCTGAGTAAACCTTGTAATGAACAGAATATTTTCACTGCCAGGGCCTGGCTGACCCATTTTCGAAGGGTCAGTTACGGAAACCCTGCCAGTTGCGCGTGGATGCTCAACGATGCGTTGAATGAGCAAGCCGTGGCTAACTTCAATGCGGGATTGCAGGTCAGAAAACTTGTTGAACTTGAGCCCGGAGGCGCCGATTTTAACTTCAAGAATCACAACGAGCTTCGAATCGAAGCCTGGCCGGAAAAAAATCCGGCTCCGCTGCCCATCCAGGCGTTTTTCTGGATCACCGGTTCAAACGATCTGGAAGCCTCCCGTACCGACCAAAAAAAATATCATGAGCGCACCAACGGTCTTGTTGTCCCCATCGTTCGTGTCACATTGCCCCCCAGCCCACAAGGTCATTTCAGTTTTCAGTATGTGAGTGCGGACCAGGCGATCTCCCCGGTTCTCCCGATGCCCGCTTTGGCCCCACCCACCATTCCCAAGGCTTACAGCTCCGTCTCTGGCGACCGTCTGAACACTAAGGATATCTATAGGGATGAGTACCTCATCGTGCAATTGCCCACCGAGGCAATTGCCGCCTCCGATATCCTGAGTGTTCGATGGGGAGGCCGCGTGCCATACAGCAGTCCGCCGGTCGTATATGGCGAGCTCCCCGCGGACAAACAGGTGCTGATTCCCCGCATTGAGGTCGTCGATAGCATTGGGCTTACCGTACCGGTGAGCTACACGATCAAAAGAAGTGGTGCCGGTGAAACCCTGGAGTCTGGGGTGCGGTTTCTGACCATCGATCCCCAGGCGCTGGTTCTTCCGGCACCCAGTTATGCCTCGGGGACCGTCACGGTCAACTCTCCAGCTCCGACGGGCTCGACCCTGCGCGTACGTGTCATGGGGCAAACCCTCCTTGATACGCCCCATCAAATGGTTACGGCCGGTAAGCCCAACGTTTTCGTGCTTGACCCGACCTGGGTCTCGAAACACAAGGGAAAAACGGTACTGATCAATTATTCGGTGTTTACCACGCTCAGCCCGCAGTGGTTGTTTTCCCAAGTGCTCCGGGTCCAGCTATAAACGTCAGGCCGACGCCATCTCGGCTGGCGAAACAATACGGGTCTTGCCTCCACGGGACTTGCGGTTGATGGCGGCTACCGCGCCGAAAGGTTCATCCATCAGCAACAACGGGTATCTGGCCACCCCGGATGTACCCAAGGGTTCGGTTCCTGGCACAAGTTGAGCTATAATCACCGCCCTTTTTTGAATCACCTGCCAGGCGATTTCCCATGACCAAACAGGCCGCCGAAGTCGCGAAACGCCGCACTTTCGCCATTATTTCCCACCCCGATGCCGGTAAGACCACCATCACCGAAAAGCTCTTGCTGATGGGCAAGGCGATTGCGGTGGCCGGCACGGTGAAATCTCGCAAGTCCGACCGCCATGCCACCTCCGACTGGATGGAAATGGAAAAACAGCGGGGTATTTCCATTACCACGTCGGTCATGCAGTTCCCGTATCGCGATCACATGATCAACCTGCTCGACACCCCGGGCCACGAAGACTTCTCCGAAGACACCTACCGTACCCTCACGGCGGTGGACTCGGCGCTGATGGTCCTCGACGGCGGTAAAGGTGTTGAGCCACGGACCATCGCCCTGATGGACGTCTGCCGTCTGCGGGATACCCCGATCGTCAGCTTCATCAACAAACTCGACCGGGACATCCGCGACCCGATCGAACTGCTCGACGAGATTGAAGCGGTTCTGAAGATCAAGGCTGCGCCGATCACCTGGCCGATCGGCTGCTACCGCGATTTCAAGGGCGTGTATCACCTGGCTGACGACTACATCATCGTCTACACCGCCGGGCATGGTCATGAACGCACCGAAACCAAAATCATCGAGAAGCTCGACTCCGACGAGGCCCGCGCCCACCTGGGCGACGAGTACGACCGTTTTGTCGAGCAACTGGAGCTGGTGCAAGGCGCCTGCCATGAGTTCGACCAGCAGGAATTCCTCGACGGCCAACTGACCCCGGTGTTCTTCGGTACCGCGTTGGGCAACTTCGGTGTCGACCATGTGCTCGACGCCGTGGTCGATTGGGCGCCGCGTCCGCTGCCGCGCGTGGCCAACGAACGCACCGTGGAACCGGTGGAAGAGAAGTTCACCGGGTTCGTGTTCAAGATCCAGGCGAACATGGACCCCAAGCACCGCGACCGCATCGCGTTCATGCGCATCTGTTCCGGCAAATACGAGAAAGGCATGAAGATGCGCCACGTGCGCACCGGTAAGGATGTGCGCATCGGCGACGCCCTGACGTTCTTCTCCTCGGAACGCGAGCAATTGGAAGAAGCCTTTGCCGGTGACATCATCGGCCTGCACAACCATGGCACCATCCAGATCGGCGACACCTTCACCGAAGGTGAAGTGCTGGGCTACACCGGCATCCCGCACTTCGCCCCGGAGCTGTTCCGCCGCGTGCGCCTGAAGGACCCGCTCAAGTCCAAGCAATTGCGTCAGGGCTTGCAGCAGTTGGCCGAGGAAGGCGCCACCCAGGTGTTCTTCCCGACCCGCAGCAACGACATCATCCTCGGCGCCGTCGGTGTGCTGCAGTTCGACGTCGTCGCCAGCCGTTTGAAAGAGGAATACAAGGTCGAGTGCTCCTACGAGCCCATCACCGTGTGGTCCGCTCGTTGGGTCGATTGCGCCGACAAGAAGAAATTCGAAGAGTTTTCCAACAAAGCCGTGGAAAACCTCGCGCTCGACGGCGGTGGTCACCTGACCTACCTGGCGCCGACCCGGGTCAACCTGGCACTGATGGAAGAGCGCTGGCCGGATGTGAACTTCCGCGCGACCCGTGAGCATCACTAAGCGCTGAGCTGTACACCCAGAACCCCGCACCGAAAGCTGCGGGGTTTTTTATTTCCACTTAATGATTGGACTCCACCAATTCCCCTTGTGGGAGCGGGCTGATCGCAGGATCCATGTTCACCTCAAGTCCCCTGTGGGAGCGAGCCTGCTCGCGATG
>NZ_JABWQV010000187.1 GCF_014268615.1 Pseudomonas tehranensis | reverse complement strand
CGGGAGCAAGCTCCCTCGCCACAAAAAGCCTCGCCCTCGCTGTTCCCTCTTCGCGCACCAACTTGTTACCAAACGCCCCAGTGTGGCGCAGAACCACGCTTCCATAACCTGGCTGCCTCCTTCCAGGATTCCCCCTTCAGAAATTTCATCGGGCTCGAAAACCGCTCAAAATCGGGGCTTTCAGCCATTCCAAACGTCATTCCGAAACACATCCTCAATAAGTTGGCCGCTTGATTGCATATGCTTGTACATACAAGTAAAGACGTATGCGTATGAGTCCCCATGCTCAACGTAACGTGCCTGGAAATCGCGCCCATTGCCTGGGCTGGTCTGGATTGATCGCTGAGGAGTTTTTGCTGTGACCGACGCTACCCGCAAACCCGAAAAATACCGTGACGTTGAAATCCGTGCCCCACGCGGTAACACCCTGACCGCCAAGAGCTGGCTGACCGAAGCGCCGCTGCGCATGTTGATGAACAACCTCGACCCGGAAGTGGCCGAGAACCCCAAGGAACTGGTGGTTTACGGTGGCATCGGCCGTGCGGCGCGCAATTGGGAGTGCTACGACAAGATCGTCGAGAGCCTCACCCACCTCAATGACGACGAAACCCTGTTGGTGCAATCCGGCAAGCCGGTGGGCGTGTTCAAGACCCACGGCAACGCTCCTCGCGTGTTGATCGCTAACTCCAACCTGGTGCCGCACTGGGCCAGTTGGGAACACTTCAATGAACTGGATGCCAAGGGCCTGGCCATGTACGGCCAGATGACCGCCGGCAGCTGGATCTACATCGGCAGCCAGGGCATCGTCCAAGGCACCTACGAGACCTTCGTCGAGGCTGGTCGCCAGCATTACGACGCCAACCTCAAGGGGCGCTGGGTCCTCACGGCCGGCCTGGGCGGCATGGGCGGTGCGCAGCCGTTGGCCGCGACCCTGGCTGGCGCCTGCTCGCTGAACATCGAATGCCAGCAGGTGAGCATCGATTTCCGCCTCAAGACTCGTTATGTCGACGAACAGGCCACCGATCTGGACGACGCTCTGGCCCGTATCGAGAAATACACCGCAGAAGGCAAGGCGATCTCCATTGCGCTGTGTGGCAACGCCGCCGAAATCCTGCCGGAAATGGTCCGTCGCGGTGTGCGCCCGGACATGGTCACCGACCAGACCAGCGCCCACGACCCGCTCAACGGTTACCTGCCGGCCGGCTGGACCTGGGATGAATACCGCGCCCGCGCCAAGACTGAACCTGCTGTTGTGGTCAAAGCGGCCAAGCAATCGATGGCTGTCCACGTCAAAGCCATGCTGGCCTTCCAGAAAATGGGCGTGCCGACCTTCGACTACGGCAACAATATCCGTCAGATGGCCCAGGAAGAGGGCGTCGAAAATGCCTTCGATTTCCCAGGGTTCGTGCCGGCGTATATCCGTCCGCTGTTCTGCCGTGGCATCGGCCCGTTCCGCTGGGCGGCGCTGTCGGGTGACCCGCAGGACATCTACAAGACCGACGCCAAGGTCAAGGAACTGATCCCCGACGACGCCCACCTGCACAACTGGCTGGACATGGCCCGCGAGCGCATCAGCTTCCAGGGGCTGCCAGCGCGTATCTGCTGGGTCGGCCTGGGTCAGCGTGCCAAGCTGGGCCTGGCGTTCAACGAAATGGTGCGCAGCGGCGAATTGTCGGCGCCTATCGTGATCGGCCGCGACCACCTGGACTCCGGTTCCGTGGCCAGCCCCAACCGCGAAACCGAAGCCATGCAGGACGGTTCCGATGCCGTGTCCGATTGGCCGTTGCTCAACGCCTTGCTCAACACCGCCAGCGGCGCGACCTGGGTGTCGCTGCACCACGGCGGCGGCGTCGGCATGGGCTTCTCCCAGCATTCGGGCATGGTCATTGTCTGCGACGGCACCGACGAAGCGGCCGAGCGCATTGCCCGTGTGCTGCACAACGATCCGGGCACCGGCGTGATGCGCCATGCCGATGCGGGTTACCAGATCGCCATTGATTGCGCGAAAGAGCAGGGGCTGAACCTACCGATGATTACCGGGTAGGAGCTGGCGAAGCCTGCGATCTTGTGATCTTGATCTGTCGCTTGCGACTCAATCGGCCAGGACAAGATCGCAGCCTCGTTGCACTCGGCAGCTCCTACAGGGGCGTTATCCAACACCCAGAACAATCCACAGAGGTTGAACCATGGCCGTCACCCGCACACGCGCAAGTAGCAAGCCGTTGATCGAGAAACGCTCGATCGACTACATCCCGGAAGCGGAGAGACACGGCCGATTGTTGAGCCAGTTCACCCTCTGGATGGGTGCCAACCTGCAAATCACTGCCATTGTCACTGGCGCATTGGCGGTGGTGCTGGGCGGTGATGTGTTCTGGTCGTTGATCGGTTTGCTGATCGGCCAACTGCTCGGCGGTGGCGTCATGGCGTTGCATGCCGCGCAAGGGCCCAAGCTTGGCCTGCCGCAGATGATCTCCAGCCGGGTGCAGTTTGGTGTGTACGGCGCGGCCATCCCGATCGTGCTGGTGTGCCTGATGTACCTGGGTTTCACCGCAACGGGAACCGTGCTTTCCGGCCAGGCGCTTGGCCAGTTGTTTGGCGTCAGCGACAGCGTCGGCATCCTTGTTTTCGCCAGTGCCATCGTGCTGGTCACGGTGCTCGGCTATCGGGTGATTCACTTCATTGGCCGTGTCGCCAGCGTCATTGGTGTGATCGCCTTTGTTTACCTGTTCGCTCGCCTGATGAGCCAGACGGACGTTGGCGCACTCCTGCAAATCCGCCATTTCAGCTGGAGCAGTTTCCTGCTTGCGGTGTCGCTCGCGGCTTCCTGGCAGATCGCCTTCGGCCCCTACGTAGCGGACTATTCGCGTTACCTGCCGAGCAAGACTTCCTCGGTGAAAACCTTTTTTGCCGCAGGCGCAGGTTCAGTCATCGGCGCGCAGGTGGCGATGATCCTCGGCGTGTTTGCCGCCGCCTCGGCCAATGGGCAGTTCGCGGGTCACGAAGTGGCCTACATCGTTGGCCTGGGCGGTACGGGTGCCACCGCTGCGCTGCTGTACTTCAGCATCGCGTTCGGCAAGGTCACTATCTCCACGCTGAACTCCTACGGCAGCTTCATGTGCATTGCGACCATCATCAGCGGTTTTCGTGGTCACCTGAACGTCACGCGCTTGCAGCGTCTAGGCTTCGTGCTGGTCATCGTCGGCGCGGCGACCCTGATCGCGCTGCTCGGTCAGCACTCGTTCCTCGGTGCGTTCAAGTCTTTCATCCTGTTCTTGCTGGCGTTTTTTACGCCTTGGAGCGCGATCAATCTGGTGGACTACTACTGCATCACTCGCGAGCGCTATGACGTGCCGGCGCTGGCCGACCCGAACGGTCGCTACGGTCGTTGGAATGCCCTTGGTATCAGCGTCTATGTCTTCGGTGTACTGGTTCAACTGCCGTTCATCGCCACCAAGTTCTATACCGGTCCGCTGGTGGAAGCCATGGGTGGTGTGGATATTTCCTGGATCATCGGCCTGGTGGTCCCGGCGGGGCTGTATTACGTCGCCGCCAGGAAGTGGCACAGCGCAGTACCCGATCAATTGATCCTGCCGATCGAGCAGGACGCGGTTGACGCACAACCGAGCAGGGCGGGTCGCATCCAAGCGGCCTGATGGGATGTTGACAGGGCTGGATGCCTCTTGACTGCCGTAAGCCAATACACTGATTAGGAGCGTCACATAATGAAATCGAACAAGACCCTGCTGACCACATTGCTTTGCATGGGCCTGCTGGCCAGTGCCGGCGCCACGCAAGCGGCGGGTTGGTGCGAGTCGGGCAAGCCGGTGAAATTCGCCGGTCTGAACTGGGAAAGCGGCATGTTGCTGACCGACGTCATGCAAGTGGTGCTGGAAAAAGGCTACGGCTGCAAGACCGACAGTCTGCCAGGCAACTCCATCACCATGGAAAACGCCTTGAGCAGCAACGATATTCAGGTGTTCGCCGAAGAATGGGTCGGTCGCAGTGAAGTCTGGAATAAGGCCGAGAAGGCCGGCAAGGTCGTCGGCGTCGGCGCCCCGGTGGTGGGTGCTATCGAAGGCTGGTATGTGCCGCGCTATGTGATCGAGGGCGACGCCAAGCGCAAGCTCGAACCCAAGGCGCCGGGCCTGAAGAACATCGCTGACCTGGGCCAGTACGCCGCTGTGTTCAAGGATCAGGAAGAGCCGTCCAAGGGCCGCTTCTACAACTGCCCGGCCGGCTGGACCTGCGAGCTGGACAACAGCGAAATGCTGAAAAGCTATGGCCTGGAAAAAACCTACACCAACTTCCGCCCCGGTACCGGTCCGGCCCTGGATGCGGCGGTGCTGTCGAGCTACAAGCGCGGCGAGCCGATCCTGTTCTACTACTGGTCGCCAACCCCGCTCATGGGTCAGGTGGATCTGGTGAAACTGGAAGAAAAACCGGGCGTGGACAAAAGCGTGACCATCAAGGTCGGCCTGTCCAAGACCTTCCACGATGAAGCGCCGGAGCTGGTGGCGGTGCTGGAAAAGGTCAACCTGCCCATCGATATCCTGAACCAGAACCTCGGGCGCATGGCGAAGGAGCGGATCGAGTCGCCGAAACTGGCGAAGATCTTCCTGAAGGAACATCCTGAAGTCTGGCACGCCTGGGTCAGTGAAGACGCGGCCAAGAAAATCGACGCGGCTCTGTAGGTCGAATCCCCCCCGGCCAACCCTAGGGCTGGCCGGGACGTTCACTGCATCCACTTGATCGAGAGTCTCTTATGTTTCCCGAAAGCTTTACCTTCTCCATCGCCGACTGGGTCAACAGTTGGGTCGACTCCCTGGTGACCAACTACGGCGATGTGTTCCGGCACATCTCCGACACCTTGCTGTGGGCCATCGTCAACCTCGAAGGCCTGCTGCGCCTGGCGCCCTGGTGGCTGATGCTGGCCATCGTCGGCGGCATTGCCTGGCACGCCACCCGCAAGGTCGCGACCACGGCGGTGATTGTCGGCCTGTTGTTCCTGGTGGGTGCGGTGGGCCTGTGGGACAAACTGATGCAGACCCTCGCCCTGATGCTGGTGGCGACATTTATTTCGGTGTTGATCGGCATTCCGCTGGGCATTCTCTCGGCCCGCAGCAATCGCCTGCGTTCGGTGTTGATGCCGTTGTTGGACATCATGCAGACCATGCCGAGCTTCGTGTACCTGATTCCGGTATTGATGCTGTTTGGCCTGGGCAAGGTCCCGGCGATTTTCGCCACGGTGATCTACGCCGCGCCACCCTTGATTCGCCTGACCGACCTGGGCATTCGCCAGGTGGACGGTGAAGTGATGGAAGCCATCAATGCCTTCGGGGCCAACCGTTGGCAACAGCTGTTCGGCGTGCAACTGCCTCTGGCCCTGCCAAGCATCATGGCCGGGATCAACCAGACCACCATGATGGCCCTGTCGATGGTCGTCATCGCTTCGATGATCGGCGCCCGTGGCCTGGGCGAAGATGTCCTGGTGGGCATCCAGACCCTCAACGTCGGGCGCGGCCTGGAAGCCGGGCTGGCGATCGTGATTCTCGCCGTGGTCATCGACCGCATTACCCAGGCCTATGGTCGTCCTCGGCATGAGGTGAGCAAATGAACAACGCAGCCATCAGCAAGATCGAAGTCAAGAACGTCTTCAAGATTTTCGGCAATCGCTCCAAGGAGGCTTTGGAGCTGATCCGCCAGAACAAGACCAAGGACCAGGTGCTGGCCGAAACCGGTTGTGTGGTCGGTGTGAACGATCTGTCGCTGAGCATCGGCACTGGCGAGATCTTCGTGATCATGGGCCTGTCCGGCTCCGGCAAATCCACCCTGGTGCGGCACTTCAACCGGCTGATCGACCCCACCAGCGGCGCGATCCTGGTGGACGGCGAAGACATCCTGCAACTGGACATGGACGCCCTGCGCGAATTTCGCCGCCACAAGATCAGCATGGTGTTCCAGAGCTTCGGCCTGCTGCCCCACAAGAGCGTGCTGGACAACGTCGCCTACGGCTTGAAAGTGCGCGGCGAGAGCAAAGAGGTGTGCGCCGAGCGGGCGCTGCACTGGATCAACACCGTGGGCCTCAAGGGTTATGAAAACAAATACCCGCACCAGCTGTCCGGCGGCATGCGCCAGCGCGTGGGCCTGGCCCGTGCCCTGGCGGCGGACACCGATATCATTCTGATGGACGAAGCCTTCAGCGCTCTTGATCCGCTGATCCGCGCGGAAATGCAGGACCAGTTGCTGGAGCTGCAAAAGACCCTGCACAAGACCATCGTCTTCATCACCCACGACCTCGACGAAGCCGTGCGCATCGGCAACCGCATCGCGATTCTCAAGGATGGCAAGCTGATCCAGGTCGGCACACCCCGAGAGATCCTGCACTCGCCGGCGGATGAGTATGTTGACCGGTTTGTACAGCGCAGGGCTGCGGTGGTGTAAGGCCGGACGCAGTTGTGGCGAGGGAGCTTGCTCCCGCTGGGTGGCGCAGCCGCCCCAAAAATCTTGTGAGCGCTGCGCACTCAAGCGGGAGCAAGCTCCCTCGCCACGAGGGCCATGCCTTAAGCCAGGTGTGATGCTGAGATGAATTTTTCATGAGGTTGAAGATGTCCCAGGCTGAAAAAATCGTAATCGCCGACGCTCCGTTGCGTTGGCAGGATGTGGTCGCCGTCGCCCGCTTCGGCGCGCCTCTGGAGTTGTCGGCCCAGGCCTGGGCGCGGATCGACAATGCCCAGGCCATCGTCCAGCGCATCGTCGCAAGCGGCGAGCGCGCCTATGGCGTCAACACCGGCCTGGGTGCCTTGTGCAATGTCTCGCTCAAGGACGAACAGCTCAGCCAACTGTCGCGCAACACCTTGCTCAGCCATGCCTGTGGCGTCGGCGCGCCGCTGGCCGATGAACAGACCCGGGCGATTATCTGCGCGGCCATCCTCAACTACAGCCAGGGCAAATCCGGCATTCATCGCCGGGTGGTCGAAGCCCTGCTGGCGCTGCTCAATCGCGGCATCACCCCGCAAGTGCCCTCCCAGGGTTCGGTGGGCTACCTGACCCACATGGCCCATATCAGCATCGCGTTGTTGGGGGTTGGCAATGTCAGCTATCGCGGGCAAATCGTGTCGGCGCAACAGGCTCTGGCCGCAGAGGGCTTGCAACCGGTGCAACTGGGGGCCAAGGACGGTTTGTGCCTGGTCAACGGCACGCCGTGCATGACCGGCCTCAGTTGCCTGGCCCTGGCCGATGCGACGCGGTTGCTGCAATGGGCCGACGTGATCGGCGCCATGAGTTTCGAGGCCCAGCGCGGGCAGATCGCGGCGTTCGATGCTCAGATTATCGCCCTCAAGCCGCACCCTGGCATGCAACAGGTCGGCGTCAACTTGCGGGCACTGCTGGACGGCAGCGAAGTCATCGCTTCGAGCCTGGGCATTCGCACCCAGGATGCGTTGAGCATCCGCTCGATTCCTCAGGTCCACGGTGCCGCTCGCGACCAACTGGCGCATGCCCGGCAACAGATTGAAACCGAACTCAACGCCGCCACCGATAACCCGCTGTTGCTGGGTACGCCGGAGAGCTTCCGGGTTATGTCCCAGGCCAACCCCCACGGCCAGTCGGTGGCCTTGGCCGCGGATCTGCTGGCGATTGCCATGGCCGAAATCGGCTCCATCGCCGAACGCCGGCTCGACCGCTTGATCAATCCTCACGTCAGCGGCCTGCCGGCGTTCCTGGTGGCCAACCCCGGGGTGAACTCGGGGATGATGATCGTGCAATACGTCGCCGCGTCGCTGTGTGCGGAAAATCGCCAACTGGCGCAACCGGCGGTGCTCGACAACTTTGTCACCTCGGGCTTGCAGGAAGATCACCTGAGCATGGGCACCAACGCCGCCCTGAAGCTGCACCGGGCGCTGGAAAACTGCACGCAGATCCTCGCCATCGAATACCTGCTGGCCGCCCAGGCTTTTGAATTCCTCAAGTCGCAACGCTTCGGTGCCGGCACCGACGTTGCCTGGAAACTGCTGCGCGAGCATGTGCCGGCCTACGATCAGGACCGCTGGCTGGCGCCGGACATCGCCAGCGCCGCCGCCCTGCTTAAAGATCCAGCCGTGCTGCACAACGCTTTACCGAATTTGAATTGATCAAAAAACCGCCAGCGTGCCAAGGCATCCACCGCCCAAAAGGCCAGGGTGACGGATAACGGAGCATTCCGGAGCGACTGGCGGGTGAAAACAAAACTCTCAAAAGGAGCAATACATGACTGCCTTAAACCTGATTCCCGGCCAATTGAGCCTGGCTCAATTGCGTGACATCTATCAGCAACCCGTGACCCTGAGCCTCGACGCCAGCGCGTCGGCGCAGATCGAGGCCAGCGTCGCCTGCGTCGAGCAGATCCTGGCCGAGAACCGTACCGCCTACGGCATCAACACCGGTTTTGGTCTGCTAGCCTCGACCCGCATCGCCAGTGAAGACCTGGAAAACCTGCAACGCTCCCTGGTGCTGTCCCATGCCGCTGGCGTGGGCGAGCCGATCAGCGATGCGCTGGTGCGGCTGGTCATGGTGCTCAAGGTCAACAGTCTGAGCCGGGGCTTTTCCGGCATCCGTCGGCAGGTGATTGATGCGCTGATTGCACTGATCAATGCCGAGGTCTATCCGCACATTCCGCTTAAAGGTTCGGTCGGTGCTTCGGGTGATCTGGCGCCGCTGGCCCACATGTCCCTGGTGCTGTTGGGCGAAGGCAAGGCCCGTTACAAAGGTGAATGGTTGCCGGCTGTCGAAGCGCTGAAAGTGGCCGGCCTTGCGCCGCTGACCCTGGCTGCAAAAGAAGGATTGGCGCTGCTCAATGGCACCCAGGTGTCCACGGCGTTTGCCCTGCGTGGCCTGTTCGAAGGCGAAGACCTGTTCGCCGGTGCCCTGGCCCTGGGCAGCTTGACGGTAGAAGCGGTGCTCGGTTCGCGCTCGCCATTCGATGCGCGTATTCACGCCGCGCGCGGCCAGAAAGGCCAGATCGATGCCGCTGCCGCTTATCGCGATCTGCTGGGCGAGCGCAGCGAAGTCTCCGCGTCCCACCAGAACTGCGACAAGGTCCAGGATCCGTATTCCCTGCGCTGCCAGCCACAAGTGATGGGCGCCTGCCTGACCCAGTTCCGCCAGGCCGCTGAGGTGCTGGTGATCGAAGCCAACGCCGTGTCGGATAACCCGCTGGTATTCGCCGCCGAGGGTGATGTGATTTCCGGCGGCAACTTCCACGCCGAACCGGTGGCAATGGCCGCTGACAACATGGCCCTGGCAATCGCCGAAATCGGTTCCCTGAGTGAGCGGCGTATTTCGCTGATGATGGACAAGCACATGTCGCAGCTGCCGCCGTTTCTGGTGGCCAATGGCGGGGTGAACTCCGGCTTCATGATCGCCCAGGTCACCGCTGCTGCCCTGGCCAGCGAAAACAAGGCGTTGTCCCATCCCCATTCGGTGGACAGCCTGCCGACTTCGGCCAACCAGGAAGACCATGTGTCCATGGCTCCTGCCGCGGGCAAGCGTCTGTGGGAAATGGCCGACAATACCCGTGGGATCCTGGCGGTTGAGTGGCTCGCTGCCTGTCAGGGATTGGACCTGCGGGGAGGCTTGAAGACCTCCGCGAAGCTGGAGCAGGCTCGCAGCCTGTTGCGCGCAGAAGTGCCGTTCTATGAAAAAGACCGATTCTTCGCGCCGGACATCAATGCGGCGAGCGAGTTGTTGGCCAGTCGTTGCCTGAATGAACTGGTCACGGCGCAGTTGCTGCCGAGCCTGTAAGAACCTCATCGCGAGCAGGTACAGATGATGTTTGATCAGCTTCGATACCTGTGGGAGCGGGCTTGCTCGCGAAAGC
>NZ_JABWQV010000186.1 GCF_014268615.1 Pseudomonas tehranensis | reverse complement strand
CCCGCTGGGCCGGGCTGGCGCTCCAGCGCGCAGCGGCCCTGAAACCTGGCACCACGGTGTACCAGATTTACTGGCCAGGCCTGTTTGGGGCTGCTGCGCAGCCCAGCGGGAGCAAGCTCCCTCGCCACAGAGACACCATCTCCATGGCATTGGGTGCTCGGGTGTCACATCGCGCAAACCACACGATTGCGCCCACTGGCCTTGGCCTGGTACAGCGCCTTGTCGGCGGCGAACATGAGTTGTTCTAGTTCGCCATACGGCCCTTGGGCCCAGGTGGCGATGCCGATGCTAACGGTCATGGGCGCTGCGCCGGGAATGAAAGGCGGCAATTGCTCCACCGCTTCGCGAATGTTCTGGGCCATGGTAAAGGCTCCGGCGGTGGTGGTTTCCGGCAGTACCACCGAAAACTCTTCACCGCCATAGCGCGCCGCCAGGTCGGCCGGTCGACGGACATGCCGGCCGATCAGATGCGCCAGGGTGCGCAAGGCCTCGTCACCGCTTTGGTGGCCGTGGCGATCGTTGAATGCCTTGAAGTGATCGGCATCGATCATCATGACTGACAGCGGTTGGCCCGAGCGCTGGGCCCTCAGCCATTCCCGTTGCAGCGTTTCGTCCAGGGTCCGGCGGTTGGCCAGGCCCGTCAGCGAGTCGACGGACGCCAGTTGCGCCAGTTCCCGTTCAGCGTGGTGGCGCCGCCTCAGTTCATGACGCAGCAGCCAGGTGAGCCAGAGCAAGCCGATGCACAATGCTCCTGTAGCACCGCTGACCAGCAGCGCCGTGCGTTTCCAGGAGGCGAAGACTTCATCGGAGGAGAGCGCCACCACCACGATCAAAGGCAGATCACCCACTTGGGAAAAGGTGTACAGGCGCGGCTTCTGGTCCTGACCGGATACGCTGGTGAAGCTGCCGTTGCCTTCGCGCAGGATGCGCATGAAGTTCGGGCGGTTGCTGAAATCCTTGCCAATCAGGTCCTCGGCCAGGGGCGGCTCCTGGGCCAACAGGAAGCCGTCGCTGCTGACCAGATTGACTGTGCCGCCATGACCGATGTTCAGGCTCTTGAACAATTGGTTGAAGTAATTCAAGCGCATCGCGGCTTCCGCCACGCCCACGAACTCCCCTTGTTCGTCGTTCACTCGGTAGCTGAAACTGATGCGCCAGTCCTGCGCGGCACTTCTGGAGCGAAACGGGCGACTGATCATCATGCCCGGGCTCGGGTTCTGGACATGGGACTGGAAATATTCCCGGTCGGCGTAGTTGCCCTTTCGTGGCTCAATCGAGGCGGAGTCGGCGACTACATCGCCGCGCTTGTCGAGCAGCAGGATGTCGCCTTTATAGGGGGCGGCGGTGGCACGGTCGAAGAGCGCCAAGTGGCGAATCGTCGGCGAAACGTCTTTCAGGTCGTCGCGTTGGGTGGCGGCGACCAAACCTTGTAGCGACAGATCGTAGAGCTCCACGTTGCGCAACACGTCGGCATCAATCAGTTGCACGATATTGGTTGCCGAACGTGTCGCGGCCTGTTGGGCGGCGGCGTATTCGCGGATCAGCAGGAAGGTCACGATGCTCAGGATGGCAATGACAACCAACGAACTGGCCAGTACCAGTACCCGTTCCGAGCGTATCGAAAACGGGGTGTTGCCGGGTGTCGCACTGCTCGCGCTCATGGTTCCGATGTCTGCATTTGTCATTTGGCTGGGATCCGTCCCAAAGGGTTGCATAACCGGCAATGCACCAGATGCTGGCCTTTTGCTGATTGTGCTTGGATCGGTGAGAGCGGGCAATCAGTGTTCGCGCAATAACGCGTGAGCACTGTCGAAGGTTGAGATCTTTTTACTTTGCTACATTTGGCTTTCATCCAGCATTCAATCGCCTGGAGTTCATCCCAATCCGATCTAAACAGCGTGGAGTGTCAAGCCGGCAAGCGGATCCCGAAGGTATTCACGCCCCGGTCACTGCGCACGAAGACATCCCCGCCATGCATCAGCGCAATCGCCTTGACGATGGCCAGCCCCAACCCGTGGTTGGCGCCACTGTTGCTGCGGGAGGCATCCACCCGGTAGAAACGTTCGAACAGGCGCGGCAGGTGTTCATCGGCAATCGGATCGCCGGGGTTGGTTACGGCGAGGGTGATCTGGTCGCCCAAGGCCTCGATGCGCACATTGATCACTTGCCCCGGGGCGGTGTGTCGCACCGCATTGCTCAGCAGGTTAATCAGTGCGCGGCGCAGGTGGGCGATCTCGATGTTGGCCTGGGCGTCACCGTCGACCCTGACTTGGACCTGGGCGTCTTCGAGGATGAAGTCCAGGTAGTCGAGGGTGGTCGCCACTTCGCCGGCCAGGGAGGTGCTGGTGAGTTTGGTGGCTTTGCTGCCCTGGTCGGCGCTGGCGAGGAACAGCATGTCGTTGATGATCGAGCGCAGTCGCTCCAGCTCTTCGAGATTCGATTGCAGCACCTCGAAGTAATGCTCAGCCGAGCGCCCACGGGTCAGCGCCACCTGGGTCTGGCCGATCAGGTTGGTCAGGGGCGAGCGCAGCTCATGGGCGACGTCGGCGTTGAACGACTCCAGTCGCGAGTACGCCTGTTCGACCCGGTCGAGGGTGGCGTTGAAGGACCTGACGAATTGACTGAGCTCCGGCGCCAACGGTGACATCTGCAAGCGCCCGGACAAGCGCGGTGGTGTCAGGCGTCTGGCCTCATCGGACAGCTTGATCAGCGGCTTGAGGCCGATACGCGCCACCCAGTAGCCCAGTAAGGAGGCCAGGACCACCCCGACAATCGCCAGGCTCACCAGCGCCACCAGCAAATGGTGTTGGGTCTGGTAGAACGTCTGGGTGTCGATGCCGATCATGAAGCGCAGTGGCGGACGCTGGTCCTTGGCCGGGAACTGGCTCACGAGCACTTTCATCGGGTATTGCTGCGCCGCCAGTTTCAGGTCGCGCTTGCCCAGCGAACCTTCGGCGAAGGCACGAATCTGTGGATCGGGGTTGCCATATTCAAAGCGTGGATCGCCACTGACGATCCAGAATCGGATGCGTTTGTCTTCCTCTCCCAGCAGGCGCAACTTGTTATTGATCTTCACCCAGTGCTCGGGTGTGCCGTAGCGACCGACCGTGGATTCGAGCACGCTGTAGCGCGCATCGAGTTCGGCTTCCGGCAACAGGCCCAGGCCCTTTTCGACTTGCTGGTACAAGGCCCCGCCGATCAACAGGAACACCAATGCCGCCACCAGCGTGAACATGCCGCTCAGGCGCAGGGCGATACTGTCGGGCAAAGTCACTCTCTGCTCTCCAGCACATAACCCATTCCACGAATCGTGTGCAGCAGTTTTTCTTCGAACGGCCCGTCGAGCTTGGCCCGCAAGCGTTTGATGGCCACTTCCACCACGTTGGCGTCGCTGTCGAAGTTGATGTCCCAGACCATTTCGGCAATGGCGGTTTTCGACAGTATTTCGCCTTGGCGGCGCGCCAGGACGCTGAGCAGCGAGAACTCCTTGGCCGTCAGGTCCAGGCGTTGGCCGGCGCGGGTGGCCTTGCGGCTGATCAGGTCGATCCACAGGTCGGCGATGCTGACCTGCACCGGTTCATGACTGCCGCTGCGGCGGGTCAGGGCTTGCAGGCGGGCTACCAGTTCCAGGAAGGAGAACGGCTTGCCCAGGTAATCATCGGCGCCGTCACGCAAGCCCTTGATGCGGTCTTCGACCCGTTCACGGGCGGTGAGCATGATCACCGGGGTCTGCTTGCGGGCGCGCAGAGCCCGCAGCACGCCGAAGCCGTCCAGGCCTGGCAGCATGACGTCCAGCACGATCACCGCGTAATCGCTTTCCAGCGCCAGGTGCAGCCCCTCGACGCCGTTCGGCGCCACATCCACGTTGTAGCCCTGTTCGGTCAGGCCGCGATGCAGATAGTCCGCGGTTTTTTCTTCGTCTTCGATGATCAGAACGCGCATGGCCCCGCCTCAGTCTGTGGTCGCCAGCGTCGTCGGCGCAGGTCCGGGCTGCTGGACAGGCCGATGAAACAGTCGCTCGAGCCATAAGTATATGACCGGTGTGGTGAACAGCGTCAGCGCCTGGCTCACCAGCAGGCCGCCGACCACTGCAATGCCCAGCGGTTGGCGCAATTCTGCGCCGGGGCCGGAGCCGAGCATCAGCGGCAGGGCACCGAGCAGAGCGGCCAGGGTGGTCATGATGATCGGGCGAAACCGGGTCAGGCACGCCTGGAAAATCGCTTCCTGGGGCGTTAAACCACCCTTGCGCTGGGCGTCGAGGGCGAAGTCGATCATCAGGATGCCGTTTTTCTTGACGATGCCGATCAGCAGCACCAACCCGATCAGCGCCATGATCGAAAAATCCTGGCCCAGCAACCACAGCATGACCAGCGCGCCGAGGCCGGCCGAGGGCAGGGTGGAGATGATCGTCAACGGGTGTACGAAACTCTCGTAGAGCACGCCGAGGATGATGTACACCGCCAACAGCGCGGCGAGGATCAGCCATGGCTGGCTGGCCAGGGAGCTTTGGAACGCTTGGGCCGCGCCCTGGAAGTTACCGGTAATAGAAGCCGGCATGCCGATCTCGTTCTTGGCCTGGTCGAGCATGCGCACTGCATCGCCCAGCGCCACGCCAGGCGCCAGGTTGAACGACAGGTTGGCCGCCGGAAACATACCGTCGTGGGCAATGGACAGTGGGCCGTTGGTCGGCGCATCGAAGCGGGCCAGGGCCGAGAGCGGGACCATTTCACCACTGAGCGGCGAGCGCAGGTAGAAATAGGCCAGGCTCTCGGCCTTCCCGCGTTGTGCGGTGTCGAGCTCCAGGATCACGTTGTACTGGTTAGTTTCAGTCTGGAATTCGTTGATCTGCCGCTGACCGAAGGCGTCATACAGGGCCTGATCGACATCGCTGGCAGTGAGGCCAAAGCGCGCCGCCGCGCTGCGGTCGATGTTGATGTGGGTGATGCTGCCCCCCAGTTGCAGATCGTTGGAGATGTCCCGGAACGCGGGGTTGCCGCGCAGCCTGTCGGTGAGTTTTTGGGTCCAGGTGTTGAGGGTCGGCCCGTCGTTGCTCTTGAGTACGTATTGATACTGGGCGCGGCTTGGACCGGAGCTGAGGTTAATGTCCTGCCCGGCCCTCAGGTAGAGCACCACGCCGGGGATACCCAACAGTTTGGGGCGGATCCTGTCGATGAATCCACTGGCCGACACGTCGCGCTCGCCCCGGGGTTTGAGAGCGATCCAGAAGCGGCCGTTGGCGATGGTCTGGTTGTTGCCGGAGACGCCGACGGAGTGGGAGAAGGTTTGCACCGCCGGGTCGGCGGCGACGATTTCGGCCAGGGCCTTGTGCTTGGCGACCATGTCCGGGAATGACACATCGGCGGCCGCTTCGCTGGTACCCAGCACCAGGCCGTTGTCCTGGACCGGAAAAAAACCCTTGGGAATGAATACATAGCCGGCGACCGCCATTGCCAGGGTCAGACCGAACACGCCGATCATCAATTTCTGATGGGCCAGGGCCCGACGAAGGCCTCGTTCATACCAGCCCAGCAAGTGTTCGCCGAAGCCTGGCCCGGCCTGAGCATGATGTGTCGGGGCGCGCATGAACAAGGCCGCCAGGGTCGGCGCCAGGGTCAGGGACACCACCACCGAAATCAGGATGGTCGACGTCGCGGTCAAGGCAAACTCCTTGAACAGTCGCCCGACCACGCCCCCCATGAACAGCAGCGGAATGAACGCCGCCACCAGCGAAAAGCTGATGGAGATCACCGTGAAGCCGATCTCGCCCGCGCCCTTGATCGCCGCCTCACGCATGCCTTCGCCGGCTTCCAGATGTCGGTGGATGTTCTCCACCACCACAATGGCATCGTCCACCACGAACCCCACCGAGATGACGATCGCCACCAGGGTCAGGTTGTTCAGGCTAAAGCCCATCACGTACATCAGGGCGAAACTGGCGATCAGTGACACGCCGAGCACCGCCGAGACAATCAGGGTTGCCGAAAGCTGGCGCAGGAACAACGCCATCACCGCCACCACCAGCAGCACCGCGATCAGCAAGGTGATTTCCACTTCATGCAACGAGGCGCGGATGGTCTGGGTCCGGTCGATCATCACTTTGACCTGCACCGCAGCGGGCAGCATGGCTTCAAGGGTGGGCAAGGCAGCCTGGATGCGGTCGACTGTCTCGACGATGTTCGCCCCCGGTTGCCGGAAGATGACCAGGTTGACCCCCGGCTCGCCGTCGGACCAGGCCTGGACGTAGGCGTTTTCCGAACCATTGACGACTGTAGCGATGTCCTTGAGGTGAACCGGCGCCCCGTCCCTGTAGGACACGATCAATTCACGGTATTGCTCAGGGGTGAACAACTGATCATTGGTGGCGAGGGTGGAAATACTCGACTCGCCATACAAGGCGCCCTTGGCCAGATTGAGGCTGGCTTGCTGCAGCGCCACGCGGATGTCCGCCAGGGTCAGGCCGATGGCGGCGAGCCGGTCGGCCGAGGCCTGGACCCGGATCGCCGGGCGTTGCTGGCCGGTAATGTAGATTTGTCCTACACCGTCGATCTGGCTGATCTGACGGGCGAGCAGAGTCTCGACGTAATCGCTCAGGTCGGTGCCGGGCATCAGGCTGGAACTGATGCTGAGGATCAACACCGGGCTGTCGGCCGGATTGACTTTGCGCCAGGTGGGCAGGTTCGGCATGTCATTGGGCAATTTGCCTGCGGCGGTGTTGATGGCCGCCTGTACCTCCTGGGCGGCGGTGTCGATGCTTTTGTCGAGGCTGAATTGCAAGGTGAGGTTGGTCGAGCCCAGCGCGCTGCTGGAGGTCATTTGGGTAATGCCGGGGATGGCGCTGAATTGCACCTCCAGCGGGGTTGCCACCGATGAAGCCATGGTCTCGGGACTGGCACCGGGCAACTGGGCGTTGACCTGGATCGTCGGGAACTCCGCTTCCGGCAATGGCGCAACAGGCAGGCGAGGAAAGGCGATCAACCCCAGCAGCACCAAGGCGAACGTCAGCAGCACCGTGGCGATGGGGTGATCGATGCACCACGCCGAAACCGAACCGCGGCCCTTCATGGTTTTGGCTCCGACACACTGGCCTGGGCCACGGGGTCACCGAGCACCTGGATGCGGGTGCCGGGCTTGAGCCGTGACTGACCGTCGCTCACCAGTTGATCGCCCGCGCTCACCCCTTTGATGATGTGCAGGTCACTGTCCTGGTACACCATCACCACCGGTACGCTCTCGACCTGATTACCCTTGATCCGGTACACGAAAGGTTGCTCCAGGCCGCGCTGAACCACGGTCGGTGGAACCACCAGGGCGTCCTTGTCGAGGGCGGTCTGGATTTTCAATGTCACCAACTGCCCTGGCCATAGCCGTTGCGCGGCGTTGCTGAATTCAGCCTTGGCCCGCAGGGTGCCGGTGTTGGCGTTGATCTGGTTGTCGATCAGGCTCAGGCGGCCCTCGCCGAGCATTTCACCCGAGCTACCATCGGCGCCTGTGTAGGCCTGGACCAGCGCTTGCTCGGGGGCGGCCATCAACCGTTGCAAGGTGGGCAGCATTTGTTGGGGCAGGGCGAACTCCACTGCGATCGGGTCGATCTGGGTCACGGTGAACAGGCCGTCGGTGTCGCTGGCGCGCAGGAAGTTGCCTTCGTCCACGTTGCGAATGCCGACGCGACCGGTCACCGGGGAGCGGATCCGGGTGTAGGACAACTGCACCTGGGCAGCATCGATGGCCGCCTGATTGCCCTGGGCGGTGGCCTTGAGCTGGTTGACCAGTGCCTGTTGCTGGTCGTAAGTCTGTTTCGATACGCCGTCGTCGACACTGAGCAATTTGTAACGCTTGAGATTGATCTGGGCGACCGCCAGTTGTGCCTGGCTTTCCCCGAGCTGGGCCCTGGCCTGGTCGAGGCTGGCGCGGATCGAGCGGTCGTCGATGGTGGCCAGCAGGTCACCCTGCTTGACCTGTTGCCCTTCCTTGACCAGCAGTCGGGTGAGGATGCCGTCGATCTGCGGGCGGATCACCACGCTGTGCAGTGACAACACCGTGCCGATGCCACTGGCAAAGCGTGGCACATCCTTTTGCACCACGCTGACCACCCTCACCGGAACGGCCACGGGCGCGCCGGGTTTGGCGGTGACGGGCTTGATGACATACCAGAGGGCGACAGCCGCCAGGACGACCAGGAGCGCGACGAGCAAGACGGTTTTTTTCTGGATGTGCATGGAGGTGGGAGGCCGGTTCAGGACAGAGGGATTTTTATCTTTCTTATATAGCGTTGCGAGGTGGTCAGGAAGGTGACGCCTAACTGACGGGCTTGTCAGTTTTGTCCCGACTTACTGTCAGACGAGTGTAGGGCCGATTGAATCCGCCCTGCGCGCGCCGGTATCGGGCGGGTATACTGCCGACTTTCGCGGCTCGCTCTCCGGGCCCGACTTGCACGCATTACCCGGAGCTTTACATGACTTCCCCAACACCTTTGCCCGCGGACGAACACCCGAACGGCGAACAGGCCGACCGGCCCGACAGCGATGTTTCCAGCGGCGAGAGCGTCAACGCGATCCCGACTTTCAAGTTCCCGTTCAAGCCGGGTGAGCTGGCCGCGGCCAAAGGGGCCGGGCAGCAGCCTTGGTACAAGAACGGCGCCAAGAACGGTCACACCAAAACCCCTGGCGCCGCGCCGCCCGGCACGCGTCGCTCGATGGGCAAGCGCTGATATCGCCCTTGGAGCACGGGTGCGAAATCAGTTCGTGACCCGTGCACCGGCCAGACTGCCACTCAACTCATAGGCCGTCAGCTCGGCTTGGTGCGCCGCGAGGATTTCCGGCAGCGAACCGCGCAGGTACTCGACCCAGGTCTTGATCTTCGCATCCAGGTACTGGCGCGAAGGATAGATGGCGTAGAGGTTCAGTTCCTGGGAGCGGTAGTTGGGCATGACCCGCACCAGCGTGCCATTGCGCAAGCCCTCAATGGCGGCATACACCGGCAACACGCCCACGCCCATGCCACTGGTGATCGCGGTTTTCATGGCATCGGCGGAGTTCACCAGGAACGGTGAGTTGCTGATGGTAACCATCTCTTGGCCTTCGGGGCCGTCAAATACCCATTTCTCCAGCGGAATGACCGGGCTGACCAGGCGCAGGCAGGCGTGGTTGAGCAGGTCACCGGGTTTTTGCGGGCAGCCGCTGGCTTTCACGTAGGCAGGTGATGCGCAGACGATGCTGTAGGTGATCCCCAGGCGCTGGGAGACAAAGCCCGAGTCCGGCAATTCGCTGGCCAGCACGATGGAAACGTCGTAACCCTCGTCCAGGATGTCCGGCACCCGGTTGGCCAAGGTCAGGTCGAAGGTCACGTCGGGATGGGTCTTGCGATAACGGGCGATGGCATCGATCACGAAATGCTGGCCGATGCCGGTCATGGTATGGACCTTCAACTGCCCGGCAGGACGTGCGTGAGCATCGCTGGCCTCGGCTTCAGCCTCCTCGACATACGCCAGGATCTGCTCGCAACGCAGCAGATAGCGTTTGCCGGCCTCGGTCAGGGCGATGCGGCGGGTGGTGCGGTTGAGCAGGCGGGTTTGCAGATGGGCTTCCAGATTGGAAACCGCACGCGAAACGTTGGCGGTCGTGGTATCGAGCTGTTGGGCGGCGGCGGTGAAGCTGCCCGCTTCGGCCACACAGCTGAACGCGCGCATGTTTTGCAAAGTGTCCATGAAGGGCTCTCTTGGGAGGTGGCAAATTGTGACACGAAGTTACAGTGCGGCGGACCCCGACTAATGGATTATCGCAGTAACGGTAACAAAGATTCGCAGAAAGGTCGGCTTATCGCCGTTCGGTGGGGTGCCTAGAATTGCCGTCACTGTGGAGCAGATAGCCTTGCCGTCTGGCGCATAGCCGGTGGGAGCGGGCTTGCTCGCGAAAGCG
>NZ_JABWQV010000185.1 GCF_014268615.1 Pseudomonas tehranensis | reverse complement strand
GACCCGCTCAAGGCGGGTCGTTTTTTGTTTGCGTGCCAATCAGAACTGCGGGGTGTACTTCACGCTGAACATCAGATTGCGCGGGTCACCGAAGTTGTTGTTGCCATCGAGCTGGTTATAGGCGGGCGTTATGTACGTCTTGTCGAACAGGTTATTGGCGTTGACCGCCAAAGCAATTTCCGGCGTCAGCTGGTAGCCGATGCGGGCATTCCACACGGTGTAACCCGGTACGTTGGTCTTTTCTTGGTAAACCAGTGTGTGGCTTTGGGTGGTGAAGCCCAGGCCGGTGCTAACGCGGCTCCAGTCGCCGGTCAACTGGTAGTTGCCCCACACGCGCAGCATGTGTTTCGGTGTCCAGCTACTGTAGACAACACCTTCATTTTTCGGGTCCTCCAGGTACTTGGTGGTGTTGTAGGTGTAGCCCGCGAACAGCTGCAGGTTGTCCACCACTTCACCACTGATTTCGGCATCGATACCCTGACTACGCACTTTCCCCGAGGCTACCGAGCAATACCCGCCCTCACATACCATCCCTGCGGCGGTGTCTTCGATGGCGCGGTTCTCGTGGTCGTAACGGAAGATAGCCAGGGAGGTATTGACCCGACCGTCCATCAGCTCGCCCTTGAGGCCGACTTCGTAGTTGGTGCCGACGATGGGCTTGAGCACCGAACCGCTGGCATCGACCTCGGTCTGAGGCTGGAACACATCGGTGTAGCTGGCATATACCGCCCACTCACGGCTCAGGTCATAGATGATACCGCCGTAGGGCGTGACCACCCCGGTTTCAGTTGCGGTGCTTGCCGTGTATGGGGTAACACCGGCTGAGTCTTCGGTTTTCGCCTTGTAGTTGGAGTCATACCAACTGACCCGGGAACCCAGCACCAGCGTCAGATCATCGATCGGCTTGACGCGCCAGGTACCGTACACACCCTTCTGGCGGATATCGTATTTGCTGAGGGTGCCCCGCCCGCCCGCCGCGATCAGACTCTCGTAGCTGATGTCCGGTCGGTCATTGTTCAGGTCGAAGATGGAGTCACTGGTGCTGTTGAAGGTACGGGCGAATTTATCATCCGTCTCCAACTGCGAGAAGTTGCCGCCCAGCATGACTTCCTGCTCCATCGACAAGGCTTCGAATTTGCCGTTCAGGCTCATGTCTAGACCGGACTTCGTGGACTGGAAATCGGTCACAAAGTCGGCATATTGCACGCCACTGCCATCGGGGTTGAGGCCGCCAAGCCTTTGCACTCGCTGATTTTTCGCCTGGTTGTCTTCGGTCATGTACACGGCACCCACCTTGAACGCCCAGTCCTCGTTGAAGCGATGCTCCAGATCGGTGTAGTAGGTGGTGACATCGATTTCGGAACGGTTCCAGCGCGCCCCCGTGTAGGTCGAACGCGACACGTCCGGCATCGAACCGTCGGCGTAGCGTGGCAAGCCGCGAATGTTGCCCCGCGATTCGCCGTTGGATTGGCTGACCGCGAAACCCAGGGTGGTGTCTTCGCTCAGGTCGACGTCCAGCGCGCCGTACAGCGAGTGGGTCTTGCTCCACGCATGGTCGACGAATGAATTGCTCTGGTCTTCATCGACGACGATGCGACCGCGAATGTTGCCGGCCTGGTTCAGCGGGCCGCCAGCGTCCAGTTGCAGACCGTAGTGATCCCACGAGCCGGCCTTGCCGGTCAGGGTCACGGTCGGTGCGCTCTGGCCACGCTTGCGCACCAGGTTGACGGCACCGCCGGGGCTGCCGGTGCCTTGCAGCAGACCGGCGGCGCCGCGCATGATTTCCAGGCGGTCGAAGAAGATCAGGTCCTGGGTCGCCCAGTTACCCAGCGAATAGTTGTTCCGCAGGATCGGCACACCATCGTATTGCCAATCGTCGATCTGGAAACCGCGTGACGACAGGATCATGCCTTGGCCGACGCCCTGCAGGCCGACGATGCCGGTGGTCTGGTTGACGGCGTCCTTGAGGTTGACCAGGTTCTGGTCATCCATCTGCTTACGCGTCATCACGGTGATCGACTGAGGAATTTCCTTGAGGCTGTGGGTGCCCTTGCCGATGGTCACGGCGTTGCTGGTGTATGACTTGCTGCCTTCGGTCGTCGCCACCAGCTCCTGTGCTTTGACGGTGGTCGCGCCCAGCTCAAGGGCTTGGGCGGAACCGCGCACCAGCATCAGGGTATTGCCCTCAATGCTGTAGCGCACGTCAGTGCCCTTGAGCAATTCGGCGATGGCCGCCTGTGGGCTCATCCTGCCGCTGACGCGGTTGCTTTGCAGCCCGGCCATATCGCCGGCGTTGTAGATCACTTGCTGGTTGGTCTGCTGACCGAACGCTTGCAGTGCCTGGGGCAGCGATTGCGCAGGGATGTCGATGCTGACGTCTTCTGCCATCACCTGAGCGCTAAGTGGCACCAGGCAGACCAGCCCCAGACCGGTCAACACCCGACGCGAACGCAGGCCGCGGGACATGACGAGTGCCTTGAACAGAGGTTTGAACTCATGAATGGATGACATCGTGCTCACTATTTATTGGTAGAGGTAACAATCCGTGGGGCCGAAGGGCCCGCCGCTCGCCAGCACGAGAGAACCCGCACGATCGATTGCCAAGGGGCGAGGTGCCAGTACATGGTCGAGGCTGGACCCTTAAGGGCAAATCCGGTGTCCGGGTTGTCCTGCCCTATTTGCCCGCATACCTAAGTAAGACGCAGCACTTGCGAAAACCGGAATGAGTTCACTTATCATTTTCACGAAACATAAAAAGGCCGACGTTGATAGGCCACGGCCTGCCTGAACACCGCCAGTGGCCTCGTCACAAATGCCCTCTGACTAGGTGGATGCTCCTGAACCGCTCCCTCGCTAAATCCCCTTTCCCTCCGCTCGTTCTACAGGTGGACACGACATAACCGGCGTGCCTCCGTCCTCCAGCCCTTGCGGTGAATGCCCGCAGGGGCCTTCGCCCTTTCCATCAAGCAGGGAAACCTCCATGAGCCAACCAACACGCGGGGTGATTCACGAATTGTTCGCCCTGCTCAAACCTTTCCGGCTGATTGTCATCGGCGCCATCGCCCTGGGCATGGTCGGCGGTCTCAGCGTCACGGTGCTGCTGGCAACGATCAATAACGTGTTACACACCGACAGCGGCCTGAGCGCCACGGTGGTGGGCGTGTTCGCCGGGTTGTGCCTGCTGGCGCTGGCCAGTTCGATTTTCTCCGACATCGGCACCAACTACGTCGGCCAGAAGATCATCGCCAAGCTGCGCAAGGAGTTGGGGGAAAAAGTCCTGTCGGCGCCCATCGAGCAGATCGAACGCTACCGCAGCCATCGCTTGATTCCGGTGCTGACCCACGACGTCGACACCATCAGCGATTTCGCCTTCGCCTTCGCCCCCCTGGCGATTTCCCTGACCGTCACTCTCGGCTGCATGGGTTACCTGGCGATGCTGTCGTGGCCGATGTTTCTGGTGACAGTGTTGGCGATCCTCATCGGCACCGTCATTCAGTACATCGCCCGTGGTCGCGGCATGGCCGGGTTCATGAGCGCCAGGGACCACGAGGACGAACTGCAAAAGCACTACAACGCCATCGCCGAGGGTGCCAAGGAACTGCGTATACACCGCCCCCGTCGACAGCGCATGTTTGTCTCGGGCATCGAGCGCACCGCTGACAAGATCTGCGACACGCAGATTCGCTCGGTGAACATTTTCGTAGTCGCCAAGACTCTCGGCTCAATGCTGTTCTTCGTGGTGATCGGCCTGGCGTTGGCCCTGCAATCGCTGTGGCCGAGCGCCGACAAAGCGGTGATGAGCGGTTTCGTGCTGGTGCTGCTGTACATGAAAGGCCCGCTGGAACACCTGATCGGCACGTTGCCGATCGTCAGCCGCGCGCAGATCGCGTTCCGCCGCATCGCCGAGCTGTCAGAGCAGTTCTCCTCGCCTGAACCGCACCTGCTGCTCAATGACCAGGGCCAGCCGAAAACACCGGTGCAGACGCTGGAACTGATCGACGTTTCGTACAGTTTCCCGGCTGTCGAAGGCGCCACGCCGTTCCGCCTGGGGCCAGTGAACCTGAAGATCGACCAGGGCGATATCGTATTCATCGTCGGTGAAAACGGTTGCGGCAAAACGACGTTGATCAAATTGCTGCTGGGCCTGTACGCGCCGCAACAAGGTGAAATCCACCTCAACGATCAGGTCGTCACCGCCCTGACCCGCGACGACTATCGCCAGCTGTTCACCACCATTTTTGCCGACTACTACCTGTTCGACGACATCGTGCAAGGCGACACCCATATCCCGGATGACGCCAACAAATACCTGCAACGCCTGGAAATCGCCCACAAGGTCAGCGTGCGCGACGGCACCTTCACCACCACGGATCTGTCCACCGGCCAGCGCAAGCGCCTGGCCCTGGTCAATGCCTGGCTGGAGGAACGCCCGGTGCTGGTGTTCGACGAATGGGCCGCCGACCAGGACCCGACCTTCCGGCGGATTTTCTACACGGAGTTGCTGCCGGACCTCAAGCGCCTAGGCAAGACCATCATCGTGATTTCCCACGACGACCGTTACTTCGACGTGGCCGATCAATTGGTGCGCATGGAGGCCGGCCGTGTGATCACCGAACTGCAATCTGCGTAAACAATCTCGATTCCCATTCTGGTTTTTCTGGGTCGTGCGTCCTGATTAAGAATTGATGACAACTACCCCCCTATTAAAACTAAAACCTGCAAGAGTGAAACACATGCCAGCAACGCCGGGGATTCCACGTTTTACCAAGGCACTGATCATGCACCGCCTGCTCCAACCAGACTTTAGCGCCACCGCGTTCACCCTGGCACTGGCCATGCCGTTCAGCGCACAGGTCCAGGCACAGGAAGTCGACCTCAACATTGCGGCGCAGTCGCTGTCGAGTGCCCTGCAGGCGTTGAGCAATCAATCGAACATGCAAGTGCTCTACAGCGCCGATGATGTCCAGAGGCTGCGCAGCCAGCCGGTCAGCGGCCGATTGTCACCGGCGCAAGCACTGTCGCAGATGCTGGTGGGGACCGACGTCATGTTCACCCTCCAAGGCAACACGGTCAGTGTGCGCGCCAGGACGGCAGGGGATTCGCTGGAACTGGGCGCCACGACCATCACCGGTAAATCTGCGGAATCGGCCTACGGCCCGGTGGACGGCTACGTCGCCACCCGCAGCGCCACCGGCACCAAGACCGACACGCCGATCCTGGAGATCCCGCAGACCATCAACGTGGTCACTGCCGAGCAGGTCGCCACCCAGGGCGCACGCAACTTGACCCAGGCCTTGCGTTACACACCGGGTCTGGATACCGGAGGCTTCACCGACCGCAACGCCATCGCCGACGAAATCACCAGCCGGGGTTTCTCGCCCACGCCGCTGTACCTCGACGGTGCCTACCTGCCCTATGCCGGCAGCCTCGGCGGCGCGCCGCAAATCGACCCGTACACCCTGGAGCGCATCGAAGTGCTCAAGGGCCCGTCGTCGGTACTGTACGGGCAGAACCAGCCCGGCGGCCTGATCAACATGGTCTCCAAGCGCCCGACCACTGAACAGCGCAGCCAAATCAAACTGGGCGCGGGCAGCTACAACCGGGTCAACGGCGCGTTCGACACCAGCGGCCCGATCGACGACCAAAAGGAATTCAGCTACCGCGTCATCGGCGTGGCGAAAAAAGGCAACCAACAGGTCGATCACACCCACAGTGAACGCATGCTGCTGGCACCGAGCCTGACCTGGGCGCCCAACGAAGACACCTCGCTGACCGTGCTTGCGCAGATCCAGCGCGACGATGGCCTGGAGGACTATCAGGCGCTGCCGAGGATCGGTTCCCTGGAGCGCGGCCCCAACGGCCAGCGGATCGACCGGGACTTCTTTTCCGGCGACACGCGGTGGAACGACTACAAGCGTGATCAGTTCATCCTGGGCTACGACTTCAGCCACAACATCACTGATGACCTGAAAGTCCGCTCCACTGCGCGTTACACCGATGTGCGTGACCAATACCGGGGCTTCTATCTACGTAGCTTCGTCACCACCGGTGGCGTGACCGACCAGACCCAGGCCAACCGCGTAAAACTTGACTGGCAGCAGCACAACACCGCCTACACCATCGATAACAACGTGGAATACAAGTTCAACACCGGCGCCCTGGAACACACTACCCTGGCGGGCGTGGACTATCGTCATTTCAACCGCAAGTACGATGGCTACAACGCCTATAACGTCGTGCCGATCAACCTGTACGGCAGCAATAACAACTACGACACCGGCAGCGTGATCCCGACGCTGGACACCCAGTGGGACAACACCGTTCGCCAGACCGGCGTCTACTTGCAGGACCAGATCAAGCTGGACAAGTGGATCCTGACCATGGGTGGCCGCCAGGACTGGGCCGAGGTGGACAACAAGGACCTGCTGGCGGGAACCGTCTCCTCACTGCGTGACAACAAGTTCACCGGTCGGATTGGCCTGACCTATGTCACCGATTTCGGTCTGGCGCCCTATATCAGCTACTCCGAGTCCTTCCTGCCAACCGTGGGCACAGACGTCTCTGGCGAGTCGTTCAAGCCGACCGAAGGCGAGCAATACGAAGTGGGTGTGAAGTACCAACCGTTCGACAACACGATGATTACCGCCTCGGTGTTCCAGATCAAACAGAAGAACCTGGTCACCGCCGACCCCGCTGATCCGCAGAACTCGATCCAGTCGGGCCAGGTGCGTTCACGCGGCGTTGAACTGGAAGTCAAATCCACCCTCGACAACATCGACGTCATGGCCGCCGCCACCTACCTCGACTCGTTCTACACCAAGGACAACTACGGCAACGAGGACAACCGCAGCGAGCAACAGGCGCCGTTCTCCGCCACGCTGTGGGTCGACTACCACTTCACCCAGGCCACCCTCAACGGCTTGACCTTCGGCGCAGGCGCCCGCCACACCGGCCGCAAGCCGGGCGACGCGGCCAACTCGTTCGACGTACCGGCCTTCACCGTGTTCGACACCACCATCAGCTATGACATGGGCAAGGCCACCTCGAGCCTGCGTGGCGTCACCACCAGCCTGAACGTGCAAAACGTCTTCGACCGCGAGTACGTGTCCCACTGCAACTACTCGTTCGGCTGCTACTACGGCCAGGAACGCGTGGCCTCGCTGGACGTGACCTACGACTTCTAAGCGTCACCCCACAAAAAAACCGGGCCCGGCCCGGTTTTTTTGTGCCTGCCAATAAAGTACAGGGACTCGATTGGTGCGCATGGAGCCCGGACACGTCATCACGGAGCTTCAACCTGCCTGACTGTGAAAATTTCGTAAAAAAAAGCGTGAAGGCTTTCCGGTTTGCCCAAGGCCCAACGTCTTAATAGCAGCTAATAGAAATAGTTCTCAGTCAACACTTTGAAGAGTAAAAAAATAATGCCCGCACCGCACGGACTGAACGCACTCACCAAGGCTCTGCTGATTCGTCAATCGTTTCGACCGAGCCTCCCGGCCCTCTGCGCAATGGCCCTGGGCTTGCCGTTGATGGCCCAGGCCCAGAGCCTGCCGATCAATATCCAGGCCCAGCCCCTGGGCAGCGCGTTGCAGGAATTCGGTCGCCAGACCAACCTGCAAGTGCTCTACAGCCCGGCCGAAGTCAGCGGTCTGCGCAGCACGGCGGTGAGCGGTGACCTGGAACCGGCGGCGGCCATGGCCCGGTTGCTTCAAGGCACCAACATTACCTACAGCGTCCAGGGCAATAGCATGACCCTGAACAGCCGGGGCAACGGGGCTGGCCTGGATCTGGCACCGATCAACATTTCAGGCACCCAGGAATCGGCATGGGGGCCGGTCGATGGGATCGTCGCGAAAAAAACCGGCACGGGCACCAAGACCGATACGCCACTCAATGAAGTGCCGCAAACCGTCAACGTGATCACCCAGGACGAGGTCAAGCTGCGCGGCGCACAAAGCGTGACCGAAGCCCTGCGCTATACCGCCGGCATGACCGGGGGTGGTTTCTCCGACCGGGTGACGATCTTCGACGAGCCGACCTCTCGCGGCTTTATCCCCACACCGTTGTACCTCGACGGCCTGCACCTGCCCTATGGCGGCGGCAGTACCGGCGGCGCCCTGCAAATCGACCCGTACACCCTGGAGCGCATCGAAGTGCTCAAAGGGCCGGCTTCGGTGCTCTACGGCCAGAACCAGCCGGGCGGTATCGTCAACATGGTCAGCAAGCGCCCCACTGTCACGCCGCTACATGAAGTGACCCTGGGCGCCGGCGATAACGATCGCAAGAAGCTGGGCTTCGACCTGGGTGGTCCGCTGGATGATCAAGGCGAGTTTCTCTACCGTCTGACCGGCGTGGTGGAGGACTCCGGTTCGGAAATCGACTACGTCGAAAACAACCGCATGCTCCTGGCCCCCAGCCTGACCTGGAACCCGAGCGATGCGACCAGCATCACCCTCTTCGCCCAGTATCAGAAAGACCGCGATACCCCTTCGGCCCAGGGCCTGCCGGCCTCCGGCACCGTACTGCCGAACCCGAACGGCAAGTACAGCCGCTCGACCTTCTTCGGCGAGCCGGGCCTGAACAAGTACAACCGTGAGCAGTTTGTCGTCGGCTATGAAGCCTCCCACGAACTCAATGACGTCTGGACCCTCAAGCAGACGGCGCGTTACGCCCAGGTCGATGACCAGTATGTGGATCCGCTGCACGGTTATGGTTTCATCGCCAACCCCGTCACCGGTGCCAATGACCAGCGTTACATGCGTCGCTACGGCGTGGATTGGTCGCAGACCAACAAGGTCTACAACATCGACACCACCGCCCAGGCCAAATTCCGGACCGGCGAACTGGACCACACCCTGCTGCTGGGTGTGGATCACTACCATTTCGAATCGAAGTTCCTCGGGTTGTACGACCGTAGTGCCGCGGCCATCGATATGTACAACCCGGTGTATGGCGGCCAGATCAACTTCACCTCGCCCCATCGCTGGGATAACACCATCCGTCAGACCGGCCTCTATGTTCAGGACCAACTCAAGTGGGACAAATGGTTCTTTACCGTCGGCGGTCGCTACGACTTCGCCGACACCGACAACAAACAGCCCCTGGCGGGCACCGGCAGCAAATCTCGAGATGAGAAATTCAGTGGTCGGGCCGGTTTCGGTTACCTGTTCGACAACGGGCTCACACCTTATGTGAGCTACTCCGAATCCTTCATGCCGGTCAGCAACACAAATATTACCGGGCCCGCGTTTGAACCGACCACCGGCAAGCAATACGAAGCGGGTATCAAGTACGAACCCAAAGGCATCGACGGTTTTATCCAGCTGTCGGTCTATGACATCGTGCAGGAAAACGTCGTCACCAGCGTTCTGGGAGCCGAATACGGGGTCAGCGAGCAGTCCGGTGAAATGCGCTCCCAAGGCATCGAGCTGGAAGGCAAGGTCAACCTCAACGAAAACATACGGATGATCGGTTCGGTGTCGCGTAATGACATCGAGTACACCAAGGACAATGATGGTCGCGAAGGTCGTCACCCGGCCAGCGCGCCGCCGCTGACCGCCTCGGCCTGGATCGACTACACCTTCACCGGCGCCAGCCCCCTGGCCGGTTTTGGCGCGGGCATTGGCGCGCGGTATGTGCGCCAGAGCTATGGCACCGATTATGAAGGCGCGTTCCAGATCCCGTCCTACACGGTGTACGACGCAATGATGTCCTACGACTTCGAAAAATCCCCATTGCACATCAAGGGCGTGAGCGTGCGAATGAACATGGAAAACCTCGAAGACAAGAAGTACGTCGCCAGCTGCCGCAGCGACTGGGACTGCTACTACGGCCAGGGCCGCACCCTGACCACGGATCTGACTTATAACTGGTAAAACCCCTCTCCCCACATGGGTCATGCTGCTCACATAAGAAAAATGATGGCCCTGTGGCGAGGGAGCTTGCTCCCGCTC
>NZ_JABWQV010000184.1 GCF_014268615.1 Pseudomonas tehranensis | reverse complement strand
TGGGAGCGGGCTTGCTCGCGAAGGCGCCAGCAGGGCCGACATCCATCTCGACATCGACACCCAATCGCGTCGCCATTTCCTTGCGGCCACTGGCCGTCAACCCCAGTGCCCGACTGTCCAGGTCCTGGATCACCCATTTGCGCTTGATCGCCATTTGCAGCAGTGCGGCCCCCAACGCTCCCCCCAGGTGCGGACGGCGCATGCTCCAGTCCAGGCATGGGCAGGCAAACCGGCGTCGCTGAACGGCAAGCGCCTGGACATCAATGCCCAGCCCTTGCAACAGCGCCTCGCCATCGTCACTCAGGCGATAGCCTTTACCTTCCACCTCCACCAGCCATCCGGCCTCAAGCATCCGATCGTGCAAGCGCACCGCCAGCGTGCCGGCCATGTGGTCGTAGCAGGTGCGGGCAAATTGCAGGCGATCCGGGGTGCGCGGGGTGAAGGTCGGGGCGGCTTTCTGGCCGATCACCATCAACGCTTCAAGGGCCTGGGCAACGCGTCTATCCGCCAGGCTGTAATAGCGATGTCGGCCCTGGACGTACAGACGCACCAAGGCCAATTCCTTGAGCTTCGCCAAATGGCTGCTGGCGGTAGAGGCGCTGACATCGGCGATGCTCGCCAACTCCGTGCTGGTTCGGGCATGGCCGTCCATCAACGCGCACAGCATTCGGGTGCGAGCCGGTTCGGCAATGGCCGCGGCGACCTGGGACACCCCAAGGTCATGTTGCTCTGCATTCATATTTCGCACCCCGATGAATAGCGTCATGCTAGGACTGGAGAGAGTAGCAACCCTTTCAATCGTCGCGGGTCAGCACTTCCAGCAGTTCGATTTCGAAAATCAGATTCGCGCCCGGCTTGATGTGAGCGCCCATGGACCGTTCGCCGTAGGCCAGATTCGCCGGCACCCACAGCTTGCGCTTACCGCCGACCTTCATGCCCATCAGGCCGACGTCCCAGCCCTTGATCACCCGACCGGTGCCGATCACGCACTGGAAAGGTTTGCCTCGACTGTAGGACGAATCGAATTCGGTGCCGTCTTCCAGCGTGCCTCGGTACTGGGTGGTGATCAGCGCACCTTTGACTACGCTTTTGCCGTCGCCCTGTTTCAGGTCGATGATTTGCAACTCTTCGTTCATGGGGCACTCCCGTTTGGTTCAGGCGCGGGTTTTCGCAGAAATCCGCGTGGCTGGCAAACTTTTGTGTATTGGCTGCACAAGGGAACCGCAGCGGTCGCTTCGGTTCACATGGGTATCGACCCTGCATTTCAGATAAGGATATTCTGATGATCGACTCTCGCCCGCTTCACGGTTTCATTCCTCCCTATATCCTCAACCGAATCATCGCCCACGGCTCCGAACATCAACGTTCCAGCGCCCTCGGCACCCTGACCCATGTACGCAATCTGCGGCACAACCCCGGTCCGCCACACAACCCGCCCGCCGCCGCAGCGCTGCCCAGGCCGGGCAAGCCCGGCCAACCCCAGCGCAGCGTGCATGACGCACAAAACACCATGGAACTGCCCGGCCAGCCGGTACGCCTCGAAGGTCAGGCAGCCACTGGCGACGCGGCTGTGGACGAGGCCTACGATGCCCTCGGCGCCACCTACGATTTTTTCTGGAAAGTGCTGGGGCGCGACTCCATCGACAACAAAGGCTTCGCCCTGGTGGGCAGCGTGCATTACGGCCAGGACTACGAAAACGCGTTCTGGAACGGCGCACAGATGGTGTTTGGCGACGGCGATGGCGAAATCTTCCAGCGCTTCACCCGCTCCCTCGACGTGGTGGCCCACGAGTTGGCCCATGGCGTGACCGAAAGTGAAGCCGGATTGATCTACGCCAACCAGTCTGGCGCGTTGAACGAGTCCATGTCCGATGTATTCGGGGTGCTGGTCAAGCAGTTCGTCCTCGAACAGACCGCCGACCAGGCCGACTGGCTGATCGGCGCCGACCTGCTCACGGACAAGATCAACGGCGACGGCCTGCGCAGCATGTCCAACCCTGGCACGGCCTACGATGACCCGCTGCTGGGCAAGGACCCGCAACCGGCGCACATGCGTGAATTCGTCATCACCCGCGAGGACAACGGCGGCGTGCACATCAACTCCGGCATTCCCAACCGCGCCTTCTATCTGGCGGCCACGACGCTGGGCGGATTTGCCTGGGAAAAGGCCGGGCGGATCTGGTATGAAACCTTGTGCGACAGAAGATTGGCCAACGACGCGTCCTTCAGCGCCTTCGCCCGCTTGACCGTCGAGCACGCCCGCCAGCGCTTCGGTGCCCGGGAAGTGCAGGCTGTGCAGAATGGCTGGGCGCAGGTAGGCGTCGATTTAACCGAGGAGCATTGATGAAACCTCTTCCACCCCTCGACGATCACGCGGTGGTCCGGCTGTCTCGTCAGGGCGGCGTAGCGGCGATTTCCGCCTTGACTCGCCCTCGGGAAATCGATTTCGCCCAGTGCGATCTCGACCAGCGCACGCGTATCTGCTCAGTACTGGAGGGTTGCCTGCCGCTGGACTCGGCGGCGCCGGGGCGTGGCGACCAGCGTTTTTTCCGCATCGAAGTGCGCTACCGCGCCAACGACCAGGACGACGAAATGGTGCTGCAGGTGCCTGAAGATCAGGCACCCGGCGAGCTGGTGCGCCTGTGGGACAAAGGCCAAGTGAGCTGAAGGAACTAGCGCGTGGTGGGGGTGATTTTCAGAATCCGCCCGGAGGCAATCACCACCATCACGTACTTGTCATGAATCTGCACCCATTGCGCGCCTTCCTCAGGGGCTTCGAGCCCCTTCTCTTTCCAGTTTTTAATGGCCTTGTCCGAGCGCTGATATTCAGCCGGCGTCCGGTCCGCTTCCACCAAACGGCGACCATTGTTGGGGGAATGCTCCACCGCATCTCCGGTGGCCTCGACCGCTTGCGCCACAGGACCAAAGGCGGCGAGACCGGTGATCAGGACCAGGCTGGCGATCAGGGTAGGGTTGCGCATAAAAACTCCAGTGATTTCGAGAATACTGAACTCTCCGACTTCAACGGCGGCAAATCATTCCTTTTACTGTAGCGACGAATCCGTCGCCGACTGTACGGGGCGGTGATGCCTACAACCGGCGTAGGCTGGCAAAAAAGCCATTTATAAAAACCGGGGCTCGCCATGCACATCGCCATTCTGACCTTCGACGGCTTCAACGAACTGGACTCACTGATTGCCTATGGCATGCTCAGCCGCATCTCCCTGATCGGGGATAAGGATTGGCGCGTGAGCATCGCTTCACCCACCCCGCGCGTCACGTCCATGAATGGCTTGACCATCGACGCCCAGATCGACCTGGAGCAGGCCTGCAAGGCCGATGCCGTGTTGTTCGGCAGTGGCATGAAGACCCGCGAGGTCGCCAATGACCCGGTCATCATGAGCCAGTTGCGCCTGGACCCGACTCACCAGCTGCTCGGTTCGCAATGCTCCGGCACATTCCTGCTGGCACGCCTGGGGCTGCTCGGCCAGGCACCGGCCTGCACCGACACCACCAGTAAACCCTGGGTCGTCGCGGCGGGTGTCAACGTGGTCAATCAGGCGTTCCACGCCAATGGCAACATCGCCACCGCCGGAGGCTGTTTCTCCGCCCAGTACCTGTCGGCCTGGGTGCTGGCGCGGCTCAAGGGGCTGGAGACTGCGCGGGAAGTGCTGCATTACTTTGCCCCGGTGGGAGAGAAAGAGGCTTATGTGGAGCGGGGATTGGGGCATATTCGCCAATATGTGAGTGAGATGGCGCAAGTCTGACGCGATGCCCCCGTAGTGAGGGAGCTTGCTCCCTCACTACGGGCGGGCTACACATTGGCAGCCACATCCCCTATAAAGTCCAACACACCTCACCGCACGGACCCCGCCATGAGCCCCCCCACCACCTCATCCCCTGCCCTCAAGGAAATCTTCAACGCCACACGCCTTGAGCACATCGCCAGTGAGATGAGCTCGGTGTATCCGGCTTTCGATAGCCGGGCGTTCCTGAACATGGCCAAAGACGGGCTGAGCGAGCTGTCGGTGATGCAACGCATGGCACGGGTCAGTGAGTGCCTGCATGCGGTACTGCCCTTGGACTACGAGGCCTCGCTGGATGTGCTGCGAGACCTGGCGCCCCGCCTCAACAGCATGTTTGTCAGCATGTTCCTGCCCCACTACGTGGCGTCCTACGGCCGGCACAGCTTCGATTTGTCCCTGGATGCGCTCAAGTATTTCACCCGGTTCGGCTCCTCGGAGTTCGCCGTGCGGCATTTCCTGCGCGATGACCTGGCGCGCACCCTCAAGGCCATGCACGACTGGGCGCACGATCCCAACGAACACGTACGCCGCCTGGCCAGCGAAGGCAGCAGGCCACGCTTGCCGTGGTCGTTCCATCTGGAGCCGATCCAGGCCAATCCCGACCTCGCCGCTGCGATCCTTGAGACCCTCAAGGCCGACAACAGCCTGTATGTACGCAAGTCCGTGGCCAATCATCTCAACGACATCACCAAGCAGCACCCTGACTGGGTGCTGGACCGGATCGAAGGCTGGCCCCTGCAAGATCGCCACACCGCATGGATCGCCCGCCATGCTTTGCGCAGCCTGATCAAACAAGGTAATGCGCGGGCACTGGCGGTTATCGGGGTCGGCGGCAAAGCGCAGATCCAGGTGCTGGACTTGCAGGTCACGCCGGCGGTGATTCGGCTCGGCGAGCCCATCACCTTGTCGTTCAAGGTGCAATCAACCCTTGAGCAGAGCCAGCGCCTGGTGATCGACTATGCCATCGACTACGTGAAAGCCTCGGGCGGAACCTCGGCCAAAGTCTTCAAGCTCAAGACTTTCGACCTGCCCGCCCTGGAGGGCGTCAGCCTCAGCCGCTCCCAGCACATTCGCGAGCTGACCACCCGCCGCCACTACGTGGGCCGGCATGCGGTGCATCTGCTGGTCAATGGCGAGCGGCTGGGCAGCACGGCGTTCGACATCGTTCCCTGAACGGCCGCTCAGGCCAGCGCCAGCCGTTGTGCCTTGCGAATGTCCTGCAAGAAGCGCTCGGCCGGCAGCGGGTGGCCCAGCAGATAACCTTGCAGCGAATCGCACCCCAACTGAGTCAGGAAATCCTGCTGCACGTCGGTCTCCACCCCTTCGGCAACAATCCGCAGCCCCAGGGCCTGGCCGAGGGCGACGATGGCCGAGACGATCGCCGCGTCATCACTGTCATGCTCCAGGTCGCGCACGAAACCGCGATCGATCTTCAGCTCGTTGGCCGGCAACCGCTTGAGGTACATCAGGCTCGAATAACCGGTGCCGAAGTCGTCGATGGACAAGTCCACGCCCATGTCCGAGAGCTGCTGCAGCACGGTCATGCTGGCATCGGCATCGCTCATCGCCGTGGTCTCGGTGATTTCCAGGGTCAGGCTGTTGGCCGGCAAATGATGAGTCTCCAGCGCCGTGGCGACGCTCTGCACCAGCCCTACGTGGCAAAACTGCAACGCCGACAGGTTCACCGCGATGCGCCAGTCGGTGTAGCCGAGCACGTACCATTCGCGCATCTGGCGGCAGGCCTCGTTCAACACCCATTCACCGATAGGGATGATCAGCCCGGTCTTTTCCGCAAGGTCGATGAAGGTATCGGGCATCAACAGGCCCTGGGTTGGATGCGTCCAGCGCAACAAGGCTTCGGCACCGACCGGACGGCCGTTGGCCGCGTCGAACTTGGGCTGATAATGCAGGCTGAACTGGCGCTGCTCGACGGCGATGCGCAGGTCTTGCAGCAATTGCAATTGCTTGCGGGCGTTGCTGTTCATCGAGGCATCGAAAAAGCTGTAGCCGTTCTTGCCGGCCCCCTTGGCGTGGTACATCGCCGCATCGGCATTCATCAGCAGCTCTTCGGCGCTCTGGCCGTTGCCCGGATAAAGCGCGATGCCGACACTGGCGGATATCTGCAAGTCATGATCGGACACCCGGAACGTGCGACCGATCAGCCCGACCTGGCGGGCCGCCAGGCGCAACGCATCGTCAGGCTCGGCCAGTTGCACCAGCAGCACGAACTCATCACCGCCGATCCGCGCCAGGGTGTCCTGGCTGCGCAAGTCTTCCCGCAGGCGCAGGGCCACGTCGCGCAGCAACAGGTCGCCCATGTGATGGCCGAAAGCATCGTTGACCGGTTTGAAACCGTCCAGATCAATGAACATCAAGGCGAAACAGCCGCCCTGCTCATGCACCCTATGCATGGCCTGATCGATACGATCGGCCAGCAATACGCGGTTGGGCAGTTCGGTGAGGGGGTCGTGCAGGGCCAGTTGCGTCAGCTCGCGGTTGGCCAGGGTCAACGACTGGGCCAGCTCTGCGGTCCGGGCTTCCAGGCGTGCATCGAGAATCGAGGTGAGCAAGGCGATGGCCAGCACCGCCAGCGTGGTGATCAGCACCAGATTGTCCAGGCCCTTGCTGCTCAAACCGTCCAGGGCGCCGCAAAAACTGCCGTCGCTGAACCGCGCGGCGGCCATGCCGGTGTAATGCATGCCGACAATGGCCAGGCCCATCACCACGGCGGCGCCGGCGCGGGCCAGGCGTACATGAGGGATGTTCTGGCGCAGGCGAAAGGCGATCCACAACGCTGCCGCCGAAGCGCAGACTGCAATCACCAGCGAAGCCCCGAACAACGAGGGGTCATAATCAATACCCGGCTGCATCCGCAGCGCCGCCATGCCGGTGTAATGCATGGCACTGATGCCGGCGCCCATGATCAATGCGCCGAAAGCCAGTTGCCACGCCGGCAATTGCGGCTGGCTGACCAACCACAGGGCAAAACCGCAGGACAGGATGGCGATCAGCAGCGACAAGGCGGTGATCGACACATCGTAGCCAAGCTCCACCGGCAAGGTGAGCGCGAGCATGCCGATAAAATGCATGGACCAGACCCCGACGCCCATTGCCAGGGACCCGCCGGCCATCCACCAATGCGCCGCGCGCCCTTGGGTGGTAGCGATGCGTCCGGTCATGTCCAGTGCGGTGTAGGAAGCCAGTACCGCAACAAACAGGGAAATTGAAACAAGGGCCGGTGAATAACTGCCGATGAGCATGGGTTTTTCTCGTGACTGGAAAGCCGAACTGCTTCCATGCCCGGTTGAAAGGCGGCGATTGTACTCAATTGCGGTACGGGCGTACCGACCAAATATCAAAAAGCCATCACCTCTGGAATATTTGCGACGAAAGACATCCCGTTCCGTTCGGCTAAGCTGTGGTGGGCCATGTTCAGGAGACCCATTCATGACACCCCCAACCGCCGCATTAGTGGTAATAGACGTTCAGAACGACTTCATCCCAGGAGGCCAACTGGCCGTACCGGGGGGTGACGAAATCGTGCCGTTGATCAACCGCCTGGGCCGTTCATTCAGGCAGGTGATCCTCGCCCAGGACTGGCACCCGGCCGGGCACGCTTCGTTCGCCTCCAGCCACCCGGACAAGCAACCGTTCGACCTTATTCAATTGCCCTACGGCGAACAGAAACTCTGGCCTGACCACTGCATACAGGGCAGCCAAGGCGCCGCGCTGCACCCGGACCTGGACCTGCCCCACGCCCAACTGATCATTCGCAAGGGCTGCAACCCGGACATCGACAGCTATTCGGCCTTCATGGAAGCCGACCGCCAGACCCCCACCGGTTTGACGGGCTACCTCAAGGAGCGCGGCATCGACACGGTGTATATGGTGGGGCTGGCGCTGGATTTTTGCGTGATGTTCTCGGCGCTGGATGCCCGGGCGGCGGGGTTCAATGCGCTGGTGGTGCTCGATGCCTGCCGGGGCATTGATATCGACGGTTCGATGGAGGCAGCAATCCGGCGGATGCAGCAAGCGGGTGTGGCGCTGATTGAATCGAGTGCAATAGACGCCTGACCCCTGCTACATGAACCTCCTACAGTCTCAAGCCGCATCAGCACGGCGTTGGTAACCACAAGCGCAACCGCGCGCCGCCCAGCGGCGAGGCTTGCGCCGTCAGCGTACCGCCCTGGGCTTGCAGGGCGCGACGGCTGATGGCCAGGCCCAGGCCAAAACCGCCCGTGGCGCGGTCGCGGCTGCGGTCCAGGCGATAGAACGGTTCGAACACGCGCTCGCGCTCGCTGTCAGGAATACCGATACCGTCGTCGTCGACCCAGATCTCGCAGCCCTGCACACCGACCAGTACGCCAACCTGGATCCGCTTTTCGCAATAACGCATGGCATTGCGCAACAGGTTCTGCAACGCCCGGGCCGTCAGGCGCGGGTCCAGTACGAAACGCTCCAGCGCGCCGTGCAGCAGCACATCGATCACCACGTCCGGCGCAGTCAAGTCCTCGTCGACACTGCCCAGGATACTGTCGATGAACTCGTCCAGCGCTACCTCCACTCGTTCGGGCAGATGCTCGGGGTTCTGCAGACGGCTGTAAGACAGCAACTCCAGCACCAACTCATCCAGCTCGCGGATGTGCGCCACCAACCCTTGCAACCGCTCGCGACTGGCCGGCGGCAGGTCATCGGACAGCGCCAGGGCCAGGCCGAAATCGAGGCGGGTCAAGGGCGTGCGTAATTCATGGGACACCGCATTGAGCAGATCGCGCTGCTGGTTGAGCAAGCGCTCGATGTCGCCGGCCATCGTATCGAATACGTGGGCCAGGCTGCCGATGTTCGAGCTGGAGCCAATCTGCGTACGTTCGCTCAAATGGCCTTTGCCGAAGCGTTCAGCGGTGCGTTTGAGCCGTTCCAGATCGCGCCAATGCGGCCGTAACCAAAGCAGCAGGCAGGCCAGCATCGTCGCGCCGATCAACACGTTGATGCTCCAATACAGCCAACTCACCTCGGTCGGGTCCGGGGGCACGATCATCTTGACCGCCGTGCGCTCATCCAGCGGCGCGGCCGCCAGGGTTCGCCAGGCCCATTCGCCCAGGCGCACCACGTTCTCGCCGCGCTGGAGACGCGCCTGCTCGGCGGCGCTGAAACCTGCATCATCAATGGCCGCCAGTTCGATGCGCAGCGGCTCGAATTCCTTGTCCATCTGTGCCGCCAGTGCCGGCCACTGCTCGCTGGGCACGTTATGGAACTGCCTGACCATCAAGGTTTGCAGGCCACGGGAGTAATCGAGGTTGTAGTTCAGAAAGCGTTCATGAAACAGCCGGACCACCAGTTCCGGCATCAGGTAGATCGCGGCGCTGTAGGACACGATGGTGACCAGGTACAGGCGAATCAGCAGCTTCCACATCGACTCAGCATTCCCACTCGGAACGGCTGAACAGATACCCCTTGCCCCACACGGTCTTGATCTTGCGGGCTTCGCCGGCGTTGTCGTCGAACTTGCGCCGCAGCTTGGAGATCGCCACGTCCACCGAGCGGTCGGTGCCGTTGAACTCGATGCCGCGCAGACGCTGCAGAATCTGGTCGCGACTCAGTACTTCGCCGCAATGCCGGGCCAGCACCACCAGCAGGTTGTATTCGCCGCTGGACAACTCCACCGCTTGCCCGCGCCAGGTCACGGTGCGTTCGGACAGGTCGATGCACAAGTTGCCCATGAGAATGCGGTCGTTGACTGTCTGCGGCTCGGTGAGGCTACTGCGGCGCAGCAAGGTCCGAACGCGTGCCAGCAGGACCCGGGGTTCACAGGGTTTGCTGACGTAGTCATCGGCGCCCATTTCCAGGCCCAACACCTGATCATGGCTGTCATCCCGGGCAGTGAGCATCAGTATGGGCAAGGTGGCCGAATCAGCCCGCAACAAGCGGCAGACCTGCAAGCCGTCCAGCCCCGGCAGCATCAGGTCGAGGATTACCAGGTCCGGCTGATCGACACGCGCCCGTTCACGTACATGATCGCCACGGCTGAGCACACTGACCCGATAGCCGTTGCGCTCCAGGTAGCTGGCGATCAGTTCAGAAAGAGCGGTGTCGTCTTCCACCAGGAGGATGTTGGGCATGCTGTATCCAGAAAGTGCTGGGGCGTCGGCTATGCCGCTATCGCGAGCAGGCTCGCTCCCA